>JAFMCK010000010.1 GCA_017857825.1 Rhodospirillales bacterium
GCGCGCCATGCGTTCAAGGTCTTTCGGCGGCTCGCCATGCAGCAACACGTGGACAATCCTCAGTTTTGCATTCAGGCCGTGCGCGATTTCCGTTGCACAATCCAGGGCTCTGTCTCCGCTCGGTGACCCATCAACTGCCACCATGATCTTTTTGATCATTTTAAACGCCTCCAACCGAACCACTATCCCCGGCGGATAGTGCTGGATTGAAGTTTGGCGCAGCATGCACCGTCCTGCCTTGCGGGATATCAAGTTTCGGACGGCATCGGAAAGCTTGCGTCAGAGAGCCCTACCCTGAAAGCCCTGCCAAGAAAGTTAGGCCAAGAAAGCTATGCCAAGACTGAGCTATATCAATTACGCCGCCTAGATAACCCCATACGATACCGTTGAAATTGGCTGGATTGGTCCGACACTGATGCGCGCGCACACACCCGAAAAAGCAATTCGCGTTGAGGACATCCTGCGGTTATGCGGTGACATCCCGGCTTGGAAGGTCACCGCCATCGTCAACACCGCAGCAACGATCAACGACCTTGAGTCAGCCGTTGCCTGGGTGGCCGGCGAGAGCGACGTCATGGCCGGTGCGCGCCGACAAATGGACGAACCTGCGGCCAGTATTTTCGACATCCTCACAGCCGATGATGAGACAGGAGATGATGAACCGTCACCACCTTGAAAGCGATCAGGCCAACAACACGCCGAGTTCAAGTGCGGGGGACGTGCTCGCACAAAATTCCAGGTCCGCGCCGGTGCGCATGCTGCTGGTGGGTGACGTGATGACAGGGCGTGGGATCGATCAAATTCTGCCACATCCGTCGCGGCCAGAAATTCACGAGCCCTACATAAACTCCGCGTTGGAATATGTCCGTCTAGCGGAATGGGCATACGGCAACATTCCGCGCCCCATCGACGAACGATACATTTGGGGCGATGCCTTGCAGGAAATCGCGCAGCGCGACCCCGAGGTATTAATTTCCAACTTGGAAACCGCCATCACGACGACCGAGCAATACGAAAAAAAAGGCATCAACTATCGCATGTCGCCGGACAATCTGGCGGCGCTGAAGTCAGCCGGTTTCGATTGCTGTGTGCTTGCAAACAATCACACCTTGGATTGGTGCGTTCAGGGACTGCGCGAAACACTGAACTCCCTTCAAGGCGCAGGGCTTCACACCGCGGGTGCCGGAAAGACGATTTTCGAGGCGACGGCCCCCGCCATAGTGCCGCTCGAGAACGGTCGCGCCCTGATCTTCGCCGTCGGCCACACCGACAGCGGCATTCCGGACGCCTGGGCAGCAACCGAAGATCGCCCCGGGATCTCGGTGCTGTCCGACTACACCGAAGCATCCGTACAACGGATCGCAGCGCGGGTTGCGGCGGCCAAACGGAAGGGCGACATCGCCGTGCTCTCGATCCACTGGGGCAGCAATTGGGGCTATGATATCGACTTCCGACAAGTCTGGTTCGCCCGACGGCTGATTGATACGGGCGGGATCGATATCGTGCATGGGCATTCATCCCATCACCCGAAGAAATGCGAAATCTACAAAGGGCACCTGATCATTTACGGGTGCGGCGACCTGATTAACGATTACGAGGGTATCGGCGGCCACGAAGCGTATAGGCCCGACTTGGCGCTGCTATACTTTCCAACGATAGATCCGGCAACCGGCTGCGTGACGACGCTGGATCTGGTGCCGATGCAGATCAGGCATTATCGCCTGCGATATGCGCAATACAACGATGCAGTGTGGCTGAAAAAGAAAATAAAGCCGCAATATCCGGATTTCGCGCCGCGCCTGGAAATCAAGGGAGCCCACACTTTATCGATGGAGTTTAATCAACAAATTTAGTGAGTTGTCGCAATGTCTGCGCCAAACCGCGGATACACAAAAGAACAACAAGTATTCCCTTAAGCGGAAAATCGTTCTATGCTTATACAACTTTAGCGTAGAAAGGTTGGAGGCTCGGTTACAGCTACCTGGAGCTGTTCATCAAAATAGTCATGAATTCTTATGGAAGAACATTACCGCACGTCCTCGTCCGCTTATGAAGCGCGTTTAAAAAAGCTCGAAGCGGAAAATACGAAACTTCGCAGAGAAATAGATCGAAATTCTGCGACAGCGGCGGCAATGCAGGGGCCGCTCGATAATGTATTTCTAAAATCTTTCATCGACGCAACGCCCGAGATGGTAACCGCCGTAGACGGCTCGTTGCAGCTACGCCTGCTCAATAAGCGCATCATCGAAATGACCGGATGCGATACCAGCGACATCATCGGTACCCAGATTGATCGCATTTTCGCGGACACGAACCGAACCCGGCAGTTGAAACTTTTCAGGGACTTCATCGTCAATCCATCGCCGATGACTTTCGATCATAGCTTCAACCTGCAGCTTGTCGGCTCGAACGGTGACAGCCTGCCCGTCGAAGCCACTTTGTGCCCGTGGCATGGGCCGACCGAAATGCTGGTGTTTATCTTTTTTCGCGACATCAGCGCACAACTTCGTCGATATGATGAACTGAAAAACGCGCTCACCGACGCTAGTTCCAAAAACAAAATCAAGTCCGAATTTTTAGCGGCGGCAAGCCATGATATTCGCCAGCCCCTTCAGACGTTACGGCTGATACAGGGAGTGTTGGCGAAAAAGGTTGAAAACGAAGATGCGACGGTACTCGTCAACGATCTTGAGATCACCCTGGCCTCTATGTCCGAAACGCTGGATACGCTGCTCGATATCGATCAGCTGGAGCGCGGCGGCATCAGTCCGATCATTTCCGAGGTCCCGATCCAAATAATCCTAAACCGATGTGCACGGGAATTCGCGCGCCACGCCCGGATCAAGGGCCTGGGCTTACGCGTCGTCGGTAGCTTGGCGATCGTGCGCACGGACCAGCGCCTGCTCGCCCGCATCCTTCAGAACATCGTTTCCAACGCCCTTAAGTACACCGATACCGGCAACGTTTTGATCGGCTGCAGACGGCGCGGAAACAATGTTTTGGTTGAGGTCTGGGATTCCGGCATCGGCATTCCAGAGCATGAAATGTCGCGGATCTTCGACCGGTATTACGTCGGCGAGGCCGGACAAAACCGCTGGGGACGTGGGATCGGGCTTGGCCTGGCCGTGGTGAACAATCTCACCAAGCTTCTGGATAGCGAGCTTTCCGTAAAATCGGTTTTCGGCAAGGGAACGGTATTCAGAATTGCTCTGCCGTTCGTCGGCAATGAGGGCAACAGCGAAGTTGAGAACCCTTCCAACTTATCCGACAAAGGCGACGATTGCAGCATCCTCATTGTCGGCAACGATCACATGGAAATGAACACGCTTCGACAACTTCTCGAACTTGAGGATTATAGCGTGCATGTCTCCAACAATTCGAAGGACATGATTAAAAAGGCGCGGGAAATAAGCTGGCCGGACATCGTCATCGCCGACGACTTATTGTCGAACGGCGACAAAGGCGTAAACCTGATCAGAAATCTTTATTTCGAAAGTGGCAGACATACTAACGGGATCGTTCTTGCGGGCAATATCCAAGCTGCGGGCCTTGCCAAAATACAGGCCGCCGGGATCGACTGCATCCGCAAACCCGCACCCCCCGATGAATTATTGGCACTCATCGCCGAAAAGTTGCAGACGGACGATCCCAATATCGTCTCAATGCCGCAGCCCGGCGGCAGTGTGTACATCATCGAGCGCGACGACACCCAACGACAGCTCTTGAGCAGCATTCTCGAAAGCCGGGGCTACCGCTGCAAGAGCTACAAAAACTCCGGCAGCTTTCTCGAAGAAGCCAAATATGCAGAGGCCGGCTGCATCATCCTCGGGCACACGCTACCGGGGCTCAGCAGCTTGGAGCTTTTGCACGATCTGTCTCAGGAAAACTGCCAAATTCCGGTTATTCTTCTGGCCGGGCGCGACGACCTACGGACCGTCACGGACGGTATCAAAGAAGGTGCGTTCGATATCATTGAAAAACCGATCTATACAACCGCCGTTATAGACATCGTCGAACGCGCTATGCAGTTTTCCTCGAGTGCTAACGATTCCAATCGAGAAATGAACGAATATGTCGAAAGGTTTAACTCTCTGACAGCCAGAGAATGCCAGGTTCTGCGCCATATTATTGCCGGATTGTCCAACAAACAATGCGCCTATCATCTTGATATCAGCGAGCGAACGATCGAAGGCCATCGCAGCCGCGTCATGCACAAGTTAGGCGCGAATTCTTTAGCGGAACTCGTTCGTATGGCGACTTTATTGAACATCCAGCCGACCGGTTAACGTAATTTTATCGAAACTGCAGGAACTACGCACGTAGATACCTCATCTTATAATCCGTTTAAGACTTAGCTATCTTAACAATGAACAAGTACCGGCCAAACGTTACACAACTGGGAAGGTAGTGGATATGTCAGCATCAAATAACGTGTTAGAACTCAGTCTAAATCGGAGTATTGCGCCACCTCAAAACGAAACCTCGGCGCTCAAAAGCGGTGCGGCGAAGTGCGAAGATTGCAGCCTACGTCGCCTTAATTGTTTTGCAGCTAACTCGCCTGACATCACGGCATCGCTTAAGGATGCGTATAAAGGATTTCGCAAGCATCCGGCCGGCGTAACTTTTTTATACGAGGGCGATTTGGTCAGCGAAGTCTTCACGCTCTATTCGGGCTGGGCGTTCGGCTATAAATTGCTCGAAGACGGCCGGCGGCAAATATTGAACATCTATTTGCCGGGGGACTCCCTGGGCCTATCTTCGTTCTATGGCGCCTTTAAAGATCACGACCTAGAAGCGGTGGGCAATGTGCAGCTTTGCGTTTTCGATGCCGCGCGTTTACGGATTGCATGTCGTGAAAATCCACCTCTGCTCGATCAGATCATTCATCTGATCGACATTGAACGTATCAAGCTGCAGCAACGCCTGATCGGTGTCGGGCGCCGAAGTTCCCCCGAAAACATTGCGCACTTTCTGTATACGCTGTTCATGAGCCTAAAATCACGCAACCTAACCTACGGCAATGCCTGTGCGATGCCGTTGACGCAGACCGTGATCGCCGATGCGTTGGGCTTGTCAGCCGAACACCTGAACCGGCTGCTACACCAGTTGCGCGACGACGGCTTGGTTTCGGTCAGCCGGGGAAAGATCGTCATCCATGACTGGGCGGGATTTGCAGAAAGGGCCGGCATAGATGAGTCTGAGGCACTCATTCAGCCGATGCTGTAAACGCGCCGAAACACGCATTCAATCCGTTTCCTGAGCGCCCCGCTCGAAGAAATCGCTCAGATACTGGGCGATTTCTTGCGTGTCGAAGTTGGTGAGGTCACGGTCGATTTCTAAGCTCACCGTTGCCTGCGCCGCTTTGTTGAGGTCAGCGCGCAGGTTGCCCAGCGTTTCCGGCGGCGCAATCACGACCAGCCGATCGAAGGACTTTGCCAAGGCTGCATCATTGATGATCATGGCGACTTCATGGGCGAACTTACTTTTTTCGAATTTATGCCAATCGACCCTAGGCTCCATCGCATGGCGCATCCCCATCGCGCCGCCCCCGGCACTTTCGTGGGTTCGACCGGGACGGTCCGTGCCCTGCTCGCGGGTCGGCGGATTTGCATGCACGACGTCGCCGACCGACGCAGGCACCAGCTTCTTCCCCACGCCTTGGCGCACTAAAAACCGCGCCTTCCCGGCATCCGCGACGACGACCCAAGTTTTAACTTCATGCGGCTTATTCATGGCACTGATCCCTATGTAAAAAAACAACGCTTCAATCTTTAGGCATGCTGCGCCACCTTGAGGCTCTCGCTGGTGGGCTCAAGCGCAACCTCGATCGCATCTTCGATGCTTTCCAAAAAGATCACCTCAACCTGCTTCAGCGCGGCCGCCGGTACGTCTTCAAGATCTTTCTTGTTTCGCGCCGGCAGCAAAACGGTCGCGACGCCGGCGCGTGCCGCTGCGAGCACTTTTTCTTTTACGCCGCCGATCGGCATGACCAAGCCACGTAAAGACACCTCGCCCGTCATCGCAACGTCGCTTTTGACGCAGCGGCCCGTCAGCAGCGACACCAACGCGGTCACCATGGTGACCCCGGCACTCGGCCCGTCTTTCGGAATGGCACCCGCCGGGACATGCACATGGATATCGCTTTTTTCGAAAAGTTTCGGATCAATGCCGAGGCCTTCAGCTCGCGCCTTTACAAGCGTGAACGCAGCCTCCGCACTTTCCTTCATGACATCACCCAGTTGCCCGGTGCGGATCAATCGCCCCTTGCCGGGAATCCGGGCGGCTTCGATAAACAGAATATCACCACCGACCGGCGTCCAAGCCAGCCCCGTCGCCACCCCTGGGGTACCGGTACGCATGGCGATTTCTTTTTCGAACTTGGGCGCGCCCAGAATGGTTTCGATATTTTCGGCGTCGATCTTCGCATGCCCGGCACTGCCCTCGGCGATCATCACCGCAACGCTTCGACAAACCGCCCCAATACGCCGTTCAAGATTGCGCACGCCGGCTTCGCGGGTATAGCTGGCGATGATCATACTAAGCGCCGCATCGGTGATATCGAATTGGTTTTCCTTAAGGCCGTTCGCAGTTCGCTGGCGCGGCACAAGATAGCGCCGCGCGATCTGCAGCTTTTCTTCTTCAGTGTAACTGGGAATTTCGATGATTTCCATGCGGTCGCGTAGCGGCCCCGGAATGTTATCAAACACGTTCGCGGTGCCGATAAACATGATCGCCGACAGATCGAAGGGCACGCCTAAATAATTGTCGCGGAACGCCGTATTCTGCGCCGGGTCCAACACCTCGAGCAGCGCCGCAGACGGGTCGCCGTGAAAACCGGTGCCCAGCTTGTCCATCTCGTCCAGCATAAACACCGGATTCCGTACGCCGGCCTTGCGCAGCCCCTGAATTATATTTCCGGGCATCGCGCCGATGTAGGTCCGGCGATGGCCACGGATCTCGGCTTCGTCATGAACGCCGCCGAGACTGACCCGGGTAAATTTCCGCCCCATCGCCCGCGCGATGCTTTGACCGAGCGAGGTCTTGCCGACACCCGGCGGGCCGACGAAACAAAGGATCGGCGCATGCCCCTCAGTGCTGAGCTTCATCACCGCAAGGTACTCGACGATCCGGCGTTTAATTTTTTCGAGACCGTAGTGATCTTCGTCGAGAACGCGTTTCGCTTCGGTGATATTGATCTCGCCCTCGTCCATCTTCGACCAGGGCAGATCGACCATCCAATCCAAGTAGGTCCGGATCATGGCATGCTCGCTGCCGGCCTCGGGCATCCGCTCAAGACGTTTGAGTTCGCGCTTCGCTTCGGCTAGCGCCTCTTCGGGTAAGTCCGCGTCCTCAATCGCTTGCAATATCTCGGCGACTTCACGGGCACCCTCGTCGTCCTCGCCCAGCTCACGTTGAATGGTCCGCAATTGTTCGCGGAGGATATGCTCGCGCTGACGTTCGGAAATGCTCTCTTTGGTCTGCTCGCCGATTTTTTGCGAGATGCGCAGCACTTCCAGCCGATGCGAGACGGCCTCCGAAACTTTTTTCAGGCGTTCCCCGACATCAACGGTTTCTAAAAGCGCCTGCTTTTCCTCGGCCGGGATATCGATCAGGCTCGCCACGAAGTCGGCAACGGCTGAGCTCGAGACAACGTTTTCGATGGCGTTCGCGACCTCGTTCGGCACGCCCGACATGAATTCGATTATTTCCTTGGCGCGTTGACGCAGCACCAGGACCTGCGCTTCGATATCGTCGGTCAGGGTCTCCGGCTCATTGATGATATCGACCTCGGCCACAAGAAACGGCCAGCCGGGCAGGAATTTCTTGATCTTGAAGCGGCTTTTGCCGCCGCAGACGACATGGTGCGCGCCATCGGGTGCGGTGACATATCGCAGCAATCCGGCGACGGTGCCGACTTCATACAAGTCGTCGGCGCCGGGCACATCGACGCTTGGGTCGCGCTGCATCACGACGCCAAGCGGCAATTCCGAGGCGGTCGCTTCCTGCGCGGCAGCGATGGATTGCGGCCGACCGATCATCAGCGGCGACACCTCGCCCGGAAACATAACAGTATTGCGCACCGGCAGGATGATCAGCGCATTTTCCGGGATCGCGCGGTTCGGCTGTTCTATCGATTCTGTATCCACGGCGTCGGCGGAACCAAGCGTTTCAGTGTCAGTCTCTGAGTTCTGTTTCATGTCACTGCTTCATTTTCATGTTCGTCACGTCGGAGCGCCAGATACAGGCATCCCTTGGACAGTTCACGGTTGATCAGAACCCACCGCGATGCAGGCAGCGCGATACGGCGTGCGAAAATGCCGTGTGGGATTTCCATGCGATGAATTTTCGCGCGGCGCATCTGACGTGGCAGACGCCGTTCACCCGATACGATCAGCATGTTTCGCTCGGCGAAATAATTGACATCGACCATACTGACGCCGGGTAGCACGACGATGATCCACAGCATGTCGTCGACCTCGAAAATGTCGATCGGGGATTGCCACGCGGCCTTCATGACGTCGCCCGCGCGTATCTGCCCGACGGGTTCGAAGAACCAGCGCTTAATGCGCTCCGCACGATCAACCTGGGTGCAAGACTCGGCCCACATCCATCCAGAAATATCTTGCGACGTCACGCCGAGGTCCTTTCGATAAAGTGCGCAGAACTGCGCATATCGTTATGTGAAGAGGTACTATGGCCTCCGCGTCGGCGGTCTTCATTGATGATTATCAACACCTGGTATCGTGCAGGGGTGGGGTTGGGGGCTCGCGGCATTCATCGCCGGTTTGGTGCGGGTTTGGCGGGGCTGATCGTGCCGATGCGACGGTTTGCCTTTTGCAAGAGCTCGACCACCTCGTCGTCTTCGACCTGCGTGAAATCGGCATAGAAGTACCCGACCGCACCGAACATCTCCGGTGCGCTCAGGCAAACGACCTCATCGCATTCGCCCTGAAGCTGTTCCAGTGCATCCACGCTTGATACGGGCACCGCAATAACAATCGATGCCGTGCCCCACCGCCGGACACCCTTCACGGCAGCCTGCATTGTCGAGCCGGTGGCAATGCCGTCGTCGACGATGATCGCCGTCTTGCCCTTCACGCTCGTCCGCTTAAGACCTTTGAGATAAAGCTTTCGACGGCGTTCGATTTCCTTCAGCTCTTTATCGGCCTCGGCTTCGATGTATTTCCGCGAAAGGCCGAACCGGCGCGCGATCCCCTCGTTGACGACGATTTTGGGCGACTTTCCGTCGACGATGGCGCCGATCGCAAGTTCATGATTGCCGGGGGCACCGATTTTACGGACGAAAACCACGTGCAGCGGGGCGTTCAGCGCCATGGCGACTTCGTAGCCGAGGGGTACGCCGCCACGAAGCAGCGCCAAAACGACCGTATCTTTATCGCGGAGATGGCGCAGTCGTTCGGAGAGCTGGCGGCCGGCCTCGTGCCTGTTTTCAAAAATCATTTAGGGATGGCTCTTTCTATTCAACCCCAAATCACGGCCCCTGCACATCGTGCTTTGCTTATAAAGCCCCGACTTTTGGGTTATCGATCCAGCTTAAAAGCGTTCCACGGATCAAGCCGCCATTCCTTGAGAATTATCAGGCGGTGCGCCCAATTCCTTGTGCGCGTGCCGCTCAATAACCGACTGGAATCCGACTGGAAGTTGATAAATCCAAATGTCAGCACGCGGTGAACACAGTATCGATGAGTTCGGGATATTCAGGCGAATTTCTCAATAATATTTCTCTGATATTAGGAGCACGGATATGTCCAACTTCCTTCACAAGGCTGCCATTGTGTCAGCCACCACTTTAGTCCTGTTTGCCTTGGTCGGTTGTGCGACGTCCGAGCAGTTGAACGAAACCGAAGGTCATGCAACCAGTGCCATCAAAATGGCCGAGGATGCCAATATGAAAGCGTCGAGTGCCGCGAATATGGCGAAAAAGAATGAAAGCGACCTCGCCGCCTATCGCAGCGAGCTTGACCGGATTCACGGTGAACTGAAGTCGTTGAACGAAAAAATGGACAAGATGTTCCGCCAAGCTATGCGCAAATGATTTGGGCGCAAGTAGTTTTCGAGAGCTTGGGCTAGCTATAAAGCACAGGCCTCGGAATGCCTCTTCGGCTTTGAACGATATGCGCCACGCGCTGCCAGTTGATGTTATCGGCATGGCGACCTGCGGCGCAGACGATATCGTCCAGGCCGCCTTTATCATCGTTTTCCACGACTTTCCCGAATACCTCAATCTGATCCGATTGGCGTTGCGTCGGGTGTGCTTCGACATACAGCGTCGTACCGACCCAGCCGGAAATAATCGGGGTATCGACGACGGTCACCGGCATGCCGACATGCACCATCTCGAACAACTGCTCGATGTCTTCGGGGTATAAGCGAATACAGCCGTGACTGACACGCCGCCCGACGCCGTTCGGCTGATTGGTGCCGTGAATCACGAAGCCCTGCCATCCGAGATCAATCGCATGCGTGCCCAACGGATTGTCGGGCCCAGGCGGTACGGTCTCGGGCAACGAGGGTACTTCGGCGCGAATGGATGGCGGGACCCGCCACACCGGGTCCTCGCGCAGCCGCACGACCTGCGTGCGGCCGACCGGCGTTTCCCACCCTTCTTGTCCAATGCCGATCGGAAACGAGGATACCGGAGCATCGGCACCCTGCACCACGAACAACCGCTGCTGGGCCAGATTAATTAAAATGCCCGGCGCGCTCGGCGCCGGCATCAGGTGCGATGTCGGCAAGACGATGCGCGTACCCGGCTTCGGTAACCACGGATCGATGTTCGGATTGGCTGCGATCAATTCCGTATAGCCGAGCCCCGTGCGGCGCGCGATTTGGAGCAGATTGTCGTCCCGTTCGGCAAGCCAAAAACTGTTCTCGCCGATCAGCCACGCGCGATGCTCAACTCCCGCCGCGAACGGGTCCAATTTATAAGGGCCACCCGATGACGCATGCAGCTTAGGATAGCGGGTCGCCGCCAGCGCCAAAGACCCGAGACACGCAACGCCGCCAATGCAGAACCATCGCCTACTGTGCCGGCGCAGTAGGTGCGTGGGGGCGAACGCGCCTCCTGCAAAATGTAAACCGTACTGCCGCATGGCCTTTCAATGCCTCACACTATGAGGTCGGCATTTTATCGGCACGCACCGCTTCGACCTTGAGAATTGTCAATGCGCGCTATCTTGGCGCAGGCCAGAGTGCCGCCTCGGTCGCAACAAGGCGCGACGAGGAAACTATCCCAAAAGATGAGCGCAGGCGGCCCGAACGGGCCGAATGTTGTCTATATCCGCTCAAGATAAAAAGGCATGAAACATGAAACAAATTAACGAAAAAACAAACGCTTGGTCGCCAAGCATGAACGCACCAACCAACGCCCCGGACCATCCCATCGGCACCCTTCCCCCACACAGCAACCGGCACGGCGCGCACCTCGGACGCAGCCGTCGGCATAATATACTGGTGGACGGCATAGAGGTTTCGCTGCCCGCTTTGGTCGGTGCCGCCGACGATGACGGCGTCTGCACCATCGGCCTGCCGCCGCAAAGCAGCTTTTCATTGGCCGAGGTCAACAAAGAGTTTCTATATGTGATCAAGTACGGTCGGATCATCGGCATGCCCGATGAAACAGTCCCCGCCGCGACCAGCCTATGGAGCGACCGCCGTTTCATATTCAAGCCGGGCGACCTGATCGACACGCGGATCTTCGCGAATATTCCGCTACATATGGAAACCACCACTTGGACCGAACTGTCGCGAATTCCATGCGGTCGTATTCGCGGCGATCTGGTGCGTCGGTTGCGCAGCGAGTCGCTAAGCAAGCCTTACCTGCACGAAACCGCGGCCCGCGCGATCAAAACATCGAAAGCACTGGCCTGCGACTTCAAAAACCGTCCGCAAAAACGCCCGACAACACTGGACGGTTGGTACGGTAACAATGCCGAGCCGATGTATGTCGCCATGATCCGTGACCCAATCGTCCGTATGATCATGAAAAGTGACGGGGTTACGGAGCAAGACGTTCACGACGCGATTGTATCGCTGCAACGTTTATGAGGACGGGCCGCCCTATCGCACGTCGCCTTGAGAATTATCAAGGCACGTAATACCGCGATGGGCTCTACTGATCAGGTCTTGATGAGGAGCGTTCGGGGGAGAATGGCATATGTCGGTCCGTGAGAGCGGTGCAGGAAATGCCAGGGAACTTCGGGGCGCGATGAGACGTCAAGATTGGAGGGTCCGCAAAGGCTTAGGCAGCTTCTTTGTACTGCAAAGGGGAGAGACGGGTCGGCGCGGGTCCTCCGCATGCAAAAACCGTAAAATGAGTGCTACGACGTCAATTCGTCGTAGCGCATGTCACATCGCTTAATGAGGGATCTACAAAAAAATGGAAAGAAAAACACAATCGAAGACGAGCGGCGGAACGGCACAGGGCACGCAGATGCCGACGTTCGAAGCGCTCGCAGACCAGGCAGAGGCATGGACATCGCAGTGGTGCATGGGCGGCATGGACCCGTTCCGGTTTTTCCGCGCCGGCCAGCATGCCATGAGTAATACCAACGGAAAGCTGCTGAGTGACGCCGTCGATATCAGCGAAGAGTTGATGAATTTAGGCAAGGCCCGGCTGACCGAGGATATGGCGTGCGCATCGAAGATCATGAAATGCCGCACCCATGAAGACGTCGCAAAACTTCAGCAGGACTGGCTGCGCAACGCATTCGAGAACTATCGCAACAGCAGCGCCGCGATTTCCGAGAAGTACATGCATCTCATGCAAGACGGTCTGCAGATCGCCGCCGACAACGCCAACGCGGCGCTGCACTCGAAATCAGCGTCTTGAAGCCAGTGTTGCGGAAAACATCCAACGCGAACACGACAAAGATGAACGTGAAGAGCGCCTAATCGGCATAATTTCACGCACGACCTCGCCTGACCCCCTGGCATGTTGATCCGGCACCTCAATTTAAATCCCTGGGATTGAGGTGTCGGATCTTTTTTTGTCGGGAATAAAGCCTAAGACCACTCGTGCCGGCGGCTGACGTTACGAGGAACGCCGTTGCTTCAGATTTTTGACCTTCTCTATCGCCCGATCACGGGCCGCGAAAATATGCTCCGTCGCGCCTTCGACGGTTCGTTTCATCGAGGAAATGGCAGTGTTTGTGATGGCATTGATGTCTTTGATCGCCGTCTGCACATGATTGCTGAGTTGGTTCAGTGTCGAGGCCAGCTCGTCGTGAAGCTGCTTCGCTTCGGCCGAGGCGGCTTTTGCGATCGAGGCGCTTTTCTGCTCTTGTCGACTTTCGGCGTCGTTAAATGCCTTGTTGAGGCGCGCCTGCGCAAACCCTTCGTTTGTGCGCATGCGTTCCTCGATGTTCGGGACAAACAACTGAATCTTTTGGATCGCCTGCCGGCCGGAGTCGGTGATCCGCTCGATCGCATTTTGAGCATGCGTCTGAATCTCGTCGACGGAGCGCTGCGCCGCCTTTCTAATCTCAGCATGCGCAGCGCTGCACACTTCAGTAATATTTTCATTCAACGTACTGTCGTCACCGTTCGCCTCGGCCACCCGCGACTGGACATCTAAAACCGATATTTCCGCATGAGCCGATATTGAAATCGCCGCAACCTCGGCATCGGAGGCAATTTTGGCGCTCGCGACCTGGCTGTCCGCCTGAATGCGAGCACTTGAGACTGTATTGATTTCGGTAATATTACTGATCGCGGCCATTACTTCCTGATTGAAAGTAGATACGGCTATCGCGACGCCCGCTTGATGATGGTTCTCAACGATATACCTCAGCTCACTCAGCGGGCGATTTTGCTTTAGATAATCACTGACCATAAATCAGAGCCTTCGATTTCGAAACAACCACATTAACTGGTTATAACAACAAGAAAAATCGCCAAAGATGATTTCCATAATTACCTTAAGCCACTATAATATAATATTTTTGTATCGACAAAATAATTCGAAACGCAACCGATGCCGAGCCGAAAAATGATTTTCACCACGAAAAAGCGTACACCCAGGCCCAATTACAAACCTTGATAAATGCTAAAGAAGAAGCGAAGCAGCCTGCAAATCGGCACACGTAGCCGCACTTGTGGCCGCGCTTGGCCGCACATGCGAGCCGAACCGATTTTTGCACGAAATATAAAAATAAAGAAATTATAAGTAGATTGGCAATATTGACCTCAGCAAAATTCAATGAATTCTCAAACGACTACGAAGAGTTGATAAATATCATACCCGATATTTCCATAATAGGTATCATGCTGCTCTTAATAACGTCTACGGGCACCCATCGGGAGTTAAGTAAAAATAAAGTAATTCAATCACCCACTTATTGATGACCTCAATCACCGCAATTGCATAAATGCTATTCTATATTGTTGTTTCAGGCAAAATGGAACTGGCGCATTTTAATCGGACAGTACAGATGGGCGTCAGATTGATTGCTTCGGACAACGTTCCGGCACAATTGAACATTAAAACCGTGAAGATTTGGCGCCTCACAATGACGCACGGGAATAAATTCCGATGGCTGGAAATTGAGAGAGGGAAATTAATATGTCTGAGTTTAAAATCATCCTCGTCGCCCAGAGCACCCTTTTCCGAGAGGGCCTGATGCACCTCCTGGCAGGGTCGAAGTTCTCTATTGAGAGTGAATATTGCAATATCCATGACGCGATAGACGGTATTTCTCCGGACGCCGCGTGCGACCTAGTTCTGGTCGATGTCGATCAGGGGCGCGGCTTCGAGCTGACGGAAATTCGCTACCTGAGCGACCACTCCGGCCACGCGAAGACGGTCATTCTGAGCAACCGCGTCACCGGCATCACGTTGATGCAAGTCTTGGACGCGGGTGTTGACGGATATTTATTAAACAATATGTCGTCCGAGGCATTTATCCATTCGCTGTCGCTCGTGATGGCGGGCGAAACGGTGTTTCCGACCGAACTTGCGGACATACTCCGCCAAGCCGGGAACGGCCTGTCACACGGCATCGGTGCAAGCGTCAACGGCCTGACGCCGCGCGAGATCGAGATCCTGCAGTGCCTGATCCAAGGGGACGCCAACAAGGTGATTGCCAACCGCCTGGATATTACCGAGGCAACGGTAAAGGTTCATCTGAAGGCGTTGTTAAAGAAAATACGGGCGTCCAATCGGACACAGGCGGCGATCTGGGCGATCGAGAACGGCTTCAATCGTACGGGGAGCGAGCTGCGCTAAGCCGTTTTATCAAGAACACGTGCGCGCGTCAGCGATCTTCCGCGCGCCGCCAGTCCCAAGCGGCTGCATTGTCACCATCCATTGCAGCCGCTTGATCTGGGCTGATGTCACCCGCGACCGATTGCTGTAGCGCTTTGTCTTCGACGCTGAGTATTTCACACACCATCAGGCGTTTTGGCCTAGCGTGTCCCGGCAGGCAGACGTCACGGTAACCGCACGCCTTGTTGCCTTTGTTGCCGGCGGGTTTGGGAGTCTCGTTTTCTGCCTTCGCCGGCAATTGCGCGCGGCACGCCTCATCGACCACGGCCGATGTTACATCCGACAACTGTTCACCGATCGGGGCAGGCTGCGGCATAGCCCCCGCGGCACCAGGCCCGGACGGCGCGAGCAGGCTTTTACCCAGGCCGACGGCCGATGCGATGGCAAGCGGATTGCAACCGGTAAGCGTGAGCGTCGATGCGATGACCAAGACGGGCAATCGTTTCGATAGATAGCAGCGCATTGAGACACCATGTTCTTCAGTTGGAAGGGTATTACGCGAAAATAAGGGGCCGCATTTGTCCCTGACGCGGCCTTCGATCAGCCCTCCACCGTAGCCTTTTGCGATGTACACCACCTAACGAGCATGCGGGTTAAGCATGGAAAATAAGGGGTAGGCATCGCCCCGTAAGCCGCGCTCAGCCAGCATTTGAGCTACTCCGTCTGCCCGCTTGTTTGACGCGACATAGAGCCTCATAACCGAAATCGGCCTGAATTTGAGGCACCGTTAGGTGCATCCAAATTATTGCAGGCCCGCCTTCGCTGTCCCCAGCACGCAATTGCCGGGCGTCGACAGCACAACCATTCACTTGACGAGGGAGACACCCCATGCGAACGCATCTTGTAACTGCAGCATTCATGCTTGCCCTATCCACCACCCCGGCCGGCGCCGACGCATTCAGCGACGGCGCAACGGCCTTCAACAAGGGCGATTACGCCACCGCGGTGACGCATTGGAAGCCGGCGGCGACGGCCGGAGACGTCAAAGCGAACGTGGCGCTTGCAGGAATGTACTTGGCGGGCAAAGGGGTCGAGCGAGATTTGCAAAAAGCCGCCGCGCATTATCTCGTTGCCGCCAAGGCCGGCGATGCGACGGCGCAAACCATGATGGCCGTTCTTTATGCAAAAGGGACAGGTGTCAAAAGCGACCCGCCCAAAGCCGCCGAATGGTACGCCAAGGCGGCCGAACAGGGAAACGTCGTCGCGATGATGAACCTGGGTTACATGAAAGCCAACGGCACGGGGATCAAGCGCGACCCTAAAGCGGCCGTAAAGTGGTATCTGAAGGCAGCCGAAGCCGGCGATCCGGGCGGCCAATACAACATCGCCGAATTGTACCGCACCGGACAGGGAACTGCTGTCGATATGGGCGAAGCCTTCAAGTGGTATGAAGCGTCCGCAAAGCAGGGTCTTCCCAGAGCCCAACTTGCGCTCGGCTCGATGTACGCGCTTGGTCAGGGAACGGCCAAGGACCTATTCAACGCCTATATTTGGTATGAGATCGCAGCCGCAAAAGGCGACCCGTATGCGGTCAAGAACCGTGATCGCATTGAGCAGCAGATGAGCGACAACGAGATCGTTGCGGCGCGCAAACGCGCCCGCGAATGGCGCGAAAAGGAATAGTCGCCTTCGCTTCAAGGTGCCACCGATCGCGCACCAAGGATCGCATAAATTATTTGAGAACATTAAATACGCCGCCGCGATTTCTCGCGGCGGCGTACCAGCGTTTGGGACGGCTCCAAGATTGAAGATGGGGGATCTTCAATAGAGGTAAGGCCTGAAGGCTGTGGCTAGCCGCCCTGCGCGCTTTCGGATGAAACGGTCGGTGCGTCTTCGGCCGGCGGCTCTACGACGGTGACGCTGTTTGCGTCACCCGAGCCGAACGAAGCACTGCCACCGAGAACTTGCGTACCTTCGGACCCCGATGTCTGGCTGCTGCCGGCGCCGTCCTGCTGCGTATCCAGGTTGACGTAACCTTGTGAACCCTGCTCCAAAATCGTTTGGATATCGGTCAGGTTGCCGATCGTCGTCGATGAGTACTGATTGAGTACACCGACGCTCGAGCTGCCGGCGGCAATCGATCCGCTCGATGACGAAGACGACGACTCGTTGTCAATTTGGCGCATCATGATGGCCAGGTTCCCCGCCATGGGATTGTTGCGCACACGAAACCGAAACGGATCGTTGGACATCTGCTGTGCATAAGCACCTGAAATGCCGATTGGCCCGCCGCTTACCCCAAATCCGAGAACGATAAAGGCAGACAGCAGGGCGATGCTTAAAATTTTTCGTAACATGGTGAATTCTCCTCGTGCGTTGTCGACTTAAAAAAGGCGGATGTTGATCGCGGGCCTTAAAGGCAAGACGGGGGGATCGAATGCGATCCCCCCTCCTGCGTTATTCCCTGCCCTTACGGATTGGGAACTTCGACGGTCGGAACGGTCACAGTGATCTGACCGACAAGACCGGTTGCCTGAGTGACTTGGTTTGCCACCAGACCCGGCGTGCCGAGGCGATCATAAGCACCGAGGTTGTTGAAGCTGGTCAGGTCCTGGAAGGAGCTGGCCGTTGCGCTCACGTCAGCATAAGCGAACTGCGTGATGTCGGCTTCCACCACCAAATCGGTCGCGTACGGCTGGAACACGGCCAATTCCGGGATTTCGCGCATCGGACCGTTACCGTTGTCGTGCTTGGTCGCCAACGTATCACCGGTGTCGATGGTCGAGTCTTCCGGATCGTTGTTAGCCGTCTGCACGATTTCCGGCAGCTTCCAGGCGTCCAAGGTGATCTGCGCAACTGCGCCGGTCGCCTGAACGTTCTGGTCGATGGCCAGTTCCACAGGGTTCGAGTAGTGGTGGCCACCATTCTCGTAGCTGTGATGCCCGCCATAACCCATCGTACCGGCCGTAGCCGATGCATCGATCTCTGCCTTCTCGACGTAACCGCCGGCAACGCCAAGCATCAGAAGACCTGCAAGGTCGTGCATCTGATTGCCGCTTTCAACTTCGCCGAACAGAACTTCAAGGCCGGCACCGAGATCCGATTGGTCCAGAACATTGAGGTCGCCCATCAGGTACTGACCTTCATGCACCGACACCATGGTCGGGCTGGAGATCAGATCGACGATACCGGTTGCGCTCGCCGTCTGCGTGGCGTGGCCGAGGTGATCCACTGCATCTTGCAGCAAGTTCACAGGCTCAACCATTGCCACCAGATCGCCGGAAATGTTGAAGCTGAAGTTAATACCGTCATCAGCCTCGTCGACAACCTGATCGCCACCGGCGCCACCCTGCCAAGTCAAGGTCAGGCCGCTTGGGTCGAGCGTGTTGGGATCGTCGAACACACCGTCCTCGGAGAACAGAACCTCGTTGATCGGGTTGCCATTGCTTTCACCGATGATGTCGTCGGTATAATCGATCGAAACCGAAACCGTCTGATCAATCGGCACCGTAACCTCGCCGCCTTCGACAACCTGCGAGGCAAAATCGCCCTGAAGGTTATCATGCGCCGTGACATCGCCGACGAAGATTTGGAGTTTTTCCACCTGGACTTCACCAGACGGGGTAAACCAGCCCCAAATCCACTTGTTCACGTAGACGTTTTCCTGTTTGTCCTTGGTCCATTCCCAATCGACGACATCGAACGCCTTCGCATCGGGGGCCGCCATTGTCATGCCCAAAGTAAGGCTGGCAACAGCCACGCTGCTGAGTAGTTTCGCGTGCATCTCAATTCTCCTTTTGTGAGATATCATTAAGTTTAGACTTCATGTGATCGGTCTCGACTAAGCCGCAAATTTCCGACTTTGGGAGCCCGAGAAAGTCTGTCATGATCTGGTAAACGCCCATCTCCACGACAGATCTGACACCGAGCTGAAGGGGTTCGTTCTGAACCCGCCCGGCGTCAAATTCGACCAACGAGTTGCCGAAGAAACGAAAGACGTTCGCTTCGACCTCGAAACCGTAAATTTGTTTTTGAAGGGTGCTGACGTAGCGGACTTCGAAGGATTTGCTGTCCACGACGCGCACATCCAGTGCGACGTTGATAACTACCGTCCGCGCACCGGCGCCAATGCCTTCAACCCAAAGGCCGATGCCGTCACTGACAATGTTGTAATTGAGTTCGGTTAGCGCGCCCAAGATGACGAAATCGCTGGTCCGCAGTTTATAATCGGTCGGCTTTTGATTGGTCAGGCCCTGCTGCACCATTTTCAGTTCAGCGAGCGGAATGCGCAGATCGAAGCGCTCAATCAGGTTGGCTTTTCCTGTCTTATAGAAAGCACTGATCACCATTTCGGTGATGCCCTGTGTTACGACATGGCCGTTTTCGTCGTAATTGATCTGGCCGGTCTTATCTGCGATCTCGCCGACCGTAAACGTCGGGAGATTGTTTGCCGGAAACGTCTGCAGCTCGTTCAGGCACTGCGTGTACGGCGTTTCGTTCGAGGTAACTGGGAATGTGAAAGCCGGCGCGACGCCGGTCTTCGCATACGGTGTCGCTGCGCAGCCTGTCATCGTCGCGGTGAGGAACAATCCCATCGAGAGCGTGCGCCAATTTCGTTTCCCAGCTACGCCGGCCTTGGGAATTCGAACATCTGTATAATATGTTTTCATGGTATCCCCGTCTTCGGCGAAAGCCGAATGCACTAGTGATTAAAGTTCGCTGCTCTCGAAGTCCGGGTCTGGGCAAAGCTTTCGGACCGCGTCTTATTGGGTCTTGCCGACTTGCTCAGTTCGGGTCGCCTCGCTCACCGGAGCGTTGAGTTTTGCTCGTGGCGACCACAAAACGATAACAGAATCGTGAACAATTTCGCTCTCGCAGAGGTGTTATTTCGGGATCAGATTGGTTAGGCCGAGCGATATCGGCGAGCGCAGGAAAACCACCGTCATGGGATTCCGCCACGACGGCGAAACCGCATACCCGTTCGCGCAATTTGTACTCAATTAAGTGATATCAAATGGCACGATCAGTGCGCGAAAGTGCCAGCCCTTCAACCACCCGCACAGAAAATTACCCATCGGATACGAAGCCCCTGCCGATGGAGCACCGGCGGGGTAAATGGGGCTATACCTCGGTTTTTACTGCATATTTTCCTGAAGATGCGCTTACACTACGACTAGCCGAGGATGGCTAACAGAATGAGCGATAGCACGTGCCGGTTCGAAAAGGTCGTGGATAAGAAGGTGGTGTCGGCTCGCGCCGGTGGTTGTCGAGACGGCTTAATGGAAAGTTTTTCTAACAGCCATATTACGAGGAGAATCCGAATGAAATTCCGCAAATTATCGATTTTTTCCGTGCTCGTTTTGATTGCATTTATTGCGGGTGTCGGCAGCGCCCATGCGCAGATGTCGAACGAGCCGTTTCAGTTCAAAAACCGGAGCGGCGTGGGTGGTGGCTCGGTGGGTATGAGCCAGGCGCATCGGCAAATGATCCTCGAGCAGGAACTGCTGAACCGTGATACGTCGAACCCGGTCCTGCGTGCGCCGGACGGGTCTTTGCTGGACTATGTCGAGCGCGACAACCAGATCTTCTTACGCTATCAAGGCAGTCCTTTCATCGGATCGAACGGCGGTCTTTCGGACAGCGGCATTCGATTGAACTTCGGCATCTCGGGGATCGGCATTGCGCTTTTCGGGTCACCGTCGAGCCTGAGCCTGGGTGCATGGATCAGCGCACTCAATAGCGGTGGAATCGGCGCTGGGATGGCGCCGAGCAGCAGCGGCACGCCGATCAATATGTGGATATCGCAGCTTCAAGGTCTGTAAAGGCTGCATCTCACCCCGAGATGAACAAGCGTCGCACAAAACGACGCATCGATGGGAAGGTATAGGATATGGCGTTATCAAATAAGGCAGAAGGCCTGCGTCAGCGACCAAGCAATTCACATATCGACAAAGCAACCGCCCAACCAAAAGGTAAAAAGCCAAAAGATAAAAGGGCTAACGGCGCAGACGGAAGCGTCCTTCGGTTCAATTGCTTCACGGCCAATTCACACGAGGTCGCATCTGCGTTGCAAAGTGCACGAAAAGGTTTCCGTAAATATCCGTCCGGCACGACCTTTCTGTACGAAGGCGACATAATGAATGAAGTCTTCACACTGTTTACCGGCTGGGCGTTCGGTTACAAATTGTTGGAAGACGGTCGGCGGCAAATCCTCAACATTTACCTGCCGGGTGATGTGCTAGGACTATCGGCATTCTCCGGCACGTTCATCGACCACGACGTGGAATCGGTCGGCAGCGTTCAACTGTGCGTTTCTGATGCCGCGCGCATGCGTCTCGCATGTCGGCAGAACTCAGTGCTGCTCGATCAGATCATCCGCCTCATCGACATCGAACGCATCAAGCTGCAGCAGCGCCTAATCGGCGTCGGACGCCGAAGCTCGCCTGAAAGCATCGCGCACTTTCTTCTGACACTGTTCATGGGGCTGAAATCTCGTGATCTAACGTATGGCAATGCCTGTACAATGCCGCTGACGCAGACCGTCATGGCCGATGCGTTGGGCTTGTCGGCGGAACACCTGAACCGGCTACTGCACCAGTTGCGCGACGACGGCCTGGTTTCGGTGAGCCGAGGAAAAATGGTCATCCACGACCCGGCGGCCTTCGCGAAGATGGCCGGTATCGACGATCCCGAGACGCTCAGCCAGCCGCTGCTGTGAGCCTAGAAAGCACTTACTCGGACTGCCGTTGGAAGACATCGTGTGCTTGCGAAATATCAAGGCAAGCACTGCGGCGGCGGGCTCTACTGCGCAGAGATTGATATGACGCGCGGCAACATCTTTTCAGTTTCGCGCGCGACACATCCAGAATAAGGGAGCGAAAAAACGAATGGACAGAAAAACGCAATCGAAGGCACGCGCATCGATGTCCGGACAATGTGGCGCAGCGAGGGCCTGAGCTTGCGTTCTCAACGCACCCGCAAACTAAACCTTTATCTGTTCAACACCACGGGAGTTCACCAAATGGCCGAAGCACAGACAACGACACCGTCAAACAAATCCGAAAAGCCCCCCGGAAAGTCCGAAGTGACAGCGCCAGGCCAATCTTCGGCACCCGAAGGGGCGGGTAGCGAATGGCACCCTCTGGACCGCCTTCGCGACGAGGTGGATCGGCTGTTCGACGACTTCAACACCGACATGTTCCATATGCCGTTCCGGCGCAAGGTGCATGACGTGGAACCGTTTTGGCGTCGGAAGATCACAACGTTTTCAACGCCGGCCGTCGACATCGTCGAAAATGATGACTGCTTCGAGGTCTCGGTGGAATTACCGGGCATCGACGAAAAAGACATCGACGTCTCGCTGGTCAACGGCAGCCTGAAGATTGCCGGCGAAAAGAAGAAGGAAACCGAAAAGAGCGAAAAAGACTACTACTTGCACGAACGCCATTTCGGCATGTTCGAGCGTTGCTTCGCGCTGCCCGAAAACGTCAACAGCGACGACATCGATGCGACATTCAAAAACGGCGTCTTGAAAGTCGTCCTGGCGAAGAAACCCGAGGCAAAAGAAGCCGCGAAAAAGATTGCCGTGAAAAGCGCCTAGCCGGGGTGAGCCCCTTACGCTTTTCACCTACCGCCTCGCCTACCCCCCTGGCGTGATGGTCCGGCACCTCAATTGAATTCCCTGGGATTGAGGTGTCGGATCTTTTCTATCACGACGCTTATAGAGCCCGCCTTACCGCGCACGCCCCAGCTTTAGATTTTTAACCTTTTCGATTGCCCGATCGCGCGCGTCGAAAATCCGCGCCGTCGCACTTTCGACGGTTTTCTTCATGGCGGCGATGCCGGCACTGGTGATCACATCAATGTCTTTGATGGCCGCCTGCACGTGATTGTTGAGTTGGCTGAGTGTCGAGGCGAGCTCGTCGTGAAGCTGTTGGGCTTCGGCGACGGCAGCTTTTGTGATCGCCTCATTTTGCGGTACGGGCTCGCTTTCGGCGTCGTCGAATACCTTGCTGAGGCGCGCCTGGGCAAAAGCTTCGTTCTTGCGCATGCGCTCCTCGATATTCGGCACGAACAGCTGAATTTTTTGGATCGACTGCCGCCCCGCTTCGGTGATCCGTTCAATCGCATTTTGTGCATGCAGTTGAACCTCGTCGACGGATCGCTGCGCCGCGCTGGTGATTTCCGACTTCGCAGCCCCGCATACCTTCATAATCATTGAATTCAAGGCCACGTCGTCGCCGTCTATCTCGGCGACCCGGGCCTGGATATCGATCAGCGAGATGTCCGCATGGGCGGATATCGAAATTGCCGCCACCTCGGCATCGGAGGCGATCTTGGCGCTGGCGATCTGGCCATCGGCCTGAATGCGCGCACTGGATATCGCATTGATTTCGGTGATGTTGCTGATTGCGGCGGTGACTTCGTGATTGAATGTCGTTACCGCAATCGCAACGCCCGCTTGATGATGATTTTCGACGATATACCTAAGGTCATCCAACGAAATACTTTGCTTCAAATAGTCACTCACCATACCCGCTGCCCTTGAATGCGCGCCGGTTAACGTAATTGGTCTTCCAAGCCACAACAAACCCTAACGACCACCGACAGATCCTATACTCTAAATTCTATAACACTCTATTTTTCAATCGCCAAAACAATAAAAATACACGCGCCCTCCCGAAGGGCGGCGGGCGCGTGTGTCAGGCGTATAGGTGTCAGGCGTATAGGTGTCAGGCGTATAAAATGCCTAAGGTGTGAATTGAGTTCGTGTCTGTCGGCAGACGCTTACGTCATGCGCGAACGATATCGATCTTTTTCGATTTCACTTCTTTCGCGGGCGCTTTTGCAATTTTAATCGTCAGCACGCCATCTTTATGGGTTGCGGATATTTTGTCCGCATCGGCATCATCGGGCAGCCGAAAAGTGCGTCGGAATTTGCCGTAAAGGCGTTCCGAAAAATAAAAGTCCTTATCTTTTTCTTCATGGGTCGAGCGTTTTTCACCGGTCACGGTCAGGCTCCCGTCTCCCACTTCAACGGAAATATCTTCGTCGCTGACCCCCGGAAGTTCGAGGGTTACTTCGTAGTTGTGCGGCGTCGTTGCGGCTTCGGAATTGGGCGAGAAAAATTCCACGACCCGCTCGCCGAACCGCTGTACCGGTCGATAAAACTGTGCCCACATATCACGTGCGCTCGGTGATAAATCCAGTTTCTCAAACATGTTGAATCTCTCCTTTCTGGCGGTTCTGGCGTTTCTGGCGTTTCTGGCGTTTCGCTAGCGACCGAACGACCACATTGGGCGACCGCATAAGGTGTGGCCTTACCGGGCGGCCTCACTCGATGCAGGCGCATCAAACGCCTCAACGCCCTTCAAGGCATCCATGACGGGGCTGCTCAGCGGATGGATATTGAGCCGATAATCCGGGTCCACGGTGAATACCGTTCCGTTCGGCACCTCGCGCCAGCGCTCATGCGTAATCGGCTCGGACGCCACCTCGACCGACATATACTCCTCGCCGATACTGTGATGAACATGCGTTTGGCCGCATATTTCGCACGGCACGACACCGCGTCTTTCTATATACCAAAGCGTGCGGTTGATTTTGGATCCGACCATGCGCTTGCCGTCGGTCCAGAGAATATTCAGCCCGACGGCACGCGTCGGGTTGGTCGCGTGGCACCATTTAACGACGTCTTCAACGCCGATGCGGAGCGTTTCCGTCAGCGGCCGCGCGGGATCGCGTTCCCACAATGTCATGAGATATCTGAAGACATGCTCGCTGTCCGTTACGCCCTTGATCTCGGTGCGGTGCAGCGGATCCATGTTTTCCAGCATTTGAACGCGAATAAGATCGAAGTTCGGCACGGTGCCGTTGTGCGCGAACATCCAAACGCCGTGCGCGAAAGGATGCGTATTCTCGATGGCCGCCGGGCCGACGGTTGCGCGGCGCACGTGGGCGATGCCGGCATGCGCATAAATCCTCGCTGCGTTCTTCATGAAATGTTCGCCGTGATACGCCGCCCAGGCTTGCTTTTCAATAAACGGCACGCCGTCCGAATAATCTGCGACGCCCCAACCGTGCCCATGCGTCAGACCTTCGCTGTCGCCGCCGCTCTGCTTCAAAAGCGCATTTTGCGCTTTGATCAGGCTGCATTCGACACGGGTCGGTTCGTTGGCAAGGAATCCGTATAACCGGCACATTGGCTGTTACCGCCCACCTTATGATCATTGTTCGGACCGAGACTATCAAAGGTGATGTGGCGACCAGGCGCCTTAAGATATATCAATGTTGCCGGCGTTCGATTTTGGGATGATCCGAAAATGGATCCTCGCCTGCAAAAAATTTCAGCAAAAGAAACGCCAAATCACCCCCAAATCTCCGGCCCTCCGCCCACCTCGTTCCGCACATCGCTGCCCATCATCGAGCACGTCCATGTCGCGTTGGACCGCAATACACAGACAAAGTTGGAGAGAGCCGCCGCACGACTGCTGGCGAGCGAGAAAGACATCAACAGCATCAGCGCGTTCGGCGACCGCGTCCGTTGTGGCATATCCGATGCCCCTGCGTTGTTTATCGAAGATCACTCGATGGCGTCGCTTTTCAAACCGGACGCCGATAACGCGCTGGAATACCGGACCTTTCTACTGGGCGGAAAAGGTGACTTTTTCGCATTGGGCAGCAAGCGCTCGGTCGCGTTCGAAACGTATTGCCACCGCATCCTCAAGCTCGGCGCGGAATTTGTTCTGACGCCGACCGACACACCCGATACAGCCCCGGCTTCGCCCTTCAAGCCGATCTCGCGCCTTTGCGCCGAAGACCCTGCAATGATCGAAACTTTATGTGAGGCCGCTCGGCGAAGCGGCGAATTCAACATCATTCCCTACCAAGGGTCCGGCCACATCTGGCGACTTGCGGAAATCATCACGGCACGGTCCGGCGCGGTCGTCAACGTCGCAGCCCCACCCCCCAGACTGGGACGACGCGTCAACGACAAGATTTGGTTCGCCCAGAGGGTACGCGACGTGTTCGCTTCCGACGCAGCCCCCCTCACATATTCAATTTTCGGCCCGGCGGCATTGGCGGCCCGGCTTCGCTTCCTTGCAGCGCGCTATCCCAGAGTTGCGATCAAAGTACCGGACAGCGCCGGGTCCGCCGGCAATGTCGTGATCCATGCCGCGCAGCTCAACGGTCAATCTTTAGAACGCATCGTCCGGCAAGTCGTGAATACGCTGCTTGAGCGAGGCTGGCAAAAGCACTATCCGTTGCTGATCGGCGTCTGGGAGCACCCCGTACTCGACAGCCCGTCGGTGAATTTTTGGATACCCAGACTTAAGCACGGCGCCCCCGTACTTGAGGGTATATTCTCGCAGACGCTAACCGGCGAAAACGGCGAATTCAGCGGTGCAATCCCGACCCGCCTGACACCCGAGTTGGAAACAAGGCTCGCGTACGAGGCCTCGTGCCTGGCCAGATATCTGCAGCTTTTGGGCTACTTCGGTCGGTGCGGCTTCGACAGCATCATCATCGGTGACACGCCTAAGGCCGCAGAACTGCACTGGATCGAATGCAACGGTCGATGGGGCGGAGTCTCAATTCCGATAACGGTCGCGAATAAGATGCTGGGCGATTGGAGCGGCACGTCGCCGCTCATCGTGCAACACACGGACATGAACTTTCCGCCGAAAAAGCTGTCGGAGACCGTGGCCGCACTAAAGAGCCGCCTGCTAAGCCCACCCAAGCACCCACGTGGCGTGATGATTTTGGCACCTCAGCGCCTGATCGACGGCACCGGCCTGCACATCATGATTTTAGAAGACAGCGACGAAAAATCCACTGCGACACTTGCCGCGGTGAAAGCCGCACTCGGCAGGAAGAACCGCGATCAATATTGCTAAATATCAATGTCGCAATCGCGGCGGTACCGCAGGATCGTTCCGTTGCAGCAAGGAGCCGTCAGGGGCGACGGGTACGTCAGCCGTTCTTTGAGCGAAACTGCGGAACTTATGTACCTCTGGCCGCGTTGAGTTGTTGCACGGGGGCCCGCCGAGGTTCTGCCCAGCGCTTCGAGCATCGAAGTTGAGGACAAGCCGGAGCGGGCCTTGCGTCATTTAGTCTTAGTAGTCTTGGCAGTTTTGAGCATATTGATGGGGTTCGACATGGACGCATTAAGTCCCGAAAAAGTTTGTTTTATTGTCATGAAGGCACGTGAATTCGACGTCAAAGAGGATGCCGTCGAAGAAGACCTGGGGTCCAGCGATATCGACGACGATTTTCGTTCCGTTCTCTCCGATTATCCGGACGACCCCGTCCACGAAGAACTGCAAACTTTCATCGACGGCATGAACGAAGACGAGCAGGCCGAGCTGATCGCGCTGACCTGGCTCGGTCGCGGTGATTACTTGATTGTCGAATGGGCACAGGCGATTGCAGACGCCCAGAACCGCCGCTCCGTTCCGAGCTCAGAATATCTGCTGGGTATTCCGTTGCTTCCGGATTTCCTCGAAGAGGGACTGGCGGCGATGGGGCAGTCGTGCGTGCCCTACGAATTCGATCATCTGTGACCCGAAATTATGCAGAGGCCGCCCCGCGCGCTAGCGGACGACGACGCATGTGCACCTAGCCGCGTGCGTCACTTCCTGCGAAACGCTGCCCAGCAGCAACGCCTCGACGTTGGACAGGCCACGCACCCCCATGACGATTGCATCGGCGTTTTCTTTTTCGGCAAGCTCAAGTATCCTCGGTGCCGGCTCGCCGTCCTCGATCACCGTTCGGACATTGGAAACGCCGTGACTGCGGATACCTCTCTCGGCGGCCTCGGTCACCCGGGTGGCGATGTAGTCCAGGACGGGCTGCGGCAATCTTTCGTGCGAAGCCCCCTCGGCTTTGAGCTTTTCGATGGTCGCACGGTCGAGGATGCCGACAAGGTCCTTTACGCCCTCCCCGCCTTCGCGCTCGATCTCATCAAGCCCGCGTAGCGCTTCGGTCAGGTCGCCCCGCAAAAACACGTGCAACAACACGACACGCGCGCCGTGCTGTGCGGCGAGCATACCGCCGAAATGGAGAGCCTTCATCGATCCGGGTGAGCCATCAACGGGAATAAGGATTGTGTCGATTGCGTCACGCACCGGCATCGTCCTTCCGCATATTTCAAAGAACGGCATTATGTATTGGCGATCCGCGATCAACCTTGATGAATATCAACGTCACCCCAGGCGATTAGGCGATATGAATTAAACGTGCCGTTTCCCATTCACCGGATTTTTAGGCCGCCCTGTGACAGATGAGACTCCCGCTTTCGAGAGTGCGACCGACACACCGCCGACAAGGAATGACGGCAACGACATTCATGCGAAGGTGAGTTTTCTGTCCTCGGTCGCCGCCTATGAGGGCACGACCCACGTTGAAGCGATCGAGACACACATGTCGTGGGTGTTCCTGACCACGCAATCCGCCTACAAACTCAAAAAGCCCGTGAAGTACGCATTTCTCGACTTCAGCACCCCGGCGGCGCGGGCGTTCGATTGCCGCGAGGAAATCCGCTTGAACGCCCACCTGGCACCCGGTGTTTACGAAGACGTCGTGCCGCTTTCGTACTGCGACGGTTCGTTCAGGTTGGGTGCTTACGGAAAGGTGGTCGACTGGCTTGTCAAAATGCGCCGACTGCCGGCGACCGAAATGATGGACAGCCTGATCCTCGACAACCGGATCACGCACCGCGACGTGGAAAAGGTCGCCGCGATCCTCAGCCGGTTTTATTGCCACGCCGAGCCCGTCGAAATACGCGACAGCGACTACATTGCGAATTTCAGTGCAGAGCATTCGGAAAACTGTAAAATCCTGCCGATGCCGCGTTACGGGCTGCCCGCCGAAACCGTGCAAAAGCTACTCGCGAAGGTTGGCGATACCATTGCCGATAAGCGGCACCTGCTTACGGATCGTATTCGCGCCGGTGCCATCGTCGAAGGGCACGGCGATCTGCGACCCGAGCATATCTGCATGACTGATCCACCGGTGATTTTCGATTGTCTCGAGTTCAATCGCGTGTTCCGGCTTATCGATCCTTTCGATGAGTTGGCGTTTCTTGCCTTGGAGTGCGAAAGGTTGGGCGCGGGCTGGATCGGTCCTGTGTTGTTTCGACAGGTCGACGGCATTCAC
>JAFMCK010000202.1 GCA_017857825.1 Rhodospirillales bacterium
CGATGACCCGCGCCAACGCCTGCACCGCATCTTTTTCACCACCGACACGGCCAGCTTTCTGGGCTTCGCGGAACGCATGCAAGCGGCGATGCACTTCTTGCATAAAAGCGTGAAAATGGACGCGTTGTTTTTGCTCGACCGGGGCATGCTCGAAAAATAAGTCCATGATCATGGACTTGCCGCGTCCAACCCCGCCCCAAAGGTAAAGCCCTTTCGGCACCGGTTGCGGCTTGGCCCCAATGCCGAGGCGCGCGGCCCAGCCTTGTTTGCCCATCTGACCTCGGTATGTCGACAGTGACTGGCCAAGTGCGTCCAGTGCATCCATCGCATGTGCCTGCGCCGCGTCAGCATCGATCTGGCCGCTCTCCACGAGGGCAAGATATTCGCGTTTTGGCGAAGACATTCGCGTGTGCGCCTGCGTCGTCAGGCCGCGCCGCGCGCCGAATCGGCACCCGTAGCAAACATCGTTTCCATCTCGCGCCGCGTACGGTAGGCGACACTTTCAGCTGGCGCTTCAACATCGGTCCAACAGATCACGGCGTCTTTCGGTAGCGGATGTTTAAGGGTTATCCCATGTGCCAGGCCAATCGGTACCGCACCGGCATCCCGAGAATCCGTTGCCGCCATTAAGCGGCCCCATACCGTAAAGCCGCCTTCGCCGTCTAATGTCTCACCGGCTTCAAGGTCGCGTTTAGCGACTGCGACCACATCGCCGGTCCAGCCACGCGGCGCACCTGTGGGCAGCCCCATTAATCCGGCCCAGGCAACACTGATACCGAGCTCCAACCCGATCAAATGATATGGGCGCCACATCGCCGAATACTGGCCGCTGTCATCGGTCAAAAGACCGTAATCAGCAAAGCAACGCTTCACATAATCGCTCGGCGCTTCAAACGTCACATACACGCCCCAACGCAAATCATCTGCGATGTCTTGCCCGTCACGGGCGCGGCTTGAGACAACCTCAACCTGACCTTTGTGATCCAACACCCCGCCGGCACTTTTCGGAATCAATGTCGACGCAAGCTTCGACGTTCCGCAGGGCGGAAATGCGAGGCCGCCGTCGGGCACCCTTAAGTCACATGCATTGGCGACCGCAGCCATTTCGATGGCCGACTTTGTACCATCCAAAAACGAGTTAAACATTTTCGCGTTCATGCCGCTGGCCGCCGCACGCTCGGCGGTGAGCCCATAATAATCCCACACCGTATCCGGCGTCGAATAATGGAACTCCGGCATATACAAAGTGCCCTTGCCGGCAGCCACGACCTCGAAGCCTGCAGCGCGCGCCCAATCCACCTGCTCAGCGATCAACGACGGTTGATCACCATAGGCCAGCGTATAAACGACACCGGCCTGATCGGCTTTATGTTTCAACAGCGGCCCGACCAAAACATCGGCCTCGACATTGACCATCACCACGTGACGGCCCCGCTCAAACGCAGATAGGGCATGACGAACGCCGACCTCAGGAACACCGGTCGCTTCGATCACAACATCGAGGCCGCCTGCATTGATGAGGCCATCACTATCATCGGTCACCCAAGTACTACCTTGCGCCAATGCCTTTGCCGCCGATGTGGCGTCAAACTGTTCTTCTGGCCAACCGGTCTCAGTCAACGCCGCACGTGCACGCTTGATATCCAAATCGGCAACCGCCAGCAGATGCATACCCGACGTGCGACGTACCTGTGAAAGAAACATGGTGCCGAACTTGCCGGCGCCGATAAGACCAACGCGAAGCGGACGGTCTTGTTCGGCCCGCTGGCCCAGTAGGTGACTGAGATTCATGGTTGCCTCCGTAATTTGAGGCGCAGTGTAACATTGCCAACGGTCGCTTGAAATACCGCCGGACCGATCACCCCAAACTAGACGGATTGAGCTTCTAACATCATCCGCGCCGTCTCTCGGTCGTCTTCATGTGCGCTTTTGGAGAGCGCGCCGGTTACACCCGCAATATCGGCGGCGCTGCGGTTTTGGCTCAGCTTCAGCTTGGTCTCAATATTTTGCATCGGCATTTCGAAGGCAACGATGGCTTTCAACTGACGCTGAATACGTTCTTCGGTTAGGCGGTCCATAGACCAGTTGCCTGTCTCGGGACTTTCGAACGCTGTTACCAAGTCGGCCAATGCGGCGCGGGCCGCCGTCATGTCATCCATCGCCATCGGACAGCCGTGCACATGCACCGCCGCATAATTCCATGTTGGCACCATTTCAGGCGTATCATACCACGTCGGCGAAACGTAGGCATCGGGCCCCGAGAAAATCGCCACCGCTGAGGTTTTGCCATCGAACATTTTCCAATGTGGATTGGCGCGTGCGACATGACCGATCAAACACGGCCCGTTTTCTGTCTCGCGGATCAATAACGGCAGATGCGTTATCTCAGGCGGCACATCCGTTGATGACGCCGTCATCAAAATCGCAAACGGATTCGCTTTAATAATTTCAGCAGCTTTGGCCGTATTTGGCTCAGCGAAATGGGTTGGGATATACATCGTCATGTCCGTCGGTCGTTGTCTGGGCGGCACGCTGTTTCTATAGTGCCCGGAACACGGCTTTATTGTGGGATAAATGGTTCCCTCGCGAGGGCCGTTTTACATAAATATCATAGAACCATTTTTACAAAGTCAGGAGCACATTATGGACGAAGACGTCTTCAACATGCAGGTTCGGAAATTTCTCAAGAACGTCGGCGTCACCTCGCAGCGCGAAATCGAAACTGCGGTCCGTGACGCACTGGCGGCGGGGAAACTAACCGGCAACGAAAGCATCAATGCCAAAGTGACGTTAAAAATCGAGTCCCTAGACCTTGAGACCGACATTACCGGCGCGATTGATTTGAAGTGATTGATTGAGCAGAGACACTTCCTGCGAGACGGCCCGTTGGACCGGCTCGCAGGATGAGGTTTTTCTCTTTAGCGGCGCTGCACCAGCGCCTTTTTGATTTCAGCAATCGCCTTACCCGGGTTCAGACCCTTCGGGCAGGTATTGGTGCAGTTCATAATGGTGTGGCAGCGGAACAAGCGATACGGATCATCAAGATCATCCAAGCGCTTGCCGGTCGCTTCATCGCGGGAATCAGCAATCCAACGATAGGCCTGCAGCAACACAGCTGGCCCTAAGTAACGATCGCCGTTCCACCAGTAGCTCGGGCATGATGTCTGGCAGCAGAAGCACAAAATACATTCCCAAAGGCCATCAAGCTTTTCGCGCTCTTCAGGGCTTTGCAAACGCTCGGTGGTCGGCGCCTGCGTGTCGGCCTGCAGCCAAGGCTCGATCGAGCGATATTGCGCATAAGGCACATTGAGGTCCGGCACCAAGTCCTTGATCACCGGCATGTGCGGCAATGGATAAACTTTGATGTCGCCATCGACCTCGGAAATCGCTTTGGTACACGCCAAAGTGTTGGTGCCGTCGATGTTGAACGCGCATGACCCGCACACGCCCTCGCGGCACGACCGGCGGAACGTCAGCGTCGGATCAATCTCGTTTTTGATTTTAATCAGACCGTCCAAGATCATCGGACCGCATTTATCAAGATCAACTTCGTAGCTATCGATACGCGGCGTTTCGCCGCTGTCCGGATCCCAGCGGTAAATCTTGAAGGTCTTGATGTTGCTCGCGCCGGAGGCCTTATAAGTTTTGCCCTCGGTAATTTTCGAGTTCGCCGGCAGCGTAAATTCAACCATGTCGCAAACCTTTTCCGTTCTTAAACGATCAGTACACGCGCTTTTTAGGCTCGATGTAGTCGACCTCATCGGTCAACGTATAGGCATGCACGGGACGGTATGTCATCTCGCACTTGCCTGCTTCATCGATCCAAGCCAGTGAATGCTTCATCCAATTTTTGTCGTCACGATCCGGGTAATCTTCGTGCGCGTGCGCACCCCGGCTTTCGTGGCGCGCTTCGGCGGAATAAAGCGTGGCAACGGCGTTCGGCACCAAGTTGGTGAGCTCAAGTGCTTCCACCAAATCCGAGTTCCAGATCATCGAGCGGTCATGGACCTTAAGCTCTGTCATCTTCGACGTGACGGCATCAAGCTTATCGACGCCCTCTTTCAGAACTTCAGACGTACGGAACACAGCGGCGTTGTTCTGCATAACCCGCTGCAATTCGTCACGAATTACCGCGGTCGGCAAGTTGCCGTCCGCATGGCGCACTTTGTCCATTCGTGCGATGGCTTTGTCCGCAGACGCTTCGTTGAGCGGCGGCAGCGTGGCACCCGGCTTGACCAATTCAGCAGCGCGAATAGCTGCGGCACGACCAAACACCACGATATCCAACAACGAGTTGGTGCCCAAACGGTTGGCCCCATGCACCGAAGCCGATGCGCATTCGCCGATCGCCATCAGGCCCGGGTTGACCCGGTCAGGTTCGTCGGCAGTTGGGCGCAACACTTCTGCGCGATAGTTGGTCGGCACGCCGCCCATGTTGTAGTGCACTGTCGGCAACACCGGGATCGGGTCTCTCGTGGCATCAACGCCGGAGAAAATCCGCGCCGTTTCAGTAATGCCCGGCAGGCGTTTTTGCAAAACGTCGCCGCCCAAGTGTTCCAGGTGCAAGAAAATGTGGTCTGACTCTGGGCCGACGCCGCGGCCTTCGCGAATTTCCATGGTCATGGCACGGGACACCACGTCGCGACTGGCCAAGTCTTTGGCCGTCGGCGCATAGCGTTCCATAAAGCGCTCACCTTCGGAGTTGGTCAGGTAACCGCCTTCGCCGCGTGCGCCCTCGGTGATCAGGCAGCCAGCCGGAAAAATACCGGTCGGATGGAACTGCACGAATTCATGGTCTTGCAGCGGAATGCCGGCCCGCGCCGCCATACCATTACCGTCGCCGGTACAGGTGTGCGCCGATGTTGCCGAGAAATATGCGCGACCGTAACCGCCACTGGCCAGCACCGTCATATGCGCTTGGAAACGGTGGATCGTGCCATCATCCAAGTTCCAGGCGACGACACCTTGGCAGGCACCTTCGTCATCCATGATCAGGTCGATGGCGAGGTATTCAACAAAGAATTCCGCATCGTTTTTAAGCGACTGTTGATACAGCGTATGCAAAATCGCATGGCCTGTCCGGTCGGCGGCTGCGCAGGCACGCTGCACCGGCTTTTCACCGAAATTGGCCATGTGGCCACCAAACGGACGCTGATAAATTTTACCGGCTTCGGTGCGCGAGAACGGCACACCGAAATGCTCAAGCTCATAGATTGCCGGCACCGCTTCGCGGCACATGTATTCGATGGCGTCTTGGTCACCCAGCCAGTCGGCACCTTTGACGGTGTCGTACATGTGCCAAATCCAGCTGTCCTCGGCCATGTTGCCAAGCGACGCACCGATACCGCCCTGCGCTGCAACAGTATGCGAGCGAGTCGGGAACACCTTGGTGATACACGCGGTCTTAAGGCCGGCAGCTGCCATGCCCAAGGTTGCGCGCAGACCGGCGCCGCCGGCGCCGATGACGATGACGTCGTATTTATGATCGATGATCTCGTAAGACTGAGACATACGTGAATTAACTCCCGAAGGTCAGGCGGATCACCGCAAACACGGCGCAACCAGCCAAAAGTACGGCGGCGAATTTCATGACGATGATCGAGGTCAGCTTAACCGCCTCGCCATGCACGTAATCCTCGATGATGACCTGAAGGCCGAGCTGCGCGTGATAGAACATGCAGCCGATCAGCAACACCAATAAAACTGGATTATAATGGGTGCCGACCCACGCCTTAAAGATCGCTAGGTCTGCACCGACAACACTGGTCACGGCAAACACGAACCACAGTGTTAACGGAATCAAGGCGATCCCGCTCACACGCTGAACCCAAAAATGATGCGCGCCTTCTTTATTGGAGCCAAGGC
>JAFMCK010000203.1 GCA_017857825.1 Rhodospirillales bacterium
GTCGGGCATGGACACACGTTCGGGGTTCAAGAACCGCTCGAACAGCAACCCCCAACGCAGTGGGTCTAGGTCGGTGATCAACAATGACCACGCCACCACCGAGCCCGCACCCGAACCCCGCCCCGGCCCCACCGGAATGCCGTTTTCCTTGGCCCATTTGATAAAGTCGGCAACGATCAGGAAGTAGCCCGGAAAGCCCATTTGTTCGATCACGCCAAGCTCGTAATCCAGGCGTTCGCGGTACGGCTTTTCGGCGTCGGTGCGGGCGGCTGCGTCCATGTCGTCGGTGAACACGTGTGCGCTCAGCCGTCCGGTCAGGCCGTCGTGGGCTTGTGCTTTCAACGCGTCGGCCTCGGTCATGCCGCCGTCGGTTTTATACGGCGGCAGGATCGGAGCGACTTTGTTGATCATGAAGGCGCATCGCTGCGCGATCACCAGGGTATTTTCGATGGCTTCCGGCAGGTCCGCAAACAGTGCCCGCATTTCGGCGGCGGATTTGAAATAGTGATCCGATGTCAGCTTGCGCCGCTCATCATCCGATAGGGTTGCACTGTCATGAATGCACAACAGCGCATCGTGCGCACGATGAAATTCGGGCCCGACAAAGAACGGCTCATTGGTGGCGACAAGCGGCAGGTTATGCGCATAGGCCCAATCGATGAACTGCGGCTCGGTCGCGCGTTCTTCGGGCATACCGTGACGTTGGATTTCTATGTAGAGCCGCCCGTCGAAGGCGACGCGGAGCGCATCCAGAAAACCGGCGGCTTCGTCGCGACGACCCATCCGCAACAGCCGCCCGAGCGCCCCGTCGGCGCCGCCGCTGAGCAAGATCAGGCCGTCCGCGTGTGCGCACAATTCTTCCGGCGTGACCCCTGGACGCAGCGCGTCTTCGGAATCCATGTAGGCGATTTTCAGCATCGTCAGCAGATTGCGGTATCCGGCGTCGCTTTGCGCCAGCACCACCAATCCGCCGTCATCGAACATCGCCCGTGCCCGGCCCTGCTCGCCGCCGTCCAACTTGATGGTCAGCTGCGCGCCGATGATCGGCTGCACGCCGGCATCCAGGGCTGCGAACGAAAATTCCAAACCACCGAACAGATTGTCGGTGTCGGTCAGCGCCACCGCCGGCATGTGCATCTCGGCGGACAGTTTCACCAACTGTTTCGCCGGTATCGCCCCTTCGCAAAGCGAATAGGCACTGTGCGCGCGAAGGTGAACAAAATCAGCGTGATTAGACATCCCGTCAGGATTCCACAGCTTGAGGGTAAAGTCACCACATGTTGGGGTGGATTTCTAAGTTATCCACAAGAAAGTGGACGGATTAAGTATACCCACCATCTGCGTCACCCCCGCGCAGGCGGGGGCCATGGCGGCCAGGTGGATTCTCGCGTCCGCGGGAATGACGGTACGGAGTAAGGCGGTGCCTTTACCCCTCAACCAGGATGCCGTCCTCAACACGCACAATACGGTCCATGCGTTTGGCGAGGTCTGGATTATGGGTGGCGACCAGAGCGGCCAGACCGGCGCCGCGGGCCAAGTGCATCAGCACATTGAACACATCATCGGCGGTGCTAGGGTCAAGGTTGCCGGTCGGCTCGTCGGCCAACAGCACGCGCGGCGATGCGGCGAGTGCGCGGGCGATGGCGACGCGTTGTTGTTCGCCGCCGGAGAGTTTCCCTGGGCGGTGATCGGCGCGCTCCGACAAGCCCATCCATTCAAGCAATTCGTAGGCCCGGCTTTTTGCCGTCGACTTGTCGATGCCGGCAACGATCTGCGGGATGATGATGTTTTCCAGCGCCGAGAATTCCGGCAGCAGGTGGTGATATTGATACACAAAGCCGATGTTGTAGCGCCGCACCAGTGTCCGGTCATCGTCACCAAGACCGATGCAGGATTGGCCATCGATCAGGACATCCCCGCTGCTGGGCGCTTCGAGCAGACCGGCGATGTGGAGCAGCGTCGACTTCCCGGCGCCCGACGGGCCGACCAAAGCGACCACTTCGCCGGCGTGCACGTCGAGGTTGGCACCGCGTAAGACATCCAACGTGCGTTTGCCCTCGCCAAAAGTACGGACGATGTTTTTCAGCTCTAAGATCTTTGGCGCGGCCTCATTCATAGCGGAGTGCCTCCGCCGGATCGATGCGGGCAGCCCGCCAGCTTGGATAGATTGTGGCCAGGAAAGAGAGCCCTAAGCCCATCAATACAACAGCCGTTACTTCGCCCGGATCGACAACGGCGGGCAGTTGCGAGAGGAAATAGATTTCAGCGGCGAACAGGTCGCTGCCGGTCAAGCCTTCGATCCAACGGCGGATGGTTTCGATGTTCGACGCGAACGCGAGGCCGAGGCCGAATCCCGCCATGGTGCCGATCACGCCGACGCTGGCGCCGGCGATCAGGAAGATCCGCATGATCATGCCTTTGGTCGCGCCCATGGTGCGTAAGATGGCAATGTCGCGGCCCTTGTCTTTGACCAGCATGATCAGGCTGGAAATGATATTGAACGCGGCGACCAGGATGATCAGCGTCAAGATCAGGAACATCACGTTGCGTTCGACCTGGATCGCATTGAAGAAGCTGGCATTGGCGCGTTGCCAATCATGCACGTTGGCTTGACCGCGCAGTGCCCGCGCGACCTCAAGCCCAATTGAGGGCGCATCGTTGGGTTTGTCCAAGAACACTTCCAGGTTGGAGACCGCATCCGGCAGTTTGAAATAGATTTGTGCGGCTTCCAGCGGCATAAAGATAAAGCCGGAATCGTATTCATACATGCCGATTTCAAAGGTGCCGACGACGGTGAATGCGCGCATGCGCGGCACGGTGCCAAACGCCGTCAAGTTGCCCTTGGGTGAGATCAGCGTCAGTTTTTCACCGACACGGAGCCCCATACTTTGCGCGAGCCGCGATCCGATCAGCACCACGTCATCGCCTTTGAACGCGGCGAGTGAGCCGCTGACGATGTTGTCGGCGACGATCTTACGCTGTGCCAAGTCTTCGGCGCGGATGCCGCGCACCAGCGCACCCTTGGCGACAGAATTGGCCGATGCCATGACCTGGCCTTCGATCAGCGCGTTGACCGAGACCACGCCGTCCAGGCTCGCCAGCTTTTCCATGATCGGCTGATAGTCGGTCATTTTGCCCTGCACCGGGCCATAGACGCTGAGGTGCCCATTGATGCCCAGAATGCGATCCAATAGTTCCTGGCGGAAGCCGTTCATCACCGACATGACGATGATCAGTGTGGCAACGCCGAGCGCGATCCCGACCAACGAGAACCAGGCGATCACCGAGATGAACCCCTCCTGGCGCCGGGCGCGGAGGTAGCGCATCGCCATCATCCATTCAAAAGCTGAGAACATGGGCCGGAGAAGCTCCTTGGATTGGGGAACGCCGACATAGCGGCGTTACGCGCCCCTTTTAAGCGATGCCGGCGGCACCATCAACCGCGCATCGGCTTGGTCCATCCCAGCAGTCAGGTGTTTGCAAAGATACGGCCACGCCCGGGTAAGGTGGTGTTGAGGCCGGCGATCTGCAACATATGCCACGCCATCACCTGATTGGAGCACAGCACCGGCTTGCCGATGGCGGCTTCGGCTTCTTCAATCACCTCGAATGCACGGAGATTCGTGCACGATGCGAACACTGCCTCGCAATCGCCCTTCCCAATCTCGATCAACGCATCAAACACCGAGCGCGGATCGATCTTCCCGACGATTTGATCTTCCGCCTGCTCGAACGACGCATAGGCTGTGACGTGGATGTCATCATCTTTGAGTGCTGCGATCATGGCGTCTGAGACGTTCGCGACATACGGGGTCAGCAGCCCGAGCCTGGTGATGGCGAGCGCGCGACACGCTGCTTTCAAGCCGCTTAGCGGGTTGCTCACGGGCATCCCAGGGTGTGCGGCCTGAACCAGTTCGGCGACCCGGGTTTCACCTAAAATCGTGGTGCCAGAGGTGCAGCCGTAGCCTATCACCGCAATACCGTTGTCGGCCGGAAACATCGCCGCGATTCGGGTCATTTGCTCGCCCATGGTGGAGAGTGTTTCCGGGCGCACTTCCGGTGATGCGGGGATGCGGTTGTGATAAGTGCGATACCCGAGTTCGTGAAACAGCGGGCCTAAATCGGTCTCCAGCAGTGTGTCGGTCTGAAGGATGATCAAACCCAATGCCGGCGACCGGTCGGGCGCGAAGTTAAAAGGCAGCGCCATCGTGGAACCTCATGTGATGATTGGCATTTCAGCAGGGGCGCGGCGGCTCAGCAGCTCTGGCGGACCATCACGCACAACAATGTTTTCTTCATGCACCATGACCTTACCGTCTGCGAATGTCATGCCGGGTTCAAGGGTTATGACCATGCCGACTGACAGTTCGGTCGTATCATGGGCGGTGTTCGACGGCCACTCCGTCAATTGCATGCCGAGCCCGTGGCCGAGTCGTCCGACCGTATTGCCCAAAGCGCCGCCGGCTTCCAGCAGCATGTTCATGGCATGAAATAACGCGGCGCACGTGGTGCCGGGCCGTGCTGCTGCGAGTCCGGCCTCGGTCGCTGCATAGACGGTGGCATGGGCGCGCTTGACCGCATCATCGACGTCACCGAACGCATAGTTGCGGTCAAAGTCACAGAAGTAGCCGTCGAACACGGCGCCGGTATCCAGGATTAACACATCGCCGGTTTGCGTCGGGCGCGTTCTGGGTGGCGAAATAATATCGCCATAGCCCCCGGGTCCGGCACCGCCGACCAGATACGCCGTATCGTCGGCACCGGCGTTCAGCATGGCGGTCTTGAACGTACGGAAAATGTCGACCTCTGTCATGCCGGTATGTAGGTGTTGCGGCAACGTCTCGAATACATCCGATGCGATGGTGCAGATGTGGCGAATTTTTGCGACCTCGGCCTCAGACTTGACCATGCGCAGCGTGCGGATGATCGCGCCCGCATCGACGATTTGGGCTGGCAGGACGGTATCCCGCAAACGTTCGAAATCACTCAGCGGCATCCGCAACGATGTCTCAGGTCCCATCGGGACGCCGATTTTGCCCTGCCGCGTTGGCAGCTGCGTGCGGAACAGGTCGACAAGCAACGTAATTCCCTCATCCTCAGGCCGGGGTGACGGCCACGTGCGAATGTCGTCGATCCAGGTGTTTTGCATGCACACCGCGCCGATTTCTGGAATCACCGCAATCGGTTTGCCCTCGCTGGGCACGACGACGAACCAAGGCCGGGTCGGGCTTTGCCAGAACGGCGTTAAAAAGCCGGTGAAGTAACGCACTTCGGGCTCGGTCATCAGCAACAGGGCATCGACGCCGGCGCGGTGCATAAGCGCCTGTGCACGGCGGGTGCGGGCTTCGAACTCGGCATCCGCGAATCCACGCGGCGGAGCTGGTTGAGCGATTGTATCGGGCTGCGTCATAGGACGGAGACTATCAGCGAAATGCGCCCAAACGCTAACGCTTTGCAGGCGAATGTGCGGCGGCGCATTCCGGCCTCTTGTCAGGGCGCGTCGCGGTGGGCGAGACTTTGTAAAATGGCTCTGTTAGGGGAATTCAAAAAATGCTCGATAAATTCTTTCAGTTGCAGGCGCACGGCACCAGTGTGCGCACCGAGATTATTGCCGGTGTCACCACGTTTTTGACGTTGGCGTATATTATCTTCGTGAATCCGTCGATCTTGGCGGAAACTGGGATGGATCAAGGGGCGGTTTTTGTTGCGACGTGCCTCGCCGCCGCCATCGGCACCTTGATCATGGGCTTGCTTGCCAACTATCCGGTCGCCCTCGCCCCTGGGATGGGGCTGAACGCATATTTCGCATTCGGGGTCGTTCTCGGCATGGGCTACACGTGGCAGGTC
>JAFMCK010000204.1 GCA_017857825.1 Rhodospirillales bacterium
AGCCCCAGGACGGCAGAACTTGGATATTTCGCTTAAATCAAAGAAGCCCTTATCGGCAAGCAGCGCATATTGCGCGATACAGCCATGACCTTTGCTCAGAATAAACCGGTCTCGATCATCCCATTTTGGATCATCGGGCCGAAATTTGAGAATCTCATCGTACAGGACGCGGACGATTTCAATCAACGACATGCTTGATCCAATATGCCCTCGACCACCGCCGTCCAGGGCCTGAACGACAAGGCGGCGAAGCGCTTTGGATCGGTGATCCAAAGCAATTGTACCAGCATTTTCGATAAAGCTTTGTCTCTCTAGGTCGGGCAATTAGAAATCCATTCGTCTATGGGTGCCTCTACGGCATCTAAAAATTTAGAGGCGCTTTCGACCCGATGCTTTAATACATCATCTCGTGATCGACGCTCTCCCGCATCGTACATTCGATCCCAACGTTCAGGGGCAAACGGGTTCAGAATGATCAACGACCAGCGCAAGCCGTAGAGAGGGTATAGCAATCGCAATCGATATGGAAAAGTTTCATCTGCACTGAATATACGCACCGCTTCGCGCCGAGCGAGTTCTCTCAACTCGCCACCAAGATTCATGCCAGGGTGCCACATGAAATCAGCGCATAGCTTGACGGGGTCATCCCAACCGAAATATTCAAAATCAATAAAAACAGGGCCGCTGTCGCTTAGAATTGCGTTATGAGTGCCGAAATCTGAGGGACTTAATGTCTGAAGGTGTCTTGCAATCGAGCCGTCCTCAAGGCCTTGTAGCGCCTGAATACGGGGGGCTGCATCGGCGATGATTGCGTCAAGCTGCGCTTTTATGCGGGGCAAAAGTGGTGCGAGCATCTCGGGTTCGAGAACATCGTTGTTATTTAGCCGTGCGAGTCGGTCAGATATTTGCTTTACGAGCGCATCAATGCATAAGCATGCCTCGGTTGCCTTCGGCAAGACGGTCGCATCTTGGCTTGTGCGAAGGGCGTGCAATGACTCTATAAACCTCCAAGCATGTATGACAAAATCGGCATTGACTTCAACCGATGGGGGGCCGTCAATCCAGGGGTAGACGATAAGGTGCAGTTTAGCGTCGACAGCGATGGCATAGGGCACATGTTGAACGGCATGATACTTGAAGAATGCGAGGGCGGCCGCTTCGCGGTCAAACCGGTCGCGGTCTTGTGGCGAGGTGCCGGCAAATAACTTCACAGCAAACGTATCGCCATTATCGGCAGTCACTTTATACAGCGCATTGTTTGCATTGCGGCGTGGTATCAAATCAAGTTGACTCGTTGAGATGCCCAGTGCGTTCTGCAGAAATTCAGAAATCTCGTTCATTGGCTAGCTTAACAATTCGGTTTTTAAATCATGCCAAGTCTCGAAAGCGTTGACCTCGGCAGAGAGGAGGGCGTCACTCGGTTGAGCGTTAAACAAACACTTCTTCACCGTGCTAGGAAATGTCGGTTCTGCAAATAATTCTACCAGATCATCTATGAAAACGCTGACGCCAGCAGCGTCGATTTTTTTACATTTTTCGACGCGCGTATTGCTGAAGTGCACATCATCTTGCGTCAATCCCATCTGTGGCTCGAAAAACCCTTGTTGCTTTAGCCATTGCAACGCGGCTTTACGTAGGTTTGTTCCCTTTGGGCGCGCCGCCGCAAAGGTAGTCTTGTGGCTGATGATCACGATCTCGTGCGCCTGCCGGTGCGCTGTCTTAATGAATGATTTGACGCCGTCAAAAGGGACGGCATTTTTGATCATCGGACCATAGACATCGGCCTGCAATTCCGTCCACCGGCTTTCGCCATCGGGTAGCAGGCGGATGGCATCGCGCACATCTTGCTTCGAGCGTTCGAAAGATGGCAGTAAAAGACGTTTCGATGTCGCTACGTCACGAAACACCTGCTCGTAGCAGGCAATAGTGTTATCGAAATCGATCCCAATTCGCATGTGCCACGTCCCGATGGTGTTCGTGCGCCGGCTCTATTTTAAGGCAATATCCTGCATCGTCTTGATGTTGAAATAGAGTGGATTATTCATACTGTCGACAAGCCGACCGTCATTGATCGCGACAACGATCTCTCTGGAGGCCTGCTCGATGGTGTGATTAGCAACAAATCCAAGTTCACGTTCGATTTTTGCAGACGATACGTGATACGAGCGCAAATCGTCCGTTTTCTCTGTGCGAATGCTTACCTCACGCTGCAGTTCGGTCCCCACGGCGGCGCGAACCAGTTCTGCTAACTGCATGACGGTATGGTTTTCATAGCCCGCATTATAGATTTTTTGATCAATTTTTTCATGCGGTTGGTCGAGCAGGAAAAGATAAAGGTTGGTCATATCATCGATATGGATATTAGGCCGCTTTTGCGAGCCACCTAACACTTTTACTACGCCATTGTGGACCGCATGGTTGGTCAAAACATTGACGACCACGTCCATTCGTTGACGCGGTGCATAGCCGCACACCGTCGATGGGCGAATGGTTGTGGTTGTGAAGCCAGGCGCGGATTCCTTCATCAGAACATCTTCGCACATTGCCTTAAATTTTGAATAATCGGTCAGCGGCTCAAGCACCAACTCTTCTGTAACCTCTGGGTCGTCCTTGATACCGTAAACCGACGACGAAGACGCGTAAATAAATCGCTCCACACCCTTGTCTTTCGCAGTCCGGACAAGTGGTTGAAAGCAGTCAAAGTTGATGGATTTGCCGAGGTCTGGATCCAAGTCATATGACGGATCGTTAGAAATACACGCCAGGTGAATAACCGCATCGCAACCTTTAAGGGCATCTGCAACCGTATTCGGATTACGGATATCCCCTTTGATTTCACGCAGCCGTTTGCTCTCCCTCGAGGGTGCAAGCACGTCTTCGCCGTACAGGTACAAGTCAAGAACCGTCACGGTATGACCGACGGCGATTAATTTTGGAATCAGGGCACTGCCCACATAGCCGGCGCCACCGGTAACCAAAATATTCCATTTTCGAGCTGACTTCATTCAGTCCTCTTTTCTTTCCGAGATGGGCTTTATTTCAAGATTGTCGTTAAAAACCGGACCAATGCGACACGGTGCACACTATCGCGATGCCCGACGATCCCCACTTTGATGGCTCCCGCGGCATTGCCGATGAGGCTAATGATATTCATTGGGCAGTCGATGCCGGCAAGAACAGATGCGATCGCGAAAAATGCATCGCCCGCTCCCACGGTATCAACAATCTGGTTCGTGAATGCGGGTACATGGCTTGCTTCTTTGTCACCCCCGGACAAATAGTAACAACCGTGTTTGCCGTGGGTTACGATGATCTTGTTCATCCCGGTAAAATCACGAAGTTTCACGATAACATCCTTGGAAGATGCCTCTTTATTGGAAATGGCAAGACGTGCTTCCGGCTCGTCGATGCAGACGAAATCGGCGCGGGGCCATCGCGTCACATAATTGTAGCCCTGGTTACCGGCGTTTGTTTGCACGTTTAACGCCAGATAATGCGCGCTATCAGATATATGATCGATGATGTCGCCGGAAAATAAGCCGTGGCCGAAATCGTTGGCGACGACAATATCCGAATCGGCAATCAGTGTATCGTATATCGAGATCAATTCGGCCGTTTCTTCTTGCGTGATTGACTCATCGACGAAGTCATAAATCTCGAACAATTTGCGCGTATAGCTCGGATCGACATAGCGAATTTTTCGCGTCGTGGGGGCATCTGATCGCTTTAACGCGTGCAATTTTGCGTTGGCTGGAAGCAGGCTTTCGATGAAGGCTTTATCCGAGTCAAAGTTTCGATCACCGAGGATCGAGATAATATCGACATGCTTAACAAAGGATGCCAAATGACGCGCGCTGGCAATCACTCCACCGGCAAATACCTCGGACGAGATTAATCGGGACGCGATAATGTTTTCTTTCGCCGGCTTACCCAAGGGTTGCACATAACGGTATTCGTCGATGATCGTCTCGCCGATCAGGGTCACGCGGGAGTTGAGCGCCTTATCAAGATACTGGATTGGTATATCGATCCCGCCATCGCTTCGGATCGAATCCAAAAATGACAGCAACGGCGGATCGTAAACATCCATATAGCGGTTGATGATGTTCGATGAGCTGAACGTGATGTCACGTGTTAAAACCATGCGCCCGCCAAGGTCTTCGACGGTCTTTTTTTCGCGCGCTATGTTCCCGGTAATGTCATCGTCCGGATTTTCATAGTCGGATCCTTTGACATAAACATTCGGACACAATGCCTGAAGAATGCTGAGCGCAGTTGCTTCGACATTGATGGTCACATGATCGACGTATTCCAACGCACCGATCATCTCCGCGCGGAGAGATTCCTCAAATATGGGACGGTCAGGACCTTTATTGACATGCCGATCAGGGGTTAAGCTGACCACCAAAATGTCACCTTCACGGCGCGCGGCCTCCAGATGCCGGACATGCCCCATGTGCACGAGGTCAAATACGCCGTGCGCCATGGCAATGGTTTTTCCTGAGTTTCGATAGCCTTCGGAAAGTTCGCCCAAGTTTTCAAATGGGACAAACTTATTGCGGCTCAAACGAGGCTCGGTTTTGTCGTCGCTTGCGGATTCTTTTTCAGTCATCGGTTATATTATTCGCCTGATTTTCCAAGATATTTAAACCAATCCGCAGTTGCGTCGGCAATTTTATCGGGTGTCCAGACAGGGGCATTTTTCCAATAATCAATGTTTTCCATCAACTTGGCGACACCTTCCTCCAACGAAACTTCCGCGTGCCATCCTAGGGCCTCCACGATCTCTTTCGTATCGGCAAAAGTGCAGTCAGGTTCGCCGGGTCGCTTTGGAATGTAGCTCATTTCGCCGCCCAGTAGCGACACCACCTGATTGACACTATAGGTGCCGCCGGAGCCGACATTCATAATTTTGCCGGTTAACGACGACGCGGCCGCGGTGACAAAAGCGTTGGCAATATCCGTGACATACGTGAAGTCTCGCGATTGTGTGCCGTCGCCGACAATGGTGAAGGGTTGGCCTGCTAATTTTTGTGCCAAAAACACGCCGAACATCGCACCGTAGGTGCCGGACGTTCTAGAACGGGGGCCATAAACGTTGAATAGGCGCAGCGACAATGCCGGAATATCGTAAACCTTCGACCAATGCATCACTGTTTGTTCACCAAGATATTTCGAGAGAGCGTAGGGGTATTCCGGCCGAATTTCAGCATTTTCCGGCGTCGGAAAATGATCCGGGATGCCATAGCAAGATGACGATGCGGCATAGACGAGGCGCTCAATACCTTGTTCGCGCGCGGCCTCCATGACGTTCAGCGTACCTTGGACATTGGTCTCGAAATACGTGCGAGGCATTTGTATTGACGGCACGATATCAGCCAGCGCGGCCAAATGGAAAACCCAGTCGACGCCAGCCATTGCGTCCACGACAAAGGTCGGATCGAGAATTGTGCCGTTCACAACCTCAAGATGCTGTTGGTCGGCGACATGTGCAAGGTTCTCTGGGCGACCGGTCGAATAGTTATCTGCAACACGGACAAAATGCCCTAGCCTCAACAACAAATCGACGACGTGCGATCCAATAAAACCGGCACCGCCGGTAACTAGACATCTTTTTTTCGACATGTACGTGTGGACCTTTGGTATTCTAAATAGGTTAGGCTGACGTATTGATCTATTTCAGATTAATGTCGCAAGAGAGATCTTAGCCGGCGGCCAAGTTTTAGGCGCCCGCGAAGCGAATGTGTCATGTTTAAGAGTGGCCTGAGTGCAATGTAAGCGCAATGCCGAGTGAGAGATATAAGTTTCGAGTTTTCAATAATACCGGGCGTC
>JAFMCK010000205.1 GCA_017857825.1 Rhodospirillales bacterium
GCGCACACATGATGTCCGCAGCGTCCATGGGCGCCGTCGCCTTCCAAAAAGGCCTTGGCGCCATACATTCGCTGTCGCACCCGGTCGGGGCCGTATTCGATACCCACCACGGCCTGACCAATGCGGTTTTCATGCCCTATGTACTCGCCTTCAATCGATCTGCGATTGAACAAAAAATGGCCCGGCTGGCGCGGTGGCTCAATATCGGTGATGGGTTTGACGACGTGATGAAGTGGGTGCTCGACCTGCGCACATCGTTTGCGATCCCGCACACAGCCGAACAACTCGGCGTCGATGCAGCCCGCTTGGACGAGCTTTCTGTGATGGCTGCCAACGACCCGACGGCCGGCGGCAACCCGCTGCCTGTCGCCGTGCCAGAAATGCGGAAAATGTTCGATGCCGCGATGAGCGGTAAAGTCTAGGTTGGCGTTTGTAGGCAGCGCGCGATCACGCGGCGCCATAAAGCTTGGGAATCGAAAGGCCGCTGGATGGATGGGTCAGCCTTGGCGGGCGACCAGCCGAAACACTCGACATGGTCGGCGCGCTCTTGGGCAATAAACGTGCCCCATTTTGCCGATTCGACCGAGACCATGCCGTCATTCGAACCTTCGCGCTCGAAAATGTAGTGCTCTCGGGCTTTGAACCAACGCGGCATCTCTGCCGCCGGTCTGGCACACGCCCAGGATAAATACTCAACGTCGTCGCGGTCCGGTGTCGCGGCGTTAAAATCAACGGCGGATACGACGGATAAATCGCGGATCGCGTCTTCGAGCAATCCAATGATAAAATCCGGCACCCTGCTTTCGCCGGCCAACGCCCGGTCGGCGAGGGGCGAGCCCCGGTGCGGCGTGCAGATCGTCGCCACCGTGCGCACCCGGTGATCGGGGTCATGATGTGCCGCCACCTGACGTGCCACCAGTCCGCCCATGGAATTACCGACGAGCACGATATCCGCGGACGGGATTTTCGAGATCACGTCCCGGACCATCAGGGCGCGGGCTTCAATACCGACGCGAGAGCGCATTTGCGGCACAGTGAGGTCCACATTCATGTCGCGGGCGACCGCACGCAGCCCCCGAAAATACTCGAAGGTTTTACCGACGAGCGTGGTTTCGGCGCGCCCTAAAAACCCATGCAGAAAAATGAACGCGGTGTCAGCCATGCGCTACCTTAACGCGACAACATCCCTATGCGAAAGCGCCGCCGACCGCTAGAGTTGACCCGTTACGCAATCCGGTGTTGTTTGACCCGTATTGTTTAGATCGGAAGCCGCATGGACGCCCTGACACCGCAAGTCATTGAAACCGCATTGATTGCCTTCACCACATTTTTTTGCGGTGATCGGGCCGATTGACGTGGCCGCCGTGTATGCCGGATTGACGGCGGGTATGCCGCCCAAGCAACGGCGCCAGACGGCCATCAAGGGCGTGCTCATTGCCGCCTGCATTCTGTTGCTGTTCGCGTTTTTTGGGAAGTCGCTGTTGCAGTATTTGGGCATCACCCTGGCATCGATGCGCACGGCCGGCGGTATCTTGCTGTTGTTGGTCGGCATCAACATGGTGTTGGCGACATCCAGCGGCATCAGTTCAACCACCGCAGACGAGGCAGAGGAAGCATCACACCGCGCCGACCTTTCCGTATTCCCACTCGCGACACCACTGATCGCAGGTGCGGGCACGATGGGCGCCGTGGTGCTGTTGATGTCAGATGCGGACGGCGACACCATGCGCACCGCCGCCGTGATCAGTGCCCTTTTGGCGAATTTACTGTTGTCGCTGATGTTTTTATTGATGGCGACACAGATTCAAAAACTGTTGGGCGTGACCGGGCTGAACGTGATTTCGCGGGTGATCGGGGTATTGCTGACGTCGCTCGCCGTGCAGTTCATCTTTGACGGCATTCGCGGCAGCAATTTGCTGAGCGGCTTATAACCGCAACTAGGACGCCAAACTTTCGACCCAGTTGCGAATTTCCCGACACCGCATATCCGCATCCAACACGTCGTCATCGACTCCGAGCCGCCAACGCAGATCAAGCCTGGATGGGTCTTGATGCAGCGCATCCATGTCATGGCAATATCGCTCCAACGCGTCTACGTCTTCAAAATAGCCCTGTTTCACCATGTCGTCCGCATAGCGCCGATACAGTTTCGACAAATGCGGCAGATCGAATTCCGGATGATACTGCATGCCCCAAAATACACCCGCACCCAGCCGGATCGCCGCGCCTTGCACAAAAGAATGGCCATTGCTGGCCAACACCACAGCGTCGGTCGGCAGGTGTGTAACTTCGTCATAATGAATACACGGACTGTCAAACACCGGCGGTTTGTCGCGAAACAGAGCATGCCCGCAGCCTTGCGGGGTCAACGCGAGTTTGCGGGCGATCCCGACCTCGCGCCCGCGCGGGCTGGCCTGCACGGCACCACCAGCCGCGACGGCGGCGATCTGCAATCCCCAGCAACTGCCCAACACCGGCAACCCGGCATCCAACGCGGCGCGCATCAAATCGACTTGCCGCGTGACTTCAGGGGCTTGTTCGAACGCCCGCAAACCCGAGCCACCCATGACCATGCCATCAAAATCTTCGAGCGCAATACCGCTGGGTAAATAGCCGTCGCCGTCTGCCGGATACACGGTCGTCATCTGTGCATTTGGGAACATACGGCGGATTTCGTTGGCATAGCGCTCGGCCCCCAACTCCCCGCCGACGGCCTTCATGGCGTCGTTACGGTCCTTTGTGTTGCCGTCTGCCAGCAGAATTTTCGGCGCCTGATCCATCATTGCCCTTAATCGTCAGCCATCGACTCAACAAGTCCAACCAAGTCAGCATGATCTTCGCACACCACATCGGCAGACGTGGTAAAGCGGTCCTGATCGCGTTTGCCGGTATACAAAATCGCCTTCATACCCAGCGCCTGCGCGCCCTTGATGTCTTTGTTGTCGCGATCACCGATGTGCACGACCTGATCGGGCTCGACCTCAAGCCCTTTGCATGCCGCCATAAAAATCGATTCATGCGGCTTCGAGCGTCCGACTTCGTCCGAGAATGCAAACGCATCGAAACAATCGGCAAGGCCATGATGGTTGAGAATTTTTCGAAGCCCCGTCCCCGGCGTGATGATGGTATCCGAGACCACACAAAGCTTATATTTCTCTGCCAATGCTTGAATCGCCGCTTTGACGCCCGGCAGAAGATCCGGCGGTACATCGACCTCAAGCGCGCCCATGGCGTCTGCCAACCTGCTGAGTTCGTCTTCCGGCAGTGACAGGGACAAACCGTCCAACAGCACCTGCAGGCGTTCTTCGCACGTCCACGTGATGCTGTCTTCCTGCCACGCCTTATAGAACGCCGCATTGGCGACGCCGTAGGCCAAATCGACCTCGGCGCGGGATATTTCATGATGCTTTTGCAGCGCCTCCAGCAGCATGCGGTGCCGGGTCTCGCCCTTGGTTTGCAAGCCCTGCTTGGCGCGCGCGGCCTCATCACTGTCGTCATCCAGGACAGTATCCCATAGATCAAAACTGACGGCGGAAATGCTCATGCAGGCATGGTGCGGCGCAACCTACGCTGGGTCAATACGCGGACATGCGTTCAACCGCCCTCGGCCTTGAGAAGCTTTTCGGCGGCCTCGCGTTGTGATCGGTTCATGTCGCGCTCGATCCGCGTTGTAGCGCCGGCAACATCATAGGTCTCTTCGTGTTTTATGATGCGCGCAGCGTCAGGCATCGCGCGTTTATACAGCAGCCACGCTTTGATCAAATCACGGTCCACACCCCAGCCGGCCTCGTACATGGAGCCCAGAATGTAGCGCGCCACCGGGTGCCCCCCCGCAGCCGCTGTGCGATAATAAGGTACAGCAGCGCCGTAATCCTGCGGCACACCAATGCCGCGAAAATACGCCTCGCCCAATTTAAAGTGGGCTTCCGGATATCGCGACAAGCGCGCGGCGAGTTCGTACCACTCGGTCGCCCGATAGTGGTCTTCAGGTACGCCGAGACCGTTTGTATAAAGGTCGCCGATTCCGACCTGTGCCGGCGGGTAGCCTTTATCGGCAGCCTTTCGAAACCAGGTCATCGCAGCTTTCGGGTCTTGCATGGATTTCGGCGCTTCGATCAACGCACGGCCATACGCCGTCCAGGCCTGGACATCGCCTGACTCGGCTTGCTTGCGCGCAGTCTCAAGTATATTTCGGGCGATTTGTTGCCGGACTTGTTCGGGGTCAGGCTCATGGGTGCCGAAGAATATCCACCCGGCACTGGCCGAAATAATCAGCAACCCCACCGCCAACCAGAAAATAAAACGAAACGACATCAGGCGTTCACCGTCGGCAAAATCATGCCGATGGCTTTACGCGCGCAGCATGGCCGGTCAATTTGGCCTGTTGTGTTCGTTTTGGTCAACCCGCGCGGCGCCGTTACGATAAGGGTCCGGGCGGTCATAGCACGTGACGCCGCCTAAGTTGCGATAGCAAAAGATGTTTTGCGTAATCTGCTTTTCGTCTTCGACGCAGTATTCCCGGCCCTGCTCGGTGCGTACGATCGAGCAATCCTTGCCGCTGCCGTACGAAACCAAGTGATCGACGACGGTCTTATCGCTGGCCATCAACGAAATTGCCTCGACCTGCGCGATCCCGACAGGCGAGCACGCCTGCAGGGCAACGACGGCTGCGAGCATAAAAACGGCCGAGAGCTTGGAAATGCCCCTGCGCATATCATGAAATCCCTCTATTGCTGGATGAAGAGTGCCCCAAAAGTGGTTAACAGACCTTTAATCTGCATACCGAAGCCGGCCATATCGTAACACGAAAATCGTCTGTAACGACAAGACCTTGCATCAAAATCCACGCACACAAGGCAATGTGCGCAAGCGTTTGCCTTCCGGGCCCGGTCCCGATATGTTTGCCTCCGATTTTAAGGCCCGAATTCAGCGCACTGCAAACAACGGGCACACTACGACGGAGACTAAGGTGGCCGAACCGACACACGATCCATTGATGCAGGAAATCGAAGACGAACTGCGTCAGGAACAAATGAAAAAAATGTGGGCGGTGTACGGTAAGTACGTCATCGGCATCGTTGTCGCCGTCGTGATCACGGTTGCCGGCTATCAAGGCTGGCAAGCCTATGACGCGAGCCGCAAACAAGATGCGACCGATACCCTTTTGGGGGCGGCGACCCTGGCGCAAAACGGCGACAACGCCGCAGCCACCGACATTTTGTCAAAGCTTGAGAGCGATGCCCCGAGCGGCGTCGCGATGCTGGCGAAAATGCGCAAAGCCGGCCTGCAAGCTGAAACCGGCGATGCGGCAGCGGCAGCTGACCTCTATGCAACTGTGGCCGCAGATACCAGCGCCCCAAAGGCGTTTCGCGAGCTTGCAACGATTTTAGGGGCGGTGCAAAGCTTGGAAGCGAACCCCGGCAGCGCACAATCAGTACTGGACTCGCTTGCTCCCTTGCGGGGCGAAACCGACACATGGCGCCACGCCGCACGAGAAATCTCTGCAGCCGCCGCGCTTGAGCTCGGCAACACCGAAATGGCCCGCGAATTCCTGCAAGCCAACGCACTAGACGGGCGCGCGCCCGGCGGCGTACGCTCTAGGGCTCAGGAACTGCTGCAGGCGCTCGCTCGATGAGGTTGAACCGGTAATGTCTTCGCGCTCTCCTCTCTCCCGTTCACTTGTGACCGGTGCGCTGCTGTTGGCAACGCTCAGCGTATCTGCGTGCGGCCTCAGCGACTTCGATCCATTTGGTCAAAAAGAGAAAGTGCTGCCGGGTGAGCGTATTGCCGTTCTCGCCAACGAACGCAGCCTGAGTGCCGAT
>JAFMCK010000206.1 GCA_017857825.1 Rhodospirillales bacterium
ATCGATCAACTCACCGGCCGCTTCTGAATTGCGAAAAATATCCAGCATGTCGATGGGGCCAGGCACGTCAGCAAGGGACGCATAGGTCAAGCGTCCGCATATTTCACCGCCCGCATGGCCCGGGTTGATCGGGTGCACCTGATAGCCTTTGCCGAGCATGTACTTCATCGCGAAGTTCGATGGACGTACCCAGTTCGGGCTGGCGCCCGCCATGGCGACGGTGCGCACATCTTTGAGTATGTGCCGGATCAGGGCGTCGTCATAGACAAGCGCACTCATGAACCGAGGCCAAGCCTTTCGCGGGCGTCACCGACCGAGGCCACGTTGCCGCCTAAGCTGGTGACGATGCCGCACGCTTTTTCGACGAGCGCGGCGTTGGATGGCGCCAGCACGCCTTTTTCTAAAAAGATATTATCTTCCAAGCCGACCCGGGCGTTGCCGCCCAACAGCACGGCAGCAGCAACCATTGGGAATTGGAAACGACCGATGCCGAACGCCGACCAGACCGCGTCTTGGGGCAGCATGTCGCGCATCATCTGCATCGCTTCGACGGTGGCGGGGGCGGCGTAGTTGATGCCCAAGCAGAGTTGGAAATACGGCGGCGGCGCAATCAGGCCGTTCTTGATCATTTCTTTGGCCAACACGATGTGGCCGGTATCGAACACTTCAAGCTCGGGCTTCGAGCCGGCAGCCCGGGCGCGCTCGGCCATCACGGCGAGATGCGGCGGGAAGTTCAAAAACACATGCTGGTTAAAGTTCATCGTCGCGACATCGAGCGAGCAGATTTCCGGCTTCATTTCTTCGATGTGCACGACGCGGCGCTCCGGCGTGGTCATGGAACTGTCGGGCGTCGCGCGGCTGGGGTCTTCGGGTGACGGCACAAAGCGCGCACCCGGGCCGGTGGTCAGGTTAATGATGACGTCGGTGCCGGAGTCGCGGATGCGTTCGGTCACTTCGCGGTAATGCGCCGGGTCCATGCTGGGCTTGGTGGTTTCCGGATCGCGCACGTGGATGTGCACAATGGCCGCGCCTGCTTTGGCGGCATCGACGGCGCTGGCGGCGATCTCAGCCGGGGTCACGGGGACGGCAGGATTTTTTTCCGGCGTCGGCGCAGAGCCGGTGACGGCACACGAAATGATGGTCGAAGTCATGGGATTGGATGTCCTTGTTCATTTTGTTTTCGTTGGTCGCGCTCTAATTTCTATCTAATTTCTATCTGGCCAATCGTCGGTTGGGCGCTTTTCCAAAAACGCATCAATCGCGGCCTGGGTTTCTTTGGCTTGCATGTTGCACGTGATGGCATCGCCGGCGCGGTCGTAGGCCGCCGCCATACCTTCTTCGAGTTGCTTATAGAAAAGGTCTTTGCCGAGCGCGATGGCGTTCGGGCTTTTTGATCTGATCTTTTGCGCCATCGCATCGACGGCGGCGTCCAATTGATCTGCTGGCACGGCGTCGTTGATCAGACCCCACGTCACCGCTTTGTCGGATGAAATCAAGTCGCCGGTCATCAGCAATTCCATGGCGTGCTTGCGACTCAGGTTGCGCGTCACCGGCACCGAAGGCGTTGAGCAATACAGGCCGACGTTGATGCCCGACGTGCCGAACTTCGCATCGGTTGTCGAAATCGCCAGATCGCACTGCGCCACCAATTGGCAGCCTGCCGCTGCGGCAACGCCGTTGACCTTGGCGATCACCGGTTGCGGTAAATGCGTGAGTGCCATCATGTTTTCGGTGCACAGCGCGAACAGGGCGCGCATCGCTTTTTCCGAAGGGTCGGCCTGCATTTCAGCCAAGTCGTGCCCGGCGCAGAACGCTTTGCCGGCCCCAGTAATAATGACGACGCGGACGCTGGTGTCATCCTTCAAAGCTTGAATGTGCCGCTGCAAGGCCTGCATCAATGGGGTCGACAGCGTGTTGAAATTGTTGGGCCTGTTCAAGGTTAGCGTTGCAATGCCGTCGGCGTCGCTGCGCAGAACCAAATCGTCGTTCGGTGGATGTGCGGACATGTCTGTTCTCCCCCGCAGATTGTTGCGCCGACGCGCCACGGTTTCAAGGGCAGTGCATCGTGTGCATTGAGCCGCTGCGTAATTGACGTTAACGTAAACTGGTATTCGAAGGAACAATGCAAATGCCGAAAATCACCGTCGCCGCCTTTAATCAGATTATTGAAGACGAACTGCCGTGGGCGTTTGAGTTGGGCGTGGCTGCGACCGCCATCGGCGACGGCACTGCGTCGTTGATCGTGCCTTATGATGCCAAGATGCTGCGGCCGGGGGGAACGATGTCCGGCCCGACCATGATGATGCTGGCCGACGCTTGCATGTATGCGGTGGTGTTGTCCGAGATCGGGGCTGTCAAACTGACGGTCACCACCAACCTGAATATCAATTTCCTGCGCAAGCCTGAACCCCGCGATCTCGTTGCGCACGGCACCATGTTGAAGCGCGGTAAGCGCTTGGCGGTGATGGCCGTCGATCTGTTTTCGGTCGACTCCGATGACTTGGTCGCCCACGCCACCGGCACGTATTCCATTCCACCGATGTAAGTCGCGCCGCCACTTTATCGTCGCCCCCGCGTAGGCGGGGGCCATGGGCGTGATGGATTCCCGCCTGCGCGGGAATGACGGGGTGGAGGTTTCGAGGTCGTATTCCGTCTCGAAGGATGTAGTTGCGGGCACAGGAATTATACGGTATCCAGATACCTTATTTGTAAACTACCGTTTTTACGCGCTTTTTCCGTTGACTTCCGAAGTTTCGATGTCATATTCCCGCCATTCGCGCCGAGATTGTTTTGGCGCGACCGTATTTAGCAACAAGCGGACACTGATCGATGAAAACCATTTCCGCCAAGGAAACCGATATCGACCGCAAGTGGCACGTGATCGACGCTGATGGCGTTGTTCTGGGCCGCCTTGCTGCCGTTATCGCATCCCGGCTTCGCGGCAAACATAAGCCGCTCTTCACCCCGCACGTGGACTGCGGCGACAATATCATTGTCGTCAACGCCGAAAAGGTGCGTCTCACGGGTCGTAAAATGCAGGACAAGCGCTATTACCGTCACACCGGTCACCCGGGCGGTATCAAAGAAACCTCGCCGGAGAAAATCTTGGCCGGCAAGTTTCCTGAGCGTGTTGTTCAAAAAGCGGTCGAGCGTATGATTTCGCGGTCGCCGTTGGGCCGTCAGCAGCTGAAAAAGCTGCACGTTTACGCCGGCACCGAACACCCGCATGCAGCCCAGCAGCCAGAGACGCTCGACGTCGCCGGCATGAACCCAAAAAATAAGAGGACATGATCCATGTCTGAGGAAACCAAAACCCTCGAGGATCTCAAGGACATCGTTGATCCCGCGCTCGCAGCGCAGGCCGGCGAAGCGGAAACCCCGCGTGTTCAGCAAATCGATGCACAAGGCCGTGCGTATGCAACGGGTCGTCGTAAAGACGCCGTCGCCCGCGTATGGATCAAGCCGGGCCGCGGTGTAATCACCGTCAACGGTCGCACGTTTGAGACCTATTTTGCACGCCCCGTGCTGCGGATGGTGATCAACCAGCCGTTCGAAGTGGCCGGTCGCGAAGGCCAGTACGATGTGTTCGTCACCGTTAAAGGTGGCGGCTTGTCGGGCCAAGCAGGCGCCGTACGTCACGGCATCTCGCGCGCGCTGACCCTTTATGAGCCGGACCTTCGTGGCCCGCTCAAGAAGGTCGGCTTCCTGACCCGCGACAGCCGGACCGTTGAACGTAAGAAATACGGCCGCGCCAAAGCACGTCGGAGCTTCCAGTTCTCGAAGCGCTGATACTTACACAAAAAACATTCAATGTTTTCAATGCGTTATCTTCGGATAGCGCATTTTTTTTTGAGTCACGAATGAGTCACGAGTCGCAGAAATGCTTGCTTTTTAGATTGCGAAAGTCTCGTATGAGTCTCAATCAGTTTATAGTTCTTCGTGGAGCAATCAGTTCTCATTGCTATAATGGAGGGAGTTTCGTGGGCGAAAAATCATATGAAGATAGACACGAAAGCAGCATCTACGGTTCTCGTCTTCTCATTCATCGGCGTGGAGACATTGAAGCAGATACATATTTCTTTCGTGCGAAGATAACTGCCGTTCGGGGATATGTTCGTCGCAGTTGCGGAACAAACGATGCGGCAAAAGCAATGGTATTCGCAGAAGGCGCATATGAAGACTTACTGGTTCGTCATAAGGGCGGGTTTTCTCTCACTGAACTAACGGTAGATAAGTTTTTCTACGACTGGATTGAGAGGAAGAGACATAACTTCACAGCATCTCGTGCTCAATGGAAGCGCAGTGTTTATGAACGCTATATGTCTAGGTATTTCGGTAAGCAGAATATCTCGGAACTGAATAAGAAGTTTTGTGATGGGTATTGGGAATATCGGTTGAACTTCTGGAGCACGAAAGAGGGGAAGAAGCGGATTGAACTCAATGAGAAGCGTATCGGTGCGAAATCACAATCATCAAAGAATGTGGCGACAACAGCATCATTTGCGACTCTCAAAGCAGAAGCATCGCTGATAAATGAGTTTCTGCGGGTAGCAACGGAAGAAGGTCATCTCGCTCGCACGATCAAAATCAGCGCACAGGATGCGATGGCGAAGAATGAGCGTGGCGACAGTTTTAGAGACACTTTCACAGAACACGAATATCAGGTGCTGACGAGCAATCTGTTCAACTATGCAATGTGCAGAGGCAAGTTCGCAGACAAACGTCTTCATTCTCTTCACAAGTTTCAACGATTGATGATGCGAGCATTCGTTCTGTTGGCATCATCAACAGGAATGCGTGTCGGTGAGTTGAAGCAGTTAGTTTGGGGCGATTTGGATGTTCGCACGGGTGACGACGGCGAGAAGATATTGGTCGTCAGCGTTCGTGGTGAAACATCAAAGGTTCGTCGGGGCAGAACAGCAGTAGCGCATAGCAGTCACATCATCGGTGTTATGGATGAGTATAAAGAAGCATCTAAACACAATGTCGCAAACGATTTGATATTCTACAGCGAGCAAAAAGATGGTTCGCTTTCAACAGTTGATTTAAGTGTCTCGTTCAAGAACTTTCTTCGTCGTTGTGAATACGAGGGTAGGGAAGAAGGTCTTCGTTTGTCAAAAGATGGCAAGGCAAGAACGCTGTATTCATTACGTCACTTCTATGCAATCGCAAGGTTGAAGCAGAATGTTGATGTCTATCAGTTGGCGACAAATATGGGCACTGGCGTCAATCAAATACGAAATCACTATGGAAGACACATCTCTGGTGACGCTTTCATCAAAGAACTGACGAAGTTTGAGAGCAAAACTGGTGAGAAAACGAAATCAGCAGCAGTCAGAAAACTTGTAGATATGGTTCAGTCAGGTGTTCTTGATGAAGAGATGGCGCTTGATGCATTTAGGAAGGTTGCGGAATCTCGTTAGCATCGGCGAATAGTGATACTCATCAACTCTTCATCATACTCTATCTCAATCGCATTATCGTTCGCATTCACATGGTGCGTTAGATCATCAATGAGATTCACGAGAGTGTCGTAGAACACGTTGGTGTAGGGATCATCGTCATCGTTGGTGTGATGGGTCAATCGGTGAGTCAGCATCAGAAAGCGTTGCTGTAGAATTCTAACGGTTCATTAAAAATCAGATGCTTGTGTCCCTCCACGTGGTGTACGAAGCGCCCATGGGGGCGTTGGGCAT
>JAFMCK010000207.1 GCA_017857825.1 Rhodospirillales bacterium
AGTCGGGGGCGACGGCGATATGCTGTCAATCGGCGGTAACCATTTGATGCATGTCATCCGGCGCAACGTCGATGTGCAGGTGTTGCTGTTCAATAACGAAATCTACGGCCTGACCAAAGGCCAAGCCTCGCCGACGTCGCGGGCTGGCACACGTTCACCATCGACGCCGCTCGGCTCCATTGATAGTCCGGTTTCGGCGTGCGTGTATGCTATGGGTGCCGGCGCCAGATTCATTGCGCGCGGAATCGATAATCAACAAAAAGTCTTGCCTGACATCTTCAAGCGCGCACATGCGCATAAGGGTGCGAGCTTTGTCGAGATTTTGCAGAACTGCATCGTTTATAACGATGGTGTATTCGCGAACGTCACCGAGAAAAGTGTTGCAGCGGAACGCCAGGTGGTGTGCACCCATGGCGCTCCGTTGGTGTTTGGCGCTGACGGCAACAAGGGCCTGGCCTTGGATAGCGCGACGTTGCAGCTCAAGGTCGTTGATGTCGGGTCGGACGGTCCGGCGGCGGCAGGGGTGTTGGTGCATGACGAGACCAACCCCGTTTTGGCCGGCATGCTGGCAGCGATGCAAGACGATGTTCTGCCGGTCGCCATCGGCGTCATATACTGCGACCCGAAACCCAGTTACGATGAAGGCATGGCGCATTTGAAGGCCGAGGCCAAGAACCGCGCCGGCGGCGCCGATCTTAAAGATCTGCTGCATCACGGGCATACGTGGACCGTCGAGTAGACTCGGTCGCGTAGCCGAGAGGGGGAGAACATGGTGATCTCGGTGGCGATCATCGGATCGGGCCCTGCCGGATTCTATGCCGCCGATGCCTTGCTGAATACCGGTTTGGATATCGAGATCGATATCCTCGAACTCCTGCCGACGCCGTTTGGGTTGGTGCGTGGCGGTGTTGCCCCCGACCATCAGCCGACCAAAGGTGTTGCTCGGAAATTCGAAAAAATCGGCAACGACATACGGCTTCAATTTTTCGGTAATGTTAACGTCGGCAAAGATATTACCATTGACGATCTGCGAGGGATGTATGACGCGGTGATCTTGGCGGTCGGCGCCCCATCAGATCGAAAGCTGACGATTCCGGGTGCGGACAAAGATGGCGTTTTTGGCTCCGCCGCGTTTGTCGGATGGTACAATGGCCATCCGGATTTTGCCGACATTGATCCGAATCTCAAGATCAACGCTGCTGTGGTGATCGGGAGCGGCAATGTCGCCTTGGATGTTGCGCGGGTTTTAGTGCGCTCACCCGCAGGACGGGCACGCACCGATATTCCGGGCTATGCGCGCACGCCCTTGGATGCCTCGCCGATCACTGATGTCTATATCCTGGGTCGGCGTGGCCCGGCGCAAGCGAAGTTCACAAATGTCGAGTTGCGTGAGCTTCTTGACCTCACCGAGTGCGTGCCCATCGTCGATCCGGCGGATCTTGCGCAGGCGATCCCAGCTGATCTTGAAGGTCGCGACCGCCGACTGGCCGAAAAAAATATCGAGACTTTTCATGCCTTCGCCGAGATGGACCCGGCTCTGGCATCAAAGCGTCTGCATTTTCGTTTCTTTGCGAGCCCTTTGGAAATACTTGGTGATACGCATGTACAGGGGGTCAGAGTCGAACGAACCCGGCTTGAAGATGGACGCGCGGTCGGCACCGGTGTCGTCGATGATATCCCATGCGGGCTGATTGTTTCCGCCATCGGCTACCGGGCTGATCCTATCCCTGGGTTGCCGTTCGATGACAAGCGCGGCGTCATCCCGAATGAACAGGGGCGGATCGACAAAGGTATCTATGCGGTGGGTTGGATCATGCGGGGGCCAGAAGGCGTCATTTCATCGAGCAGACCCGACGCCACCGATGTCGCCGAGCACATCATGCGAGACTTCCAAGGCGGTGGCAGCAAGCCAGGTCGTTCAGCACTCGATAAGGCCCTTGCCGAGCGAGGGGTGCGTGTGGTCAGTTTTGCCGATTGGAAGCGGATCGACGCGGCAGAGGCAGGACGCGCCAGTGCGCCGGCACCGCGCCAAAAGTTTACCGACGTAGACGATATGATCCGCCATCTTGATGAGGATAAATGATGAGCGATATTGATTACGCAGGCGACATCTCACCGACTGAGGCGTGGTCGATGTTGACCGACGAGTCTGATGCCGTGTTGATTGATGTGCGCACCGATGCAGAGTTCGCGTACGTTGGCTCCCCCGATCTCTCGACCCTGAAAAAGCCCGTACATCGGATTTCTTGGAAGCTCTTTCCAGACATGCGGCGTAATCCGCACTTCGAAGAAGCCGTTAAAGAAGTGGCGCCCTCGGAAGATGTGCCGATATTGTTTTTATGCCGTTCCGGCGTGCGCTCCGTCGCAGCCGCAACGGCGATGGCGACGTTAGGCTACGGGCGCTGCTATAACGTGACAGAAGGCTTTGAAGGGGACTGCAGTGAAGACGGGCATCGCGGCACGGTGGGCGGCTGGAAAGTGCGCGGTCTACCGTGGGTGCAGCCTTAAATGTAGATGATATGGCTGCCGTCTGCGGGTCCCGTCAGACCGGCATCATGAAAGAAAGTCACGACGCCGGTGTGCTCCGCCTTGAGGCCGCTGCGCAATGGGGCATCTTCTAAGGCCTCAGCGCGCAGACCCATTTCGCAGATCATAAATACGATGCCGAGCTCAGCCGCGCTATCAATTAATTCGTCCATGCCGGCGACGCCGTTTGCGGTGAACGCTTGGTCCCGCGCCGTTGCCGTCGTGTCAGGTTTTTCAGATGGCAGCGTCCGCCAGTCCGGGTTTTTCAAAATCGCCGGGCAGGCACCCATGGTGAAAAACATCGTCACCGGCACGCCGATGGCGGCGGCCCCGGTGGCCATCACAAACGCGTAATGCACTTTTTCAAAATATGGCGAGGCAACGACAAGCGAGAGTTTTTTCATGGTTAGTTTATCAGCCATGCGCAGCAGCGCATGTTGTGCCTGCTGAATCCATATGGCTCGAAAGATCGGTGATTGACGGGTTTTCGCCGCATAACGGGCAACCCGGATCCGCTTTGACCTTAATCTTGCGGAACTCGGTCGATAAGCCGTCGATCACCATCAACGAGCCAGATAAACTTTCGCCGATCCCCATAATTTCTTTCAGCACTTCCGTGGTTTGCAACGAGCCCATCACGCCGCACATCGCCCCCATCACGCCGGCTTCAGCGCAGCTTGGGATTTGGCCTGGCGGCGGCGCTTCACGGAAGATGCACCGATAACAAGGCCCATGCCCGCCGTCTTCATTGGGTGCATACGCCTTATACGTGCCGAGTTGCCCGTCGAAGCGCAGGATCGCAGCTGACACCAACGGTTTCTCTGCGAAATAGCAGGCATCGTTGATCAGGAACCGGGTCTCGAAATTGTCCGAGCCATCGGCGACAATATCGTAGTCTTTGATGATGTCGAGCGCGTTTGATGCATCAAAGCGCTTGTTCATCGCCACCACGTTGACGCCTGGGTTGATGCCGTGGATCGCTTGAGCGGCACTTTCGACCTTGGACATGCCGATACGATCCGTAGTGTGCGCGATCTGGCGTTGCAGGTTGGAAAGGTCGACGGTGTCGGCATCGATAATGCCAATCGTGCCGATTCCGGCGGCGGCCAGATACAGCGCTGCCGGTGAGCCCAGCCCACCGGCGCCGACGACCAACACCTTCGCATCCATGAGTTTGCGTTGACCGACGCCGCCGACCTCTTTCAGCAAGATATGCCGTGCGTAGCGCTCAACCTCGGCGTCGGTAAAATCGGTCATACTCAGTCGAGACCCTCGAACAGTGCGGTCGACAAATAGCGTTCCGCGAACGACGGTAAGATGACGACGATATTTTTGCCAGCCATGTCCGGGCGTTCCGCGACTTCGACAGCGGCAGCAAGGGCGGCCCCTGATGAGATGCCGACCGCCAAGCCTTCCATGCGGGCCGCTTTGCGGGCCATGGCGAATGCAGTTTCGTTGCCGATCTGCAGCACTTCATCGATCAAGCCGCGATCCAAAATGGCCGGGACAAAGCCGGCGCCGATGCCTTGGATTTTATGCGGGCCAGGGGCACCCCCCGACAGAATTGGGCTGTCTTCGGGCTCGACGGCGATGATTTTGACGTCCGGATTGCGCTGCTTAAGAACCTCGCCGCAGCCGGTGATGGTGCCGCCGGTACCAACGCCTGAAATCAGCACATCTACCTTGCCGCCGGTGTCGCGCCAAATTTCTTCGGCCGTCGTGCGGCGATGAATTTCCGGGTTGGCCGGGTTTTCAAACTGCTGCAGCATCATCGCGCCCGGGGTTTCTTTGAGCAGTTCTTCGGCACGCTCAATCGCCCCCCGCATGCCAAGCGGTGCCGGCGTCAAAACGATTTCCGCATCGAACAAGCGCAGCATCTTGCGGCGCTCAATCGACATGCTTTCCGGCATGGTCAAGATCAGCCGATACCCTTTGGCGGCGCATACAAACGCCAATGCAATGCCGGTATTGCCCGACGTTGGTTCGATTAAGGTCGCGCCTTCTTTGATGCGCCCGTCGCGTTCCGCCGCTTCGATCATCGCAAGACCGATACGGTCTTTGACACTGGCCAGCGGGTTAAAGTATTCGCATTTGCCGAGAATGTTGCCGGTCACGCCCGCATCCTTCATCAAGCGCGACAACCGTACCAAGGGTGTCTGGCCGATGGTGTCGGTGATGTTCTCATAAATGCGGCCACGAAAATCTTGGTCCATGGGGGTGTCGGTCATTTGGGTTTTCCTCAACTCTTTTTTCGTTGGGTCAGATGATGAAGTCTAAATTCTGCCGGCCTTCGCTTTCGATGCCGACTTTGTTCGCGTTTTGACAGAGATCATCGATGCTGGTGGCATCTAATCGCTCCATCACGTCTTCTTGCACCTCGTTCCAAAGCGGGCGCACCACTTTTTGGCCGAGGTCGGAGCCTTGCTCAGTCTGCAGTGGGTCGTCGGCGGTTTCCATTTTGCGCACCGAGCGGACAATATCGCCGACCGTGATGCGGCGGCGTTCTCGGGCCAGCCGATAGCCACCGCGTGGGCCGCGCACACCAACCAAAATGTCGTCGCGGACCAAATGTTGCAATGCTTGCTCAAGATAGCGTTGCGGAATGCCCTGGCGGCGCGTGATCTCGCGACTTTGTACCGGTTCAGCACCGGCATGATAGGCAATATCGAGCACGGCCTCTATCGCGAACAGCATTTTTTTAGTGATTCGTAACACGCTTCCCCCCCCCTTTAGCCCTTTGTGCCGGTCGAGCCAAAACCCCCGGCGCCGCGGGCCGTATCTTCTAGTGTCGAAACTTCCTGCCATGTGGCTTGCGTAACCGGTGCGATCACCATTTGTGCAATCCGCTCGCCACGTGCCAGCGTCACCGGCGCGTCGCCCAAATTGATCAGGATCACTTTGACCTCGCCCCGGTAATCGGCATCGATGGTGCCGGGGCTGTTCAGCACCGTAATACCGTGCTTTGCGGCTAAACCTGAGCGTGGCCTGATTTGCGCTTCAAAACCGGACGGCAGCTGCATGGCAAGGCCGGTCGCGATCATCGCGCGGGCGCCGGGTTCTAAGGTTACATCGCCCGGCTCTGCACTCATTAAATCCATGCCGGCGCTGTCGATGGTGGCATAAGTGGGCAAGGCTAAATCGGCGCCGTGCGTAAGGCGCACGACGT
>JAFMCK010000208.1 GCA_017857825.1 Rhodospirillales bacterium
CCTAGTCGAATGGGTAAAAATATGAATACTTCGAGCTTATCTATGTCAGCCCCTAATCTAATTGTGCAGTTGCATGTGGCATGGTGACGCGACATTTGTACAAAACCAATCACAAATACCAGACCAGCAAGATCTGGAATTACAGACCTAAGAATTTCTCCGAGTAATTTTCAGCGCCTGTGAAACATATACAGTGACACCCCTATCCCCCTGCCTGCCCCATAGATAAATAGTAGTTTCAGCGAATCTACCTTCACAGCCTTCACAGGTTCACACCTGACAGCCGAGCTTTAAAGTGATGAGTTTGTGGGGATTTAGTGGGGTGAATAAAAAGGGCTTAGCGGAATTAACTGCTAAGCCCTTGAAATTATTGGTGGAGCCAGACGGAATCGAACCGACGACCTCTACAATGCCATTGTAGCGCTCTCCCAACTGAGCTATGGCCCCAAAGAGTATTTTGCCACGGCGGTGTCGCTTTGGGGGCGACGGTGGCTGTAATCTTGTGATCGCGGCGGAAGATACGGAGGCCACCCGGGGCTAGCAAGCGAAAAGTGCCGCCGGCCCCGGTGTAATCCTCTGCCGTCGCGGTTAACGGTCGGTGTCGGTGTCGACTTCGATGTGTTCTTTTACTTCGGCGACGTCTTCGTCGTCATCGTCTTCCAGGTCGGAGGTGTCTTCGATCAGATCATCATCGTCGTCAATGTCGAGATCATCTGCATCGTCGTCGATATCCAGATCATCATCATCGTCGTCATCGTCGACCTTTTTCACAACCGGGACCGGCTTTTTCGGTTTCACCGGTTCCGGTGCCGAACGCTTCGGCTTCAGCAACGGTTGCACTTCGACCTCGGCCTCGCACTTAGGGCACGTTGCCGGGGATTTGTGTAGGTCGTAAAAACGTGCGCCGCAGCTCGGGCACGTTAACTTTTTTCCCAAATCAGGTTTCGCCACGTTTTGACTCCTACTACTTCTGCTACTTCAATAAAACGCCGGGGTTTTGCGGCATTTGCCATGATCCTTGTCCGCTGTCAAAGTCAAAAATGCCGAGCCCGACGATGTCTTAGGCTCGCACACATGATAACTTCATGCTATGGCCCTCATCGAAATCATCGGACGGGTTCAACGATGCCCCGTTCAGCAACAGTTTAAGAGGAAAAACGCGTGCCTGCACTTCGCGCCCAAGCGGCAAAAAGCCTTCGTGGATCGATCCGCGTACCGGGTGATAAATCGGTCTCGCATCGCTCGTTGATGCTGGGCGCGTTGGCGGTCGGCGAAACCCGGATCACCGGTTTGCTGGAAGGCGCCGACGTGCTGGCGACCGCAGCCGCGATGCGGGCATTGGGCGCCGAGGTCACCCGCCATGACGACGGTACGTGGACTGTGGCCGGGCGCGGCATCGGTGCCTTGCAAACGCCGTCTGGCGTGATCGACATGGGCAATGCCGGTACCGGCGTGCGGTTGCTGATGGGCTTGGTGGCGACGCATCCGATTACCTGTGTATTCACCGGCGATGCGTCGTTGTCGCGACGCCCGATGGAACGTGTGATGGGGCCGCTGCGGGCGTTTGGGACCCGTTTTACGGCGCGCGACGGCGGGCTTTTGCCGATCACCGTTGAAGGCGCCGCCGATCCAGTCCCGGTCGCAGCAGAGATGACGGTGGCGTCGGCGCAGGTCAAGTCGGCTGTGTTGCTGGCCGGGCTCAACACACCGGGCGAAACCTCGGTGATCCAGCATGTGGCGACCCGGGACCACACCGAAAATATGCTGCGCCATTTCGGCGCCGAAGTGATCACGGAACCGCTGCCGGACGGCGGCGTTTCGGTGCGCCTGATCGGCCAGCCTGAGTTGAAAGCCGCAGACATTTTGGTGCCCGCGGATATTTCGTCCGCCGCGTTCCCGCTGGTGGCCGCGCTTTTGGTGCCGGACAGCGAGGTTCGCATCGAAGCCGTCGGGCTTAATCCGCTGCGGGCGGGCCTTGTCGAAACGCTGATCGATATGGGCGCCGACATCACTATCGAAAACCGCCGTACCGAAGGTGGCGAGCCGGTCGGCGATTTGGTGGCCAAGACCAGTGCGCTTTCGGGCATTGATGTGCCGCCGGCGCGGGCCGCCTCGATGATCGATGAATATCCGGTGCTCTCGGTCGCCGCCGCCCTTGCCACCGGCACCACACGGATGACCGGCATCGGCGAACTTCGGGTCAAGGAATCAGATCGTCTGGCGGCGATGGTCGATGGGCTGACCGCGTGCGGCGTGGTCGTGCGCAGCGGCGAAGACTGGATGGAAGTCGACGGCTTGGCCGGACCTCCAAAGGGCGGTGCCGAGATCGCCGTCGATTTGGACCACCGCATTGCGATGAGTTTCCTAGTGTTGGGCTGCGTCACCGAAAATCCGGTGGTGATCGACGATGCCGATGCCATCGGCACCAGTTTCCCGGGCTTTGTTGACTTGATGAACGGCCTCGGCACGCAGATCGGAGAGACCAACACATGATTATCGCCATCGATGGCCCCGCAGCGGCCGGAAAAGGCACCTTGGCGCGGCATTTGGCCGAGACCTTTGATTTTGCCCATTTGGATACCGGGGCGATCTACCGCGCGACCGCAAAGAAGGTGTTAGATCTTGGCATCGACATGGGCGATGAGGCGGCTTGCACCGAAGCCGCCCGCCAACTGCAGCCGGCAGATCTGTTGGCGGACGGTCTGCGCGATGAAGCGGTTGGGCAGGCGGCGTCGAAAGTTTCGGCGATTCCGGGTGTTCGGGCGGCGTTATTGGACTTTCAGCGTGATTTTGCAAAGACGCCCCCGGATGGTAAGCTTGGTGCGGTTTTGGACGGGCGCGATGTCGGCACGGTGGTGTGTCCGGATGCGGATGTGAAGCTTTTCATCACCGCGTCCGCCGAGGAACGCGCCCGCCGCCGCCATAAAGAGTTGCAAGATGGTGGCCAGAACGCTATATACGCGCGCGTTTTGGAAGAGATGAAGGAGCGTGACGCTCGGGATCAATCCCGGTCCGTTGCACCCCTCAAGCCGGCCGACGACGCGGTGATCATCGATACCTCAGCGCTGGACGCGGATGCCGCGTTCGAAAAAGCTTTGGAAACGGTGCGCGCCAAGCGGCCTTAAGCTTTTCCCAATGATCAGATCGTCCGCGAAAGGACGGCAAATTGAACCGCTCATGCGCCGAAACGGGGCATGGGTAAACCGAGTGTTTCAAGACCGCTGGAACCAACCAGCCGGCCAGGAACGTAAATAAAGGATAGACTTGATAATGGCTAAAGCAGCAGTAGAAGAAGCCCCGAAGATTACAGAAGATTTCGCCGCCATGTTGGACGAACAACTTGGCGCAGAAGATGACGGCTTTGAAGGCCGCGTCTTAAAAGGCACGGTGATCTCGATTGACGGCGATTCCGTCGTTGTCGACGTAGGCCTCAAATCCGAAGGCCGCGTGCCGGTTAAAGAATTTGGCAACCCAGGTCAGGACCTCGCAATCAAGCCGGGCGACGAAGTCGATGTGTTCGTCGAACGCTATGAAGATCGCGACGGTGTGATCCGGTTGAGCCGTGAAAAAGCCCGCCGTGAAGAGGCATGGGCCGAGTTGGAGAAAGCCTTCAACAAGCAAGAGCGCGTCAACGGCGTGATCTTTGGTCGTGTCAAAGGCGGTTTCATCGTCGATCTTTCCGGCGCCGTAGCCTTCTTGCCGGGCAGCCAGGTCGACATCCGCCCTGTGCGCGATATCTCGCCGCTGATGGGCACCCCGCAGCCGTTCCAAATCCTCAAGATGGACCAGGCGCGCAACAACATCGTCGTGTCGCGTCGTGCGGTCCTCGAAGAGACCCGTTCGGAAGCGCGTTCGGAACTGATGCAGAACCTCGAAGAGGGTCAGATCCTCGAAGGCGTGGTCAAGAACATCACCGATTACGGTGCGTTCGTGGACCTGGGCGGCGTGGACGGTCTGTTGCACGTCACCGACATCGCATGGAAGCGCATCAACCACCCATCCGAGGCCTTGCAGGTCGGCGAGACGGTGAAAGTCCAAGTGATCCGCTTCAATGCTGAAACGCAGCGTATCTCGCTGGGTATGAAGCAGCTCGAGTCCGATCCTTGGGAAGGCGTCGAAGGCAAGTACCCGAACGGTGCGAAGCTCAAAGGTCGCGTTACCAACATCACCGATTATGGCGCTTTCGTTGAACTCGAAGCCGGCGTCGAAGGTTTGGTACACGTCTCTGAAATGAGCTGGACCAAGAAAAACGTGCATCCAGGTAAAATCGTTTCCACCTCGCAAGAGGTCGAAGTCATGGTGCTCGACACCGATCCCGACAAGCGTCGTATTTCGCTTGGGCTCAAGCAGTGCATGGAAAACCCATGGTCTGACTTCCTGGCACATCACCCAATCGGCTCGGAAGTCGAAGGCGAAGTGCGCAACATCACCGAGTTCGGCCTGTTCATTGGTTTGGACGGCGAGATCGACGGTATGGCGCACTTGTCCGACCTCAGCTGGGATCAGTCGGGCGAAGAAGCATTGGCTGCCTACACCAAAGGCGACATGGTTAAAGCCAAGGTGTTGGATGTGGATGTCGAGAAAGAGCGTATCTCGCTCGGCGTTAAGCAACTGACCGGCGATCCTATCGGCGGTGCCATGGACGGCGTCAAAAAGGGCGCGGTCGTGACCTGCACGGTTACGCAAATCACCGACAACGGCATCGAGGTCATGGTCAATGACTCGATCCCGGGCTTCATCCGTAAGGGTGACCTGTCGCGTGACCGTTCGGAACAGCGTCCTGACCGTTTCGCCGCCGGCGAAAAAGTCGACGCAAAAGTGACGCAGGTCGACAAGTCGGGGCGCAAGCTGACGCTTTCGATCAAAGCTCGCGAAGTCGAAGACGAGAAGAAGGCGATGGCCGAATACGGTTCGACCGACTCCGGCGCAACGCTCGGCGATATTTTGGGCGCGGCACTTGCCGGCACCCAAGAAGCAGCCGAAGAGCCGGCAGCCGAAGAAAAGCCGAAAAAGGCACCTGCCAAAAAGAAAGCCGCGAAAGCGGATGATGCTGAAGCTGCAGCCGACGATGCTGCTGCCGACGGCGATAAGACTGAAGACTAATATAGTCTGTGACAGACGGGCGGCTTATGGAGCCGCCCGTTTTGTCTTTGGTGCCTATTCTTACTTAGATCACGGAGAACGTTATGGGCTCACGTCTCGACAGTGATGCATTGATGGCCATTCGTCGTTTGCGGCGTCACTTGACGGTGTGGCGCCTTTTGGCGGTTATCGGTTTTACGCTGGCGGTCGTGTTATTGTTCGGCGAGCGAAATGGATTTAGCGGCCTTGATGGCGATGACCACGTGGCCCGGGTCAGCATTGACGGAGTCATCGTCGCCGATACCGACATGATTGATCTGCTTGACCAAATTGCGGATGACACCAGCGCGAAGGCCTTGATCGTCGATATCGCCAGCCCCGGCGGTACGTTTGATGGGGGCGAGGCGATGTACAGTGCGTTGCGCCGTATCGCTAATCAAAAGCCCGTTGTCGCCGTAATGGGCGGCATCGCGACGAGCGGCGCCTACATGACCGCGATTGGCGCAGACAGGATCTTTGCCAGCTACGGTACGATCACCGCATCGATT
>JAFMCK010000209.1 GCA_017857825.1 Rhodospirillales bacterium
CTATGCCCAACGCCCCCATGGGCGCTTCGTACACCACGTGGAGGGACACAAGCATGTGATAAAATCCAAAGAATAGATCTTGTTCGCTGATCTCTGGTTCTTTGGCGTCGCTTGATACGCTGCAAATCGATATCAAGAACGTACAAATTGCGCCGACGAGTATTGTAAACACTCGCCGGCAGGTGAATTGGATTCTTTTACGAACACTGATCATGCGTCATTTTATCAATTCAGAATCATTTGTCGTGTAAATATCCAAGTGCGTACCCAGTGACGCATTGTTTCGCGTTGGTTGTGGTGGAATTCGAACTTTCACCAGAAACCCATTTGGGTTGTCGAACGGCGGTTGATGAAGATTTGATGGCGACTGGCCAAGAAATACCGGTGCGACATATTTTTGCTGCGGTTTGTTCGGGTCTGTAAGTATTGGCGTGACATTACCGTCTTTATCGAGCGGATACCAATATACCTCGTAATCAATGCCATCGGTTCCCATCGAAACACTATTGCCATTAATTTTTAGTGGGCCTCGGACTTTAAGCTCAGTTAAACCACTGTCGTGTTGAAGTTCCGGTTTCTCATTCCTTTGGTAATCATCAACAGTTGCATCCGGTTTTTTCGGTACATCAGTAACTGACTGATCATTGTTCATTTCATTTATTTTTGCTGGCACATGTGCCGCCCCATCTTCGGCCATAGGCTTTTCTGGCATGTGCCAGATATCTTCTGGGTCATCCGCACCCCTCGCGTTGGGGGACTCGGGTTTGGCATCTGCATTTAGCAAGTTGATTTGGTGTTGACCGTTGGGGCCGTCGCGTTCGGGATCGTATTCTTTTGTTTGGAAGACCCCCGTATCGCCGGTTGCGGGTCGTAGCCGGATTTTGATGTCTGAGTTGCGGCTTGGATCATAGACGCGCTCAAACATATCCCGCCTCTCCGGCGTAAGTCCGTCGCGGGTGCGGTGGAGTAGGTCTTGTGCTTTGGCCGGGTCGGTTTCGGCGACTTGGTGGATCAGATTGCTGACTTCGTGAATCGCCTTTTCGCCGTCACCCTCGTCGCCGCTGTTGATGGCGTCGGCGGTGAACTTCGGCAAATCGCCGAGGGTGTTGCGCGATTTTACGAACGCCGCCGAGCGCTGGTTGGATTGGAAGGCCTCGGCACCGATGTCGGGTGCTTTTTTGGGGCTGCGAAGCCCCTCATCTTGTCCTTCTCGCAAAGTATTTTTATGGGGGAGAAGGGACTCTGGTTTGGCGGCGGCGGATTGAATTTGCGCCATCATGGTGGCGGCTTTTTGGTCGGCCTTGGCAGCTTTGATGGTGTCGGCGATTTGTGCGTCTTGGCGCTGACGATCTTGGCTGGCCTCGGCGCGCGCGGCATCTTGCTTATTTTGCTGCATGCGGGCGAAGGCTTTGGCGGTGGTGCCGTCTTTGACGTCGCTCGGGTTCGGTGTGGCGGCGGGTGATTTGCCGAATGCGGTTTTCTGAGATGGTGTCTTCATAAAGCCTTGGCCGGCCAACTGCTGAAAGCGTGTTTCTGTCGGGCCGCCCGGGTTGACGAGACCGTCCGGCTTCAGGTCGCCCATGTCCTGCTGGGCGGTGATGATTTTAGACTGCATCTCAGGCGTGGCGTCGCGGGTCGGGGCGTCTAAATAGCCGTTGGCCGCGAGCCCGCTGGAGACCTGCCAAACATCGTCCGGACTGTTTTGTGCATTGATGCCGACCGAACCCGAGAGGGCAGATGGCGACGGTGGGGCTGCGGGGGCGGGCGTGGTGTCGATGCTTGTGGTGTTGCCGCGTGCAGCTTGTGCGGCGTCGGCGACGCCTTGTGATGCGGTGTTGTTCGTGGATCCCATGGGAACCTCCTGTGGATGAGATGTTGAGAGAGGACGGCGCCGGACCCGGCAACGCCGGGCCCCGAACGCAAAAAAGGCCCCGCCGATGGGCGGGGCCTTTTGGGATGTCGCGCAAGAATGCGGACACAAAAAAAGCTCGGGGAGAAGACGCACTCCTCCCCGAGACTTGATGATACCTTAAGTTAAACTTAGCCGAGTGTCAATAAAAAGCCCGCAACCCGAGGATATCAGCGGCTTTGCGGCGGCCGCCTAGTCCTCGAACGGGTCGTGCACCAAGATCGTGTCGTCACGTTCGGGGCTGGTCGACAGCAGGGTCACGGGGGCTTCGATCAGTTCTTCGATGCGACGGATGTACTTGATTGCGGTCGCCGGCAGATCGGCCCACGAGCGCGCGCCTTGCGTGCTTTCCTGCCAGCCTTCCATGGTTTCATAGATCGGCTTAACGCGGGCTTGGCGCACGGTGGAGGCAGGCAGGTGATCAAACTTTTCACCGTCAATTTCATAGCCGACGCAGACGTTGAGTTCTTTCATGCCGTCCAACACATCGAGCTTGGTCAGCGCGATGCCGTTGATGCCGTTGACGATCACGGCCTGGCGCACCAGCACCGCATCGAACCAGCCGCAGCGGCGTGCGCGCCCGGTCACGGTGCCGAATTCACGACCCCGCTCGCCCAGACCTTGGCCGACGCCATCGAACAATTCGGTCGGGAACGGACCCGAGCCGACGCGGGTCGTATACGCCTTGGTGATGCCGAGTACAAAGTCGATGGCGCCGGGGCCTTGGCCGCTGCCGATGGCGGCTTGGCCGGCGACCGTATTGGACGAGGTGACGAACGGATAGGTGCCATGGTCAACGTCGAGCATGGTGCCCTGTGCGCCTTCGAACAAAATGCGTTTGCCCTTGCGGCGCATGTTGTTGAGGTCGTTCCAGACGGTGCTGGCATACGGCAACAGGCGCGGCGCCATCTCGTTCAATTCATCCACCAGCGCGGCGCCGTCGACTTCGGGCATGCCGAGGCCGCGCAGCAGCGCGTTGTGGTGGAACAGCAGGGCGTCGACTTTTTCCGCCAATATTTCCGGGTCGGCCAGATCGCCGACGCGAATGGCGCGACGTGCGGTTTTATCTTCGTATGCAGGCCCGATGCCGCGCCCGGTGGTGCCGATTTTGGCTTTGCCGAGGGCGATCTCGCGGGCTTGGTCGAGGTTGCGGTGCAGCGGCAAAATCAACGCGGCATTTTCGGCGATGCGCAGGTTTTCCGGGCCAACTTCGACGCCGAGCTTGCGGATGTTTTCAATCTCGCTCATCAGCGCCCACGGATCCAAGATCACGCCGTTGCCGATCATCGACAGTTTGCCCTTGCGGACGATGCCCGACGGCAACAGGCTCAGTTTGTAGGTGACCCCGTCTATGACCAGTGTGTGTCCGGCGTTGTGCCCGCCCTGAAAGCGCACCACGACATCAGCACGTTCCGACAGCCAGTCGACGATCTTACCTTTACCTTCATCGCCCCATTGTGAGCCGACGACAACTACGTTCGCCATTGCGCGTTCTCTCCCGCGTTAGTCGTTTCCGCTGAGCGGTCGTGCCTCAGCCCCGTCAAATAAGTGGCTACACCCAAGCCGGGTGGCCTCTGTCTTGGCATCGACACCGTCGAAACCTTGTAGCGTCCGAAACCCTTGGCCATGCAGAATCGCAACGTCGGTGCTAGGTGTGCCGGCCGGTAGATAAACTTTCGGCGACGGCGCCGGCGCTTTGAGGGCGCGCAACACGCTGTCTAAAAACAGTGTCACGCCCGTCGCCGGTTCGCCGTCTTCATTGGCCTGTCCGCCTTGTCCGGCGAGATAGCGCCCGCCGGTGCCCAGTTCACCCCGCACGCCCTGGGCGAACAAGGTGAAAGTGACGCCGGTATGATATTCAAAGCCGCGGTTCTCGACGGCGTCCAAGGTGATGTCCAAAGCCGGGTCGGCAGCGCTGACCAAGTCCAGGGTGCGCAACAACTGATCGCGGGCATCTGCGGCGGCGGGACCGAGCTGTAGCGCGGCGAGTTTGCCGGACACGGTCTCGGCCGGGCCGCTGGCTTTCAGCAGGGCGCCGAGCAGATCGCGGGCCGCATCGCCCAAGGGGGCGGAAAGGGCGGTGACTTCGGCGGCGTCTTTGCTGTCCAGCGCGGCACGAATGCCGGCGGCGTCCTCGCCGTCGATGCCGAGATCGGCCATCACCAGCGGCACCAGCATCGGCTGGCAAAGATCGACTTTGATGTCATCAATGCCGACGGCGGCAAGGGCGGCGGTGGCCATGAGGATCACTTCGGCGTCGGCGCCGGCGTCGGCGGCACCGATCAGCTCGGCCCCGGCTTGGGTAAATTGCCGCTCAGGGCGGAGTTGCGAGCCGCGCACGCGCAGCACTTCGCCGGCATAACACAGGCGCAGCGGCCTGGAGGCGTGGGCCAGGCGCGTTGTCGCCAAGCGCGCGACCTGTGGGGTGATGTCGGCGCGTAGCCCCATCATGCGTTGCGAGACCGGGTCCATCAGCCGGAACGTCTGCGATGCCATGGCGGCGCCGGTGCCGTTCAATAGGTTGTCTTCGAATTCGACCAATGGCGGCGAGACACGTTCAAAGGCGCGGGCGATGAACGCCGCGACCAAGCGTTCGCGGACGTCGGCCTCAAAGGCGGCGTCCGGTGGAAGCCCGTCAGAAAGACCCGCAGGCAGTAACGCTTTTTCGTCGATGTCAGCCATAGAAACCCGTTCCAGCGCGCAGCGCCCGAAAAACATCGAAAAGGGGCGCAGAAAAGCGCTCGTTTCGTAGCGGTTTTGCGCGCCTAGGGCAAGGCGCAGCGGTATTGGATCATTCTTTCGGGGTCACTTGAGGGGGATTGTCTCATCGCGCACAGTTTTACCGATGTTGTCGATAATCGGTTTGACCAGCGCGCGCTGCAAGGCGGTGTCGTTGGCAGCGGAAAAGTTGGCCATGCTCCAGCCTTGCCACAGCCGACGTCCGTTGTCGCGGTCTTCGATGCTGACGTCGATGCGCAACTGGCTCGGTGCGACCTCGGTGATGCCGGGATCACGCTTCGGGTTCAACAAGCCGCCCCGGTTGCTGTCGAAAATATTGAGGCGCACGTTCGGCGCATCAGTGCCGGTGTGATCGTCGCGATTCTTCAATTCAATCAGGCGATTCGGCCCGCCGCCAGTCCAGGTGCCGGACTCGTCGGTGACGTCAAAGCTGAGGATAAGCCGCGCGTTGCTCGAAATTTCGTAGCCTTGCGCCTTCAATTCCGTCTCGAACCGCTGTTTTAAGGCCATGTTCTGTTCAGAATCGTTGAATGTTTCCACGAGCAAGGGGGTGTCCTTTGGAATATCAAAGAACGACACCGCATTGACGGTAATGTTTTCCGCCCGTGCCGACGGCACAGCCATTAGCTGCGCGACCAAAACGACGATGCCTAGCATCAAAAAAGAACCGCGTGGGGCAACGCCCATGAGTAAAAACCTTCGCACTGCACAAGATAATCGTGAGGGAATCACCTTACCCCCTGAGAGTCAACCTGAGAGCGTGATAATGGGACGCCGCGCGGGTTTAAATCAGGCCGGAATGTTCAATTCTGTCTTGCCGTTGATTAAATCGCACTGTTTAAACGCAGACTATGACGGCTGAAAACCCCTTGGGCGGATACCGTGCCGGTGTGGCTGCGGGCCATACGGCAACGGCGGACGCAGCGGCAGAGGTGCTGCGCGGCGGCGGCAATGC
>JAFMCK010000210.1 GCA_017857825.1 Rhodospirillales bacterium
CTCAAAATTCTCAGGATCACCCAGCAATCGCGTCAACAACATCGCCGCATTTTCCATGGTGCCGACGAATTGCGAGCCGACGTTAAGCAAGCCCGCCGACACCGCTGCCTGCAATGCCTCAGGTGCTGAATGATAGGTCAGCCGTGTCGCGATTGCGCTCGGCGTCAGGCCGTGCTCCATCAGCGTCACCAGGACGGCATCCAAAATCACCACCTCGCCGGCCTTTGGTGTGCGCCCCATAATGTGGCGGAACATCATTTCGGTGAACGATACCTTGCCCATTAAGTCTGCGACCAGGCCGTCATCCCGGTAATACAACTCTTCGTTGCTATGCGTCGCCAACCGGGTTGTCGGCGCATCGCGTTTAGAAGCACTCATGCGGCAGTCTCTCCTTCTGGATTTGCAAACATCACCTTGGCTTCGCGGCGCAATACTTTGCCAACCGGGCTCCTTGGCAGCGCGTCGACAATGTGCACGACCTTTGGCGCTTTCACCGAATCCAAGCGCGCTTTGACGAACGCCGCGATCTCGGCGGCGTCCGCGTTGCTACCAGGCCGCACTTCGACAGCGGCCGTTACGACCTCCCCCCATTTACGGTCGGGGATGCCGAACACCACACACTCGGTTACCGCAGGATGCTGGCCGAGCACAGCCTCGACATCACTCGGATACACATTGAAGCCGCCGGTGATCACCACATCGCGGATCCGATCTTTGATATAGACGAACCCCCGTGCATCGATGATCCCGACATCGCCCGTGTGCAACCAACCATCAATGATGGTTTCAGCAGTTTTATCGGGCATATCCAGGTAACCGCGCATCACCAAGTCGCCTTTGAGCACGATCTCGCCACTTTCGCCGGGGGCGAGAATGTTGCCATCGCCATCCATCACCTCTACGCGCGTGTTGCAGGTGGCCCGCCCCGTCGACGCCCAGTTTTCCGGATCTTGCCAATCGGCGGCGCGCATACAAATCGCAATCTGCGGTGCCTCTGTCTGGCCAAAGCAAGTTTCCAGCGCATTGTTAAAAATCTTCATCGCGCGCGGCACTTCGTCTTTACGGATTGCGGCGCCACCGACAATCATATGTTTAAGCGAAGAAAAATCCCGCGCATCAATGCCGGGCTGATCCATCATCATATAAATCACGGTTGGCGGCAGGAACATCGTCGTAACACGGTCCCGCTCAATCGCATCAATGATGCTTTCGGGCTTTGACGGCCCCATAAACACCTGGGTGCCGCCGACCGCAAACGTCGGCATGATCAAAGTATTCGTTCCGTGAGTCATCGGGGCGGCCAGCAAATTCCGGTCATCTTGATTGAAACCGAATTCCAGCAGCATGGAGGTAATACAGGTGTTCCACACACGATACGTCTGCATGCAGCCCTTTGGTTGACCGCTAGAGCCACCGGTAAACTTGATCGCCTGCAGGTCATCCAGCGACACGTCGTGACGAACCGGCATTTGACCGTCGAACTTTTCGATCAATGCTGCAATCGTGGTATCTGACGTATCCCCAGCACCGGGTTTGCCGGTTAACCGATAGGCGCTTCCCGCTTCGAGTTTATCGGCGCAGTCCGCGTCGACCACAACAATCTCGGGCGACGTAACCTCAAATATCCGTTTCAGCTCGTCATTACCGTTGCGAGGATTGAGTGGCACCCACGTCTTCCCTGCCGCAAACACCGCGAGCCAAGCCAATAGATGCTCAACCGTATTATAGGCACAGATACCGACCCGGCCTTGCGGTGCCGGCGCGATATCTTGAAGGGCTGCGGCAAGCGCATTCACTTGACGCGCAAGATCCGCATATCTGACCTCGCGGTCACCGTCCTTAATCGCGGTGCGATCTGGAAAGCGCACGGCGGCGCGCAGAAAGTGATCAATCGGCAGCATAAGTTACCCGCCCTTAAATGCCGTCTTCAAGCATCTCGGCCTTAAACAGGCGCGCGCGCTCGACGTAATGCTGTGCACTATGAAGCAGCTGTTTTTCCCCGGCGGGACCAACGTCTTTGATAACCTTGCCCGGTGCACCGACGACCAGGGAATTGTCTGGAATCACGGTTCCTTCGGTGATCAGCGCCTTCGCCCCGATGATACAATTCTTGCCAATCTTGGCGTTGTTGAGGATCACCGCCCCGATTCCGATCAGCGAATTATCGCCGATCGTGCACCCGTGCAGCATCGCCATATGGCCAATGGTGACGTTGGCACCGACGGTGAGCGGACACCCTTCATCGGTGTGCAGAACGCTGTTTTCCTGCACGTTCGAACCTTCACCGATGATGATCGGATCGTTATCGCCGCGCAGCACAGCGCCGAACCAAATACTGGCGCCAGCTTCGAGCGTGACGCGGCCGATCACATGTGCACCTGGTGCGATCCAATAATCGTCGCCCCGGGTTGTAACCTGTCTTTCGCCTAGTGTGTATTTCATGTGTGCCCTCCCTTGGTTTCGGGGAGTGTCGCACGCTGTCAGGGAAGTGTGAAGTGGCGCCACAGTTCACCAAGTTTTGCCGCCGCGGATCAATTCTAAGATGCTCTGGGCCGGTTGTGGTTTGGCGAAGAAACAGCCCTGGCCGTAATGGCAGGCAAGCGCTTTGAGGGCATCCGCCTGCGTCTCGGTCTCAATCCCTTCGGCGACAATGTTCATTTCCAACGCCGAGGCAAGACCGACAATACTATGGACGATGCGTCGGCTGCTTTCCGAATCGTCCATACTATTCACGAATGCACGGTCGATTTTCAGGGTATCGAGCGGGAACATGTGCAGGTAACTCAAGCTCGAATAGCCGGTTCCGAAGTCGTCAATTGCAAGCGAGAGGCCCAGCGCCTTCAATTTTTTCAAGGCTTCCGCCGCATGCGTCGGATTTTCAACCATCAACGTTTCGGTGATTTCCAGTTTCACCTGGGTAAGATCAACGCCACTTCTATGGATAATTTCGGCGATGCGATCAATTTCCTCCAGATCGGAGAGTTGCAGACCCGACACGTTGGTGCTCATAAACGGCAATCTGGCACCAGGAAAAGACTGCTTAAACGCGTCGACAAACTGCACTTGGTCAGCAAGGCTGGTTTCGAGCGCGAAACGGCCAAGCTCGACGATCATACCGGTATATTCGGCGAGCGGGATAAAATGCCCAGGTGACACAAAGCTGTCATCAGGTTTGCGCCAGCGCATCAACGCTTCGACACCCGCAAGCTGGCGGGTTTTAAGATCGATCAAGGGCTGATAGTGCATCTCAAATTCTTGTGCCTCGAGCCCCTGCATCAAATCGCGTTCATCATTGATGCGCTCAAACGCTAGGCGGCGAATTTCATCTAAGGACTTATCTTCGTTGTTCGGATCGCGTGAGATCCCTGAATAACGATTCTGAGCATCGCGAAAACGCGTCAGCACGACACGCAAAATCAAGTTCATCATCGGATCGGCTGAGGTCAACGGCGCGATAAAGCGCGAACGTTGAATAACGATAACCTCAGTCTCTTCGGTGGCAATAACGTTGGCCGAGCGTGGCGCATCGTCGATCATCGACATTTCGCCAATGATTTCCCCGGCGCCAAGTGTCGCAATGGTGAGGTCCGCACCATCTTTCTGGATGATCACGTCAACTGTGCCGCGCTCAATAAACAGCGCATGCTGACCATGATCCCCCTGCTTGAAAATCACCGCGCCTTTATCGTAAACCGTCGAATAAACTGTCTCCGGCACTGAAGCATCTCCTCAGAAGATATATCCAGAGGCCTCAGGCCTCATCGAACCTCATAGATGCGAAACTACGATTTAAATCGTTAATACGTTAATAATGCGATTAGTTCTTTATTCATGTCGATTTAGAAATCGCGCCGCCCGCATGCCCCTTTCAACAGGCACGTAATCCCATGCATTTAACCTCTGGCCGGAAAAAAATTGGCCGCGCGCTGTCGTTCTCCGGCGCAAACGAAGCTGACGCACGCATAGCCTGGGCAGAACAAAAACGTGATGCGCGTGACGATGGATGACATGGACTCCCCTGAGCCGTGTCCTCAATACACCTAAATAGTATTCAGTCTGGCGTTTCGATCAATCGGCTAATGTGAATGACCCGAGAAATTCAAATGGCAGCGGATACGATGACCGCCGGCTAACGCGACCACGGGTGGCGCGTCGGTCACACAGAGGTCACCAAGCCGATGCCGACACCGGGCCGCGAATGCGCAACCGCCAAGTGCCAGAGTATGATCCAGCGTCGGCGTCGGCAGATCAGGCGGCGTTTCGCCGGATATCGCAGACAACAAAGCTTCTGTATATGGATGATACGGTGGCTCGAAAACCGCTTGTGTGGCGCCCTCTTCGACAACCTGCCCCCTGTACATCACGACGATCCGGTCTGCGACACGGCGCACCATGCCGAGATCATGGCTGATCAGCAAAACGCTGGTACCAAAATTTCGCTGCATCTCGGCAAGCACTTCAAGCACGACCGCCTGCACGGACGCATCTAACGCCGACACCGGCTCGTCTGCGATGATCGCGGCGGGGTTGCCGGCAAAAGCACGCGCGATAGCGACGCGCTGCTGTTGACCGCCCGATAATTGGTGCGGCAACGCGCCTGCGACCGACGACGGCAGTTGTACCGCATCCAAATGACTTACCACCTGCGTACGTGCATCGGCGTCGCTTTGGGCGACCCCCAACTTACGCAAAACCCGCATGAACTGCACACCGATACGCCGGCTCGGGTTGAGCGTTTCTGAGGGATTCTGAAAGATCATCTGCAGTGCACGCACGTCTTCAGGATTGCGCGCGTACAATGCAAGATTAACAAGCGCGTTGCCGTGCAGGGACACGGTACCAACATCTGCTACCTCAAGGCCGATCAAGAGCCTCGCCAGCGTCGTCTTGCCGCTCCCGGACTCACCGACGATCGCAACGGTCTCGCCCGCACGCACGCTGATGCTAACATCTTTGACTGCATGCACAGTGCCTTGATCCGTCTTGAAGGATTTTGAGAGCTGATTGCCCGCAAGGACGACATCGCCGGAAATCTCGCGCACCGACACCGGCGCCGTGATATCAACCATTGCCGCGAAAAGCATTTGCGTATACGGATGCTGCGCGGCCTTGAACAGATCTTCGCTCGGGCCACTCTCTACCACGCAGCCGTCCTGCATCACATAGAGGCGATCACAGGTCCGGCGCAGCAATGCGAGATTGTGCGAGATAAAAACCAGTGCGGTACCGAGCTTTGCCGCAAGACTTTTGACCAACGCGACGATCTCAGCCTCAACAGTGGCATCCAAAGCCGTGGTGGCTTCGTCCAACAACAACACATCGGGCTTCGCCAACAACGCCATGGCGATCACGACCCGTTGTTGCTGGCCGCCCGACACCTGATGCGGATAAGCGTTCATGATCCGCTCAGGATCTGCGACACGGAGCGCCACCAACATGTCCCGCGCCCGTGTCCATGCCGTATCTGCAGACAGATCTTCATGACAGGTGAGCGCTTCCGCCAATTGCACGCCCAGACGCATTGCCGGGTTCAGGGCTGCCGCAGGGTCTTGATACACCATCGCGATGCCGG
>JAFMCK010000211.1 GCA_017857825.1 Rhodospirillales bacterium
ATCATGCCTCTAGTGCCGCTCGCCCTCAAAATCGGTCAGTTAATACGGGTGTCCAACTACGCTAAGGTCAGCCCTTGCACACGCCTCGAAGACCGCACCCTGCAACCCGGCCCCGTCGCGACGCGTGCGCGTGAATTGTATTTTGAGTTTGCGGCGAAAGCCTGACGCCCGCATCAGGGCTTCAAAACCTAGTTTAATATTTCACTTAGGCGCGAGAGCGTCACCGTCTTCATTTTCAGTACTTTCGCTTCCGCTATCGTAACGACGCTGGATATTTCTTTCAGAACGGCCGACGACAATTTGTTGATATTTAAAATGGCTTCTGAACTTATTTCGGTCAGCTTGTTCGCGGCCTCTTCTGAAAATCTTGAAATCTTCAGCCTTGCTGCTTCGCCATCTTCGGCGGCACTTTTGAGTGTTCGCTCTTCCTCTTTTGATACCGCAAGTTTTTCGACGGCTATTTTTTCATTCTGTTCGATATCCGCCTTAACTTTGGCGACGTGCCCTTGAATCTTTTCGATCGCCGTACGGCTGTTTTCGGAGACTTGAGCAATCGCCATATCGCCATATCTTTTTATTTCTTCAACGGAACTATTGCAGCTATCTTCAATTTCCAATCGCGCTTCATCTACAAATTGGGTGATGATTTTTTTGTTTGCAACATTGGTTTCCCTGGAATTCTCGCTTTTTAGTTTATCAATCTTTAGGGCCGTCAGTTCTACAGTCGAAAGCAATTCGATACACGTGACCTCGGCATGCGATGCGATCCTCGCTGCTGCAACACGGGTATCAGCTTGTATTCTGGCATTTGCGATCTGATTAATTTCACCTATTGCCGCAATGGCGGTCACGACTTGTTGGGAAAACGTTGCTTCGAACGCCGTAACTGCGATGCGCCGATCACTTTCTATGCGCTTGTCCAAATCCTCAAGGGAATGGTCACGTTGTGGATTTTTGTCGGTCACGTATTTTCCATTCATATCTTGTGAAATGTGACGTAACTTGGGCAGTTGATCTGATAATTAGGCCCGGAATAGCGTCTGATTACCGAATAATATGCTTGATGACAGTTGTTTTGGCGTCACGCGTAGAGCCCTTGGATATCTGTGCCATTTTTAAGGACTTCGACAAAAGCGTCGACAACGTAGGGGTCATATCTAGTGACCCTACCATCAATCAATGTGGATAACGCTTTATTTTTTCCGGGGGCATGACGATAGGGCCGGTCCCCGGACATCGCATCATAGGTGTCGGCGACTGCAATAATTCTGGCTTCCAGGCAAATATCTCTACCCTTCAACCCGTTTGGGTAACCGGACCCGTCCATTCGTTCATGGTGTTGTCCGATCATATCGGCGATTGGCCAAGGCAAGTGCAGATGGCTGAATATTTCTCTGCCAAACTCTGCATGTAACCTGACCATATCTAACTCTGCACTCAACAACGGCCCCGTTTTATTGAGAATTTGCGCTGGAATAGCGATCTTCCCGATATCGTGAATGAGTGAGCCAAAGCATCTCTCCGCTGACAGGCCAAGCTGCCGCGCGATACCTGCGGTGATTAAAGCAACATTTGATTGATGGTGGCTGGTATATTCGTCACGCAGTTCAAGCGCCTTGCCGATCGCTTGCGTCATTGCCACAAGGACTTCCTCGTGGGATTGGTTCTGAAACTCTAATGACAGAGAATGCTCGTCGTCGTCTTTTGTCTTCAGCAGTTTCGTGACTATCGGCCAGCCAACTTTCACATAGACGTCGAGCTTTTCTATATCCGTTGCGTCATAAGGGGTCGGTCTGTTGCCAACCCCAAGAACGGCAACAATTTTGTTATCTGCAAGAATAGGAAAACTGATATAATTTGTGACTTTAAAATCAGTCATTTTAGTCTGACGGACCATACAGGTTTTCTCGGATTGGTTCTCTATCTCCGGTGCGCGGTTTGAAATGCTGTTCGTCCAGATTTCTGATGGCGCCGCTTGGTATCGCGTGTTGTGCGCCACCGGTCCATGGGTAAGGGCCGTGCCTGACCAGACCTTGAGGTCCAGTTCGCCTTTCACGTCATCATAAAAGTGAAGAAAACCCACCTCACTGTTGGTCTTTCGAACGACTAAGTCGACAAATTCCTGCAGAAGGTCGTGCGACGACAAATACTTCCTTAATGCGAGGCCAGTAAAGTCGCTGCTCTCAAAACATTGATCAGATAAAATGTCCATTAATTTTCAATCATCAAAAACTACAATTGTGGACAATAATCACATTATATTTTTGTAGTTGCTGAATTATGCGCTTTATAAATGTATTTAGATACTATTTATAAGACTTACATCGAACCTATTTTTACCAACAGTTTATTTTTTATTTTTTAAATGTTTCTATAATATCGCCGTTTCCTGCCCAAATCAGTGAAAATACGGCGATTCCCGAGCAGATAAAGCTGTGCGGCCGAAGCAGAAATAACAGTGTCGCCTAAGACTTTGAAGAATGGCTGCGTTTCTTTATAGTCACGCCTTTGACGAAGATTGATGAGGTCCCGCATGATTACCGTGATCGTAAACTTTCCAGCCCCAAAGGGCGCAACCGTTGAAAGCATGACGGAAGCGTTCAATACGACGGCACCGCTTTACGATGGTCTGCCGGGCCTCATCAGAAAGTGTTACCTGTTTGATCCTGAGACGGGTGTCGGCGGTGGCGCCTATCTTTGGGAAACGCGCGCGCAAGCCGAAGCGTTTTATGATCAGGCGTGGCGGGACCGGCTGACCGAGAAATATGGCGTGCCGCCGGATATCCGGTTTTTCGAGTCCCCGGTGATCGTCGATAACGCGCTGGCCACCGAGCCGCGCTAAGACGTGGATTACCATCGGCCCCGGGTTTTCGGGCTCTACCGAAAAAACCGATCAACACCTATGATGTAGATGCGGCATCAAACGTCGCGTATCGTGCCGCTGTCCAAATCAATCATCCGCGTTGCGGTTTCGAGGGATAATTGATCACCCGCCAGCGTAAGCAGTGCTGAGCCGTCACGACCGGTGAGCGTGATCGTACGTACTTCATCGCCTTCAGCGGAGTCCAATGTCCACTCTGCGTCCGCGAGTGCGGCCATCAAATGGCCGACGACGCGACTGCCAAGTTTTGGATTAAAGCGCCGATCCACCAACCCACTACGCGCGAAATAGCCCCGATCCGTGTCGTCAAATGTATCTAAAATAACGTCGATACCTGGGCTGGCCATGGCGCTTGCGACCGCTTCAGCAACCCGTACCGCATTCGCAGCCTCATCCTCAAATCCATCGGCCGGGCTGCCAGAGGTCGATTTCACATACAGGCAGATGTCGCGGCCGATATCTTCGGCCATACGCGCCGCGTCCAACGCCGCATCGGCCGGCTGCACATCGCGCAAAATGCTGACCATCAAGCCGGTGATTACATGGGCGCTATCGCTGGTTTTGAAAAACGCCTGCAGTTCATCGGACTCCGAGAACGAAAACCCGTGACTGATCAGATGGTTATATCGCCCGCCGCTGTGTTTGTTGGTGTCTTTGCGGTTCACCCGCGACAGATAGATCGGCACGTCACACAGTGATTTTAACGCGGTGATTTCAGCCAATGCCGACTCCGCGTTTTCCCAGTTGATGACGATTTCCAGCCGCTCAATCAGGTGGCGGTTCTCGGACAGCACCGTCTGTACGGCCGCCGCCGGCACGCCATAGGCGTAGACATGGAATAAATGCCCGGCAGCAACCATGATCTCCATGCGGTGCCTGACGCGCGCATCCAGAATATCTTGAATAGGCACGCGCATCCGCTTTAGGCCGATCTCCCACAGTGCCAACACCGGATAATCGTTTCGAGACAGTTTGCGCTCAAACTCGTCCACCCCGCCCGAGGGGGACACCACCATTTCGTCGGCCCACGCGTGGCGCATATCGATGCCGACGGCATGCGCGGTGGCTTCTTTGGTTTGCGGTATTTTGATCGTGGGAACGGGGGTGGGTAATTTCTCACCCTCGGATAGCGTCCGGCCATACGTCCTGACACATTCGATGACGTGGCCTTGTTCATATACGCGGACTAAAAAGTAGCCCAATTTCGGCTCGTCATTTCGACCCCATTGATCGCCAGGCCCGATCCGGTACATTTCCGAATAGTCGTGGCGCACAAATGCCGTCGACGGCAGGATATACATCTCGGTTTGGCCGATACGGTCATACCAAAAATTGTGAACGTGGCCGCAGAAAATCGCCTCAGGCTTATGTTTCTCGATTAGGTCACACAGCCAAGTCCGGCCCGGCTCATCGATATTGTCGTAAGACCCGTTCTCCGTCCGGTTGGACACATAGGGCGGATAGTGAATGAACAACATCGTACGTTTATCTGCATTTTCGGCGAGGTCACCCTCAAGCCATGCACGCTGCGTTTCCTCGTCCGGTAAGCCCGAGTTAATCAACTGTGCATTGATCACGACCAGATGCAGGTCGTTTCGGTCCGTCGCGTAATAATGATCCCCGAAGTGTTCCTGGAAAAGCGCAAGGCCATGGGCGTCAACGGTGCCTGCGGGCATCCACGACACCGGCTTATCGCCAACGTCGTGATTGCCGGCAACAAGGTGCAGCGGCGCCTTCAAGTCTTTGACCAGGGTTTTAAAATGATTGGCGGCGGCCTCGTAGGTGGGCAGCTCCGGCACCGGGTTCACAATGTCCCCAAGGTGCATGACAAATTCCGGGTCAGCCTGATTTAATTCTGCCACAACACGGCGGGTCCGAGCGTTCGCCAGGGCGTTCGCCGGATAAGGTGACGAAGAGTAATCCTCTTCTTGGTTCATGTGCGTGTCGGCAACAACGGCAAAGGTAAATAGGTGACGCCCAGAAACGGCCATATAATCATCCTCCAAAGATGCGCGTCATTATCCCGTTGCTTGATTGATTTGCAAATGGCGCGAAATGGCCCCGACCGTTGCGCGAATAATGACAATTGAAGGCGTGGATCGGGGACATGTGCGGGCCGTTAAAAAAACCCTCCGCGCCGAAGACGCGAAGGGTTTTTTATGGTCGGAGTGAGAGGATTCGAACCTCCGGCTCCTGCCTCCCGAAGGCAGTACTCTACCAGGCTGAGCTACACTCCGTCCGGATGCGGCGCGTGTTATAGCGTTCGTCGCATACAAGAGCAAGAACGGCGCGTCGTCATCATAAAAAAACTGCCGCCGGCGGCTGGTGCGCGGCAAGGCCATATTAACTAATTGAAATGTCATATTTCTCAGCTTGAAATGCCGCACATTGTGCGCCAGCCTGACCGCTTGCGATGAGGATAACTTTATGACCGCAGCGGACACAGACGAGACGCCGATAGAGTGCGAGATCAAGCTTGCCGGGTCCAAGGGGGCCTTGCGTTCGGCAGAAGCGGTGATCCGGCGTTTTGTCGGCGGCAACGTGTCATGGCAGACCGACGCGCTGTTAAGCGTCTATTACGATACCGTAGATCGGCGCCTGGCGCAGCGGGGGGCAACGCTCCGGGTGCGCCGCAAAAATCGCACCTATACTCAAAACGTAAAAGCTGCCGCTGAGGGGCCGGAA
>JAFMCK010000011.1 GCA_017857825.1 Rhodospirillales bacterium
AGACTTCGAACGTCAGGCTCTGCAAACACCGTTGCAGCGCGCCGTCGACCCGCGCAGTTACTGCTCAGCTTTCTGGGCTATATTTTTCATGCTCGTGGCATCAGCACCTAAACTTTTTCTGCAGGAGACCTTATGACCTTCGAGAAAGTGGTTGAAAACGCATGCTTTGGCGGCACCCAGGGTGTCTACAAACATAGCTCCCAAGAACTCGATTGCGAGATGCGGCTTGCCGTTTTCACGCCGCCGCAAGCCGAGGTTGAGCCGTGTCCGGTGGTGTTCTGGTTGTCGGGTCTGACGTGTACCGAGGAAAACTTTACCGTCAAAGCCGGTGCGCAGTGGGTCGCAGCAGAGCTTGGTTTGGTGATTGTCGCACCTGACACCAGCCCGCGCGGTGTGAATGTACCGGGCGAAGACGACAGTTATGACTTTGGCTCGGGCGCCGGATTTTATTTGGATGCTACCGAAGCGCCCTGGTCGCAGCATTATCGGATGTACAGCTACGTTACCGGCGAATTGCCCGCATTGATCTTTAAGCATTTCCCGGCGCGTGCTGACCGTCAAGCGATCATGGGGCATTCCATGGGCGGGCATGGTGCGCTGACCATTGCACTCAAGAACCCGGATACATTTGCGTCCGTTTCTGCGTTCGCGCCCATCGTCGCTCCGATGCAGGTCCCTTGGGGCGAAAAGGCATTTGGTCGATATTTGGGGTCGGACCGTGCGACGTGGGCAGACTACGATGCGACTGCGTTGATCCGGGCCGGACGCCGTCATCCAGGAACGATTCTGATTGACCAAGGCCTCGCCGATAATTTCTTGGCCGAACAACTGCAGCCAAATCTTTTTATCGACGCCTGTGAGTCAGCAGGGCAGGCCGTTGAACTTCGTATGCAGCTTGATTACGACCATTCCTATTTCTTTATCGCCACGTTCATCGAAGATCACTTACGCCATCACGCGGCGGCGTTCGCCGCGCTGTAAACAATTCACTTGCGTTGAAAATTCAAGGCGCGTAAACGCGGCGAAATCACTTTTTGCCGCAAAAGGCCACGCCCATGTTTTCGACCCTCCGTTTAGTCTCATATCTGCTTTTGGGCGTTGCCTTTTTGATGGTTGGCGTAGGTGGTCTGTCGACCATCATTGCTTTTCGTATGGGCGAGGTCGGCCATTCGTCAACGGTGGTCGGTGTTGTCTCCAGTATGTACTTTTTAGGATTGGTGCTGGGGACCAGTTCATGCCACCGGCTGATCAGCAACGTTGGACACATTCGCGCATTTGCAGCGTTGGGGTCCTTGATGTCGGCAGCTACGCTGGCGCATGGTCTGACGCTGGACCCATATGTCTGGGGGGCACTTCGGTTCGTCGTCGGCTTCACGACGGTCGGCATGTACATGTGTACGGAAAGCTGGCTGAACGAAAAGTCGTCCAACGAAATCCGTGGCCAAGTGTTCTCTATGTATCAAGTCGTTTTGTACTTGGGGCAAGGGGCAGGGCAGTTTTTGATCAACATCCCGGATGCGTCAGGCTCCGTTCTGTTTATCCTAACCTCGATCTTGATGTCGTTGGCGGTTTTGCCGGTTGCCGTGGCCCGGGTCAGTGCGCCCGAATTGCCCAAGCCGACGCGGTTTCGGATCGGCCGCTTGTGGGGCATTTCACCGACCGGCATGACGGCGGCAACGGCGTCCGGCACGGTCATGGGGGCGTTTTATGCACTGGGCGCGTTGTTCGCACAAAAAGCCGGTTTGGACGTCACAGCGACTTCGCAATTTATGGGGGCTGCAATCATCGGCGGTCTCGTGTTACAATGGCCCATCGGCAAGTTGTCGGATCGCATGGATCGCCGATTGGTCATGGCCGGCGTCGCGCTGTTAACGGCGATGATTTGTTTTCTGATGATGATTGAATCTTCGCACGGCGGGCATGGTTTGTTGGTGATGGCGATGACCTTTGGCGGGCTGTCGTTTACGATCTATCCGTTGGCTGTTGCCTATACCAACGACTATACCCCTGCTGAAGACATGGTGCCGATGGCGGGCGGCTTAATGATGTCGTATGGTATCGGCGCCGCCATCGGCCCAATCGTCGCTGCACCGATGATGGATCTGATGGGCCCAGGCGGCCTGTTCGCCTTCATCGGGGGAGTCTGTGTTGCGCTGTTGTGCTTCATTGTCTTCCGCATCACCCAGCGCGCACCGCTACCGGTCGAAGACCAAAGCGATTACCAGACCATCCAACGTACATCAGCCGTGGTTTACGAGTTTTACCCGGAAACCGAAAACGCTGATCAAGTCGACGACCCCGAAGACGATACGCGCTGTTGATCAGAGATTGGAGCGGCTGAAGCGAATCGAACCCTCGTCTAAAGCTTGGGGAACTCTCGTTATATCGTGGCTGCGGAGGATGCGGCCAAACATTCAGCGACCTTTTCATTGAGTTGATCTTCGGAAAATGGTTTTGCGAGAATCGCATTGGCGCCCAAATCTCTCGCCGTCTCAAGATAATCGGTCTCACTTATCCGACCGCCCCCGGAAACTGCGATCATCGGGATATTCGGCGATTTTTCTCGTAAATTCCGCTCCATTGTGAGATCGCGAGCAAGTAGGACAATTTTCGTAATTCCACCCGCCGCGTCTAAAATCGGCGTCACCGTGACATCCAAAATCAATTCGCCGCGACTGGTCGCGATTGAAACCGTCGCGTTCGCGATGGCTGCGCTCTTACGCGCATCGTCGATCAAATCTTCAATTTCACCGACGGCACCGCCGGTAAGCGCTTTTTCAAGCCCCGCGCCTTTTGCGTTGGCAAGGAATGGCACCCCATTTGTATCCAGCAGCAATGCCGGACCCGAATACCCCGCGATTAAATTAACGTCGTTATCGCTTTGCGCTTTTGCTATCCGCGCTATCGCGTCATCCGCCATGAGCCTACCCAAGTCACAATTATTTCACGCGATTATTTTAGTCCCACGCTTTTCACCGTTATATTAGAAGAACATATCGCCCTGGGCTAGTCCGCGATTGCTGCAAATCGGGCTTTCTGCCTTGCATAGGGCGCATTTGATCCCCTAATTGAGATGATGGCGCAGAATCCTGACATCAATATTGCAAGAGACGCAATAAAAGCACGTTCCGAACGGGCCCTACGCGACACGCATGTGTGGATTTTTGATCTGGATAACACACTGTATCCCGCATCCAGCAATCTTTTTGATCAAGTCGACTGGAATATGACGCGTTATGTCTCGGAACTTTTGAGCTTGGACGAGACCGAAGCACGGGCCATTCAAAAACAATATTTTCGTGAATACGGCACGACCATGCGTGGCTTGATGACAAAACATAACGTCGACCCTGCTGCCTTTATGGATTACGTCCACAACATCGACCTGTCGCCAATTGCCGAAAATCCTGCGCTGACGGACGCGCTGGCAAGGCTCCCCGGACGTAAGGTGATATTCACCAACGGCTCTACTGCGCACGCTGAAAATATCACCCGCCACATCGGTGTCGATCACCACTTTGAGGGATGTTTTGACATCATCGATGCCGACTATGTGCCAAAACCGGCACCCGAGACGTATCAATCGGTCTGCGCGCGTTTCGACATCAACCCGGCCGAAGCCGTGATGGTTGAAGATATGGCGAAAAACCTCGTGCCGGCGGCTGCCATGGGGATGACCACCGTTTGGGTGGATACCGGTGTCGCGTGGTCCCGTGAACAATCCGAATTGGGCCATATCCATCATCGTACCGATGATCTGGCGAGCTGGCTTAGTCAAGTCGCGAGCGATTAAACACCATCGTCGCGCATGCGCTCCACCGTTGACTTCGGTGTAGACCACGGGCACATTCCGCCCGCTGAATAATCAAAAGTGTACAGATTTTAAATGGAGACGACTGCCATGGATGCCAGCCAACTTGAGAAGGTCATCGACGCGGCCTGGGAAGATCGCGATACCGTATCGCTGTCCACCAAAGGCGAGGTCCGCGACGCCGTCGAGGCGGCGCTGGAGCTGCTCGACAAAGGCCACGCGCGGGTGGCCGAAAAAGTCGACGACACTTGGCAGGTCAACCAGTGGCTCAAGAAGGCAGTACTTTTGTCGTTTCGCCTCAACGACATGGCAACGATTCCCGGCGGACCGGGCGGCGCGCACTGGTGGGACAAGGTCCCGTCGAAGTTCGAGGGAATGGACGAAGCCGCGTTCCGCACCGCCGGTTTCCGAGCCGTGCCGGGCGCCATCGTCCGCCGCTCCGCATATATCGCGCCGGACGTGGTGCTGATGCCGAGCTTCGTCAACCTCGGCGCCTACGTCGATAAAGGTACTATGGTCGATACCTGGGTCACCGTCGGGTCTTGCGCGCAAATCGGCAAGAATGTGCATCTGTCAGGCGGTGTCGGTATCGGCGGCGTGCTAGAACCATTGCAGGCTGGCCCGGTGATCATCGAGGACAATTGTTTCATCGGCGCCCGCTCGGAAGTTGTCGAGGGCGTCGTCATCGGCGAGGGTTCGGTGTTGTCGATGGGCGTGTTCATTAGCGCCTCGACCAAGATCGTTGACCGCACCACCGGCGAAACTTTCATCGGCCGCGTGCCGCCGTATTCGGTGGTGGTGCCGGGCGCGCTGCCGTCGAAGCCGATTGAGGGCAGGAACGAGCCCGGGCCATCGCTGTATTGCGCGGTGATCGTCAAGCGGGTCGATGAACAAACACGCTCAAAGACATCGATCAATGAGCTCCTTAGAACCTGATCCGGTTGCGCTTTCGGAAGCGCTGATCGCCCGTCCGAGTGTCACGCCGGAAGATGCCGGTGCACTTGATGTGTTGATCGAATTTCTGACTCCGCTAGGGTTCGAATGTCATGACCTGACATTCGACGACCCGGCGGGTGAGCCGACACGCAACCTCTATGCAGTGCTTGGTGACAGCGGACCCAACTTTTGCTGGGCAGGCCATACCGATGTTGTGCCACCCGGTGACCTGGGTGACTGGACATCAGATCCGTTCGTGCCCACCCAACGTGATGGGCGCCTGTACGGGCGTGGTGCCTGCGATATGAAATGTGCGGTCGCAGGCATGATGGCAGCCAGCGCAAAATTCGTTGCCGAAAGCGGCACGGATTTCGGTGGTCGTATTAGCTTTCTGATCACCGGTGACGAAGAAGGCGACGCCACCAACGGCACCAAAAAAGTCCTCGAATGGCTCACTGAACGGGGTGAAAAGCTTGATGCCTGCGTCGTTGGTGAACCGACCAATCCGGCACATCTCTCCGATATGGTCAAAATCGGTCGACGCGGCTCGATGAACGTTTGGCTGACCGTAGACGGCGTCCAAGGCCATTCCGCATATCCGCACTTGGCCGACAATCCGATTCACCGCCTGCTTGGCTTGCTAACCAGCTTGACCGACGTGCCGTTGGACGAAGGCTCGGACCATTTTCAGCCGAGTACATTGCAAGTAACCACCGTCGATGTCGCAAACAAGGCGACCAACGTAATCCCGGCTCGCGCCGAAGCACGCATCAATATTCGCTTTAATGATTTGCATTCATCCGACAGCGTCGAAGCTTTGCTGCGCGGTCGCCTTGACCAAGCCGGCGGCGGCTATGAAATGCGCACCCGCGTGTCCGGCGAAAGCTTTTTGACGCCGCCCGGCCACCTCAGTCAGGTTGCCAGCGACGCCGTCAAAGCCGTGACCGGCAAAGCACCGGAACTCAGCACCACCGGCGGCACATCTGACGCACGGTTTATCAAAGACTACTGCCCAGTCGTGGAATTCGGTCTGACCAACGAAACCGCCCACAAAATCGATGAAAACAGCCGGATCGATGATATCCGCGCCCTCGGCGACATTTACCTACATATGCTGAACGGCTTCTTTGAGCGCGCCAAGTGATGCCCACCCGCGTTGAAGTGTTAACGGCGCTGCTCGGCGTCATCAAACTCGCGCGTTTTGATCCCAACGGCACAGCCCTGTTCGGCCATACGGCCCGCGCTGCCTGGCAATCGTTTTTTGCGGCAGTATTGGCAGCACCATTTTTTCTCTTCTTGACCGTCTTCAATATTTACGACGATGCCGATGCTGGGCCGGCACTCATATTTTCCTTAATTTCGTACGCCGGTGGCTGGTTGGTCTTTCCCGTCGTTGTTTGGTATGCGGTCCGTGCTATGGACCGCGAAGATCGGTTTGCACATTTCCTGACTGCCTATAATTGGTCAGCGGTGGTTTATAATACGCTGTTTTTCCTGCTCGCCTTTATAGATGCCGTCACCGGCGCATCAAGTGGTGCACGGGCGTTTTTTGCACTCCTGATTTTCGCTTATGTCGCTGTATTCATTTGGTTTGTTGCGCGCACGACATTGGATATCAGTCGCGGCCAAGCGGCACTGATCGTCGGTGTGGATATTTTGAGCGCCCTCGTATGGAGCGGGTTTACGGAAACCTTGGCGACGGGAAACTGATTACACTTCGGTTGTGTAACCAAGAAATTCATAGACCGGTCGCATAAATTCCTGCCAATCGAAAATCATGAAGAACGCCCCGAAACCGACGATGCCCATCAGCAATGGCGACGTCAAAAAGCCGCCGACGGCCAATAAAATGCCCGCCAACCCCCAGGCGGCTTGGCCACGAAAGAACGCAATCAGTGAAAACAAAAACCCAAGCGGTGTGAAAAAAAGTGCCGGACCAAAAATACCTAAGATGCCGAAGCCACACGCCATCATGCCGCAAATAGGCGTCGGCTCGGGTGCGGCTTGGCGATGCTGACTATCTGCAGGCCCGTTGCCGCCAGACAGGCTTAAATCCATTTTATCGTTCATAGAATCAGTTTATCACATCCAGGTCGAGCCACCATCGGTTTCCGACTCAATCGTCATAACCAACATAAGTTAAATAAAGCCCTGATGCTGGCGCTGTCTGGCCGCCGGCGCAGCGATCCCGGGCGGCAAGCGCGTTTGCCACGTCGCGGCGGTGCCACTTGCCTTCGCCGACCAGAATCAACGTACCAACGATATTCCGCACTTGGTGATGTAGAAACGACCGCGCTTCGACGATAACGTGAACTTCTTCGCCAGCTCGCATCACATCCAGCCGATCAAGGGTACGCATCGGCGATTGTGCCTGACAAGCGGTCGCGCGGAACGTCGTAAAATCATGATGCCCAATCAAAGCCTGGGCGGCATCGTGCATTGCTGTTGCATCCAGTGACTGCGCAACCCACCACACACGTCCACGGTCCAGCGCCGGTGGTGGGCGGCGGTTTAAAATGCGGTACAAATAAGCGCGCTTGGTCGCCGAAAATCGCGCATGAAATTCTTCATCTACCATTGTTGCGGACATTACCGCAATTGGATGCGGACGCACATGATGATTGAGCGCGTCACGCACCGTATCAGCATCAAACTCTTTCGAGATATCCACATGCGCAACCTGACCGGTTGCATGCACGCCTGAGTCCGTGCGCCCAGCACCCTGCACCAGGCATGTCTCACCAGAAAGGCGATACACGGCCTCTTCAAGAACAGCCTGAACCGCCACGCCGTTATCCTGACTTTGCCAGCCGACAAAATCGGCGCCATCATATTCAATCAATAATCGATACCGCGGCATGACTAAATATTCGCTCCGGTTGCATCTGTTAAACCTCTGGGATCAAACAGTAGTCTGCTAGTGTCTATTGATTGTCAAATGCGGGGAGCACTTTTTTATATGGACAATAAATCGTCCATTTTGATCGAAAACGAGCGGGATGCGCTACATATCCTACCGCTCGAATTACTTCCCTTGAAAACAACTGGCCTAAAGCGGGCTCGAATGATTAAAAACGCACAGTTGAAAAGCGTCGTTGAAGTTTTTCAAGATGTGCACTCGGGTAGCGGGCAGCTTGAAGTCGAAGACCTGCCTCAAGAATTTTCGTGGGACGACACCGGCACCAATCCGGATATGGTCTTGATGCGTAAGGTCGCAAGCATGCCCAGCTACGATATTTTTTCGCTCCGGGTCGCTTTGCGTCAGATCAACATCAACGTCAACGACCATGAAGCTCTGACCTTATCGCCAAATATGAACAAAGAACTCGCCGCCTACATGACGGATTTTACGCGCCCATTAATTCTGCAAATTTATGGAAAAGACGAAGACGTAAAAATCGAGACCTTTGAAGATGTCGTCAGCCTATTTCGGGACCCTGATGTAAAACGTGCCCTGGAAAAGCTCAAAGTGATGGCCGAAAGACTCGGCATCAAACCCGAGGAGGTCCCTGAATTCATCGAAGATTACGGCGATATCTTTTTATCGCTGTCATATTATCGGCGCTGCCTTGATTCCGTGGAACCGATTATCACGTCTTTTTTGGAGGCATTGCCGTCACTTCGTGCAAACTACGTTCTTAAGAACGATACCAGTCTTCAACAAACCATCAACATGATGGAAACAAAGATCAACGAATTGACCATCCAAATCACCGGTCGATTTGAAAGCTTCGAACGTGGCACCCAAAACATGTGGGATGACATCTCTGCTGAGAAGTTTCGAAAATTACAACGTGTGATCAGCAGCTACCATACCAAGCTTGGCGGTGTGCTGTGCGCGTTGACCGTAAAAATGGACGCATGGAACCGACTCTTCCCGAACGCTCAATCCGGCAGCCCACAAAGGCGCGCCGAATTCATTATGACCGAGATGCGCCAAGGCATGGATCGAATTCCGGATCTGGAAGATGATGCCCCGATGTTAGCCGCGCTCGCCTAATATTGTTCCGACCGGCATCGGATGACCCCGCAAAAATGCATCCGTTTCCATCATCCCGCGGCCCGGGCGTTGCAATAACGTCGGGCGCAATGCGCCCTCAGCACAATTGATACGCAATGTGTCGTCCAGGACAGTCCCAGGCGCTTTCGATGAGTCCCCTGGTGCCACCTCGACGGCGCCGACTTTGATCCGCTGATCACCCGTCTGAAACCAAGCGCCGGGCCAAGGCGTCAATGCGCGCACTTTCCGTACAAGCGTATCGGCGGGCGCATTAAAATTCAAAGCGCCTTCGTCTTTTGATATTTTGTGGGCATACGTTACGCCATCTTCGGATTGTGGCGTCGGGGTGACCTCACCGGTCGCGAATGCGGCCAAGATCGGCCCCAACAATGCGGCACCTAAAACGCTGAGGCGGTCATGCAATTCTCCCGCCGTCTCATCCGCAGCAATTTGAATGGCACTGCGCGCTAATACCGGACCGGTGTCGAGACCAACATCCATCTGCATAATGCACACACCCGTTTCCGTATCGCCGGCTTCAATGGCGCGTTGGATCGGCGCGGCACCGCGCCATCTGGGCAACAGAGATGCGTGCACATTCAAGCATCCCAACTTCGGTGCCTCAAGAATCGGTGCCGGCAAAATCAGTCCATACGCAACAACGATCGCCGCATCCAAATGGAGTGCCGCGAAATCATGCTGTGCTTCGGCGGTTTTAAGGCTTTTTGGCGTGCGAACCTCGATACCGGCATCAAGGGCAGCTGCATGCACGGGGCAAGGACGTTCCTTTTGACCGCGCCCAGCCGGCCGTGGCGGTTGAGCATAGACACAGACAACATCGTGACCTGCTGAAATGAGCGCGTTGAGCGTCGGCACCGAAAAGTCCGGGCTGCCCATAAAGGCCAGCCGCAACGGCGCGGGATCGGTCACGCGGGTTGCGCGGCGAGCTTTTTCGCCTTTTGTAGTTTACGCAAAATCATATTGCGCTTCAGCGCCGACACGCGATCGACAAACAAGATGCCATCCAGATGATCGATTTCATGTTGGATGCACGTCGCCAAGATACCCTCCGCATCAATCTCGCAGATTTCATTGTCGCGATCCAAATAGCGAATCCGCACCTGATCGGGACGCACAACGGCGGCATAGTGTTCGGGCAACGAGAGGCAACCTTCCTCGTGTTCGCGGTCATCATCCGACACACCAACGATTTGCGGATTCGCCAGGAACATCGGCTGCGGGTCTTCGTTTTCGCGGGACACATCAACCACGATCACCCGTCGATCGTCACCCACTTGCGGCGCAGCAAGACCAATCCCTTGCGCGGCATACATGGAGTCCAGCATATCATCCATAAGCTGGCGCACGTCGTCATCGACGGCATCGACTGGCTTCGCCTTAATTTTTAAGCGTGGGTCCGGCGCAACGATGATCGGCAATACAGTCATGAACAGCTCTTTTCGTTATTTCCTGCCCAGGAAATATGATCTTGGCTTTCCATCGTCAAGCAGAGAGACTTTTTGACGAGTTCAACCTACCCTAAAAATTCGGAGGGGCCACCTATGTGGCAAGGCGTATTAGGCATCATCGCATTCCCGCTTTTAGCGTGGGTCATCAGCGAAAACAGGCGCGATGCCAACTTCAAAGCGCTCGTGGTCGGGCTCGCCATCCAAGCCGCTTTGGCAGCCCTTTTACTCAGCATCCCTGCCATGCAGAACGTGTTTTTGGCGTTGAATGGGGTGGTCACCGCATTGATGGATGCAACACGGGCGGGCACATCCTTTGTATTCGGCTATATCGGCGGCGGACCATTGCCGTTCAGCGAACCTTGGCCGGGCGCCAGCTTCAATCTTGCATTTCAAGCGTTGCCATTGATTTTGGTCGTGAGCGCGCTGTCAGCCTTGCTGTTCCATTGGCGGATCCTGCCGGCCATCGTCAAAGGCATGGCGTGGCTGCTGGCCCGCGGGTTCGGCATCGGCGGCGCACTCGGCGTCGGCGTGGCGGCGAACGTGTTCATCGGCATGGTCGAAAGCCCGCTCTTGGTCCGACCGTATCTGAAAAAGCTGCACCGGGGCGAATTGTTCGTGTTGATGACCGCCGGCATGGCGACGGTCGCCGGCACAGTTTTAGTGCTGTATGCCTCGGTCATCGGCGCAGTTGTGCCAGGCGCACTTGGACATATCCTGACGGCATCGCTGTTGAGCGCACCGGCCGCGATCACCATTGCGCAATTGATGGTGCCACTGGGCGCCCCAACGCCGGGTGATATCGATGTCCCCGACGACGGCTCCGCGATGGCAGCCCTCACGCGGGGCACCATGGAAGGCGTCAGTTTGTTGATCAACGTGATTGCGCTGTTGGTGGTGGCTGTGGCTTTGGTCGCCCTGGTCAACGCCGGCCTTGGCCTTGCGCCCGAGATCGCAGGGCAAGCCATCACCTTGGAACGTCTGCTCGGCTGGCTGATGTCGCCGATCGCATTCCTGATGGGCATCCCCTGGAGCGAAACCGTCGACGCCGGCGCACTGCTGGGTATCAAAATCGTGTTGAACGAGTTTTTGGCCTATCTGAAACTTGCCGAGCTTCCAGCCGACGTGATCTCAGATCGTAGCCGACTGATCATGACCTACGCGCTATGCGGGTTCGCAAACTTCGGCAGCCTCGGCATCATGATTGGTGGCCTGATCACCATGTGCCCGGAACGGCGCGCCGAAATCATCGAACTCGGCGGGCGCTCGATCATCTCAGGCACCTTGGCAACGTGCTTAACCGGTGCCATGGCGAGTTTATTTTTCTGAACCTAGCGCCGCACCCGCACACGATACGTCAAATCCACATCGCCCTGCGCCGGCACCGTGACCCGCCAACGCGCGGCAGCGCCATCTTTCGAGGAACTCAGGCTTTCGCTCAAGATTTCCCAATCGCCCGGGATATCTTCAATCACCTGCACCGTTGCCGGGCCGTTACCGCCGTTGTGCACACGAAGCGAAAAAGCGGCTTCAGTGGTACGCTCACCGACTTGACGAAAGTCCGTCTGGCGGCGGGTGACGGTAACGTCAAAGGCCTCACCCAAATCAAGGACCAATTCGTCACCGACGGCAAGATTGTCGATTCGATCTTCGCCGATAAACCTTAACGCACCGCCACTGTCACGTACGTACGCGCGCACCAAGCCTGCCGGCAACGGCACACCAAGATTCGCCACCGTCGCGTTTTCGGTAACGATCCGTTGGCGCACGGGTTCCGGCGCAGCGACGAAACGCATCGGCCCAAACACCGGTGCGCCCCTGCGGTATTCAAGAACTCGTTCAGCTTCGACCTGATCCGCGCTCAATAGGCGGCGTTGCGTTGTTTCTTTGTCACGCAACGTCACCGCATCCGGCAAATCATACAAATGAAAAGCCGATAAAGACCGCCTGGGTGCATCGTCCGAACGTGCGGCGGCCATCATCGATTCTGAGCGCATCAGCACTTTACCGGCCATCGGCGCGCTCTCGCGATTCACCTCGCCGGCGACAAGCGCCACCGAAGCCGGCCCCAAATCGACACCGGCATTGTTGACAACCTTCGCCCAGCCTTCCAAGTCAAAGTGCGTGTGCGCGTCGTTCAGGACCACTGTGTAAACAGCATCCCACGACAGCCCACCGGTCAAATACGCGATCCGCGCCGCCGTCGGTGCCGTTAACGGCGCATCGAACCCGAGCGTCAAACGCGGCGTCGCGTGCAGGTCTTCGGGCACGTCATCAAACACGATCCGACCCGGGACACCGGTCTCAATCCGACCGTCCATGCGCAGCACAAGCCCCCCCTGTACGCTCAGGACTTCCGCGTCATGTTCGGTCTCGGCACCGGTTGCCGGATTGGTCCGGATCACGCGCACGGTCTTGCCGAGCGCCCGCGCCAGCAACGTTTGCTGCGTCATGATATCCGAATCGAGGCTGATCTCGCGTAACTGGGGTCCGTCTGCAAGCTGCACGCGGACACTATCGGCAATCAGCTGCGGCCCGACACCATCCAGCCGTACCGTCCCCGAAGGCGACACCGGCAAGGTACGCGCCGCATCCACCAACGCTAATCCATTGGTATAGATCGTCAGCCTGAGCGCAGGATTGGCGGCGTTCTCAGCAGCGAGCGGTGTTACAAGGCCAAGCCCCGCCAAAACTGTCAGTGCGGCAAGATTGAAACGAAACGACATACGAGTGTCTCCAAAAGTTGTATCATTGTGCCCAGATCCCGGCGTTTATTTGCGCGGCGTGCCGGGCTCAGGCATTGTTGAGGCACAGTTGTGCCATCAGATTTTGACAAAAGCGAGGCAGCGTGCAAATCGACGTTAACACCTTGATCATTGCCGGTGTCGCCATCTTGGCAGGACTCGGGATCATTATTTCCATGTTCGTTGGCGCACGCGCTCGGGCGGAGAACGCTGCGCGTCTAAGCCAACTCGCGGAAACCGCACAAGCGTTGGCCAATGCGCAAACCTCGCTTGCCGGGCGCATGGAACAAGCACAGGCCGACAGCAACCAACGCCTTGATAGTTTATCAAAGCGCCTGGGCGACGGCTTGACGACACAAACTGAAAAAACCGGCCAAACGCTGAAGGTGCTGCACGAACGCCTCGCCGTCATCGACCACGCACAGCAGAACATCACCGAATTATCGCAGCAGATGGTCGGGCTCCAAGATATCTTGTCGAACAAACAAGCGCGGGGCGCGTTCGGCGAAATTCAGCTTAACGATCTGGTCAGCGCCGCGCTGCCCAACTCAGCCTATGAATTCCAATTCAAACTCAGCAGCGGCCGCATTGCAGACTGCTTATTGAAATTGCCCAATCCGCCGGGTTCCATCGCCATCGACAGCAAGTTTCCACTGGAAAGCTATCAGCAGCTCCGTAATGCCGAGACGGATGTTGATAAAAAGAATGCCGAACGCGCGTTTGCGGTGGCCGTGAAAAAACACATCGTCGATATATCAGACCGCTATATCGTCGCCGGTGAAACCTCAGAAAGCGCGCTGATGTTTTTACCGTCCGAAGCCGTCTATGCCGAGTTGCATGCAAACTTCCGCAATGTCGTCGAAGAAGGTTTTAAGCGTCGCGTTTGGATTGTGTCGCCGACCACACTGATGGCGACCCTAAATACCGTCCGCGCGATCTTGCGCGATGTGCACATGCGCGAACAAGCCGACGTCATCCAAACCGAAGTCGGCAAGATGCTCGACGACGTTGGCCGGTTGGATGACCGGGTCGGCAAGCTCGAAACCCACTTCGATCAGGCGCATCGCGACATTCGCGACATCCGCATTTCCACCGACAAAGTGACCAAACGCGGTGCCAAGATCGATGCCCTACAATTGGGTGAAGCAGAAGAGGCCGCAGAAATGCTGGCGCCACCGGATAGCAAAGCGGCTGAGTGAAGACCCAAAGGCGCGCTAAACCGGTCTGCGATCCCGAAGCGCCGCCGACAACGTACCGTCGTCCAAATAATCCAACTCGCCACCGACCGGCACGCCATGCGCGAGGCCGGATACATTGATGCCTTTGTCGTGCAGGCGGTCGGCGATGTAGTGCGCGGTGGTCTGACCGTCGACCGTGGCGCTGGTCGCCAAGATCACTTCGGTCGTGCCGCCTTCGGCGACGCGGGCGACCAAGGCCGGGATATTCAACTCATCAGGGCCGACGCCATCCAGTGCCGAGAGCGTGCCGCCCAAAACGTGATAGCGCCCTTTGAAGCTTGCCGTGCGTTCAAGCGCCCACAAGTCGGCGACGTCTTCGACGATACATAATATCCGCTCGTCCCGCCTGGGATCTGAGCAGATACCGCAGGGGTCGCGGGTATCCAAGTTTCCACAGATAGAGCACGCACGAACGCGGGTTGCGGCTTCGTCGAGCGCGCCCGCCAGCGGTTGCATCAGGCTTTCACGGCGCTTCAACAAATGCAGCACGGCACGCCGGGCTGACCTGGGCCCGAGCCCCGGCAGCTTCGAGAGAAGCTGCACCAACTGTTCGATTTCGCGCTCAGCCAACGGACGGCCTTAGAACGGCAGCTGCATGCCGGGCGGCAACGGAATGCCGCCGGTCAGATCCTGCATTTTCTCGCGCATGATTTCCTCGGACTTACCCTTGGCATCGTTGATCGCGGCGACCAACAAATCTTCAAGGACTTCGGCGTCTTCGGGTTTCACCAGGGCCGGATCGATCAGGACCTTTTTCGCTTGGCCTTTCCCGTTCAGGGTCACCTGACACATGCCGCCGCCGGACTTGCCGACGACTTCAATCGCTTCCATTTCGGTCTGCAGGTCAGCCATCTTTTGCTGGATTTCCTGCGCCTGTTTCATCATCTGGCCGAGCTTCATTCGGTTTCTCCCGTGCTGTCCTGGGATTTACATTGAAACCGGTATATAACACTTACGATGCTGCACCAAAACCTGTTCGTTTTTGATATCGAAACTGTGCCGGATACGGACGTCGCCCCAAACCTGACGGGCGAGACGTCAACCGACATCCATGCTCGTCGCGCGGCGATTGAGGCCTATCATCTGGGCGTCACCGACGGCAAAAATGCGTTTCCGCGCCAGCCTTTCCATAAGGTGGTCGCGATCTCGTTCTTGGAAGCGGAGATCGAACGGGATGCGGGGCGCGAAGGGTACATCCTCAAAGAGCTGCGCTCCGGCGGCGAGGCGGGGTTCGACGAAGCGAAGCTGCTTCAAGGCTTTTTTACCTACCTGGAACGCATTAAACCCCGCTTTGTCAGCTTTAATGGGCGCACGTTTGACCTACCGGTGCTGAAATATCGCGCCATGGTCCACGGCATTTCCGCACCGTGGCTGCATAAGTCCGGCGATAAATGGAACAGCTATAGTTATCGCTACGCGACGGACTGGCATTGCGATCTTTTGGACGTGCTGAGCGATTTTGGCGCCTCTGCACGGGTCAAATTGAATGAGGTTTGCGCAGCACTCGGGTTCGCCGGGAAGTTCGGTGTCGACGGCTCAATGGTCGCCGACATGATTGACGAAGGCAAAATCGACGACGTTCGTAACTATTGCGAAACGGATGTTCTGAATACCTACCTCGTCTATCTGCGATGGCAGTTGCATACGGGCACGCTGACGCAAACAAGCTACAATGCCGCCGTCGCCGACTTGATTTCGTACATTGATGCGGAAAAAGCGGCGCGGCCCTATCTTGGTGACTTCATGGAAGCTTGGGGCGAGGCGTCAGGAAATAAATTCCTGCTCGATTAGCCCTCCAACAACGGGTCTTTGTCGGCATCCGGATCAAAATAATTTTCCAAGTCGATATCCGCGTCGATCATACTCTCAATAGCTTCACGAGCATCTTCGTAAAAACCGACGGAAAGAACGCGATCAATGCCACTGTCGACGGCGGATCGGCACGGCATCCGCAAAACAGCCTCGTATTTTCGATCCCAAGATTTTTCGCCCAGACACGCGACAAAAAGCGCCGGGCGTGCGTTTTCAACAATCCACCGGTACTGCCGCACGCTATACGCCGCATGACGCGGCGGCACGAGGTCAGACACGCGAAGCCCGGTCATATCTTTGGCATTTGCGCTCGCAACCAAAGAGCCCCAATACCGATATGAGCCGAACCCCGTTCCGCCATCCACATCAAGCAACATGATGTTAGGCAAGACCTCTGCATCAAAATCGAGAAAATGAAGATCGCCCCATATTGGCACATCGCCTTCGGGACACTTCGACCGCCAAACCTCAAGCGCTGCGTTGAGCGGCAATATCTGCATATCGGTTACGTCGACGCGAAAGTAATCGGGTACATCGCCCATCGACTCAAACCGTGCCATCAGATTTCGTCGTCTGGGTCTTCGGGAACCTCATATGCTGGATCAATCGACCCGACGTCATCATTTTCCGCGATGCCGACCGGCAAGGTGGGCTTGGCGACTTGCCGCACAGCTTCGACGGCAGCGCCCGGAAAGGTCTCTAAAACCGCTTTGACCAACGGATGATCGGCGGCATTGGCAACCGCCTTTGCATTTTCGCCAGCGCGCTTTTCGGCAATCGTCGGCGCGCCTTCGGCACGCGACAGCGCGACCGACCAAGACACCCCAGAATGCTCTTCAAGAAAAGCCCTTAGCCGCTGCACGTTTTCGCGCGCGGCATCCGCGCCTGCATTAAATTCAATATGGCCGGGCTCAAACCGGACGATGCGAATTTGGTTTTCGATGAACGCCTGCAAAATACCTTCGCGAAGCTCAGCCGCCAACGCGGCGACCGCGTTTAAATCTTTGAAGACCCGCATCTCTGCCTTGGGTGCCGTTTCTGCTTGCGGAGATGGAGCAGGCGAAGCCGTAGGGTTTTGGGCCAAAGCTTGACCGCCGCCACTTTGCGGACGTCCTTGCCCGCCACCGGATCCCGGCGGCGCTGGTTGCGCGGACGACGGCGCCGAAACAGAAACGTCGCCGCCACTTTCAAGGGCTTTGATGGCATCCCCCGGTGTCGGCAATTCGGCGGCATAGGCCAAGCGCACAAGCACCATCTCGGCAGCCGCCAACGGCGACGGCGCGGCCTGCACTTCGCCCAAGCCTTTGAGCAGCAACTGCCATGCCCGGGTTAAAATCGGCATCTTCAGGCCGCCCGCGAGCTCCATACCCTTGGTCCGCTCATTTTCCGGCACGTCCGGACCTTCGGCGCTTTCCGGCAACACTTTGATTCGGGTCAGCCAGTGCACCAGATCCAGCATATCTTCGATCACCGAGCCCGGATCGGCACCGTCTTTGTATTGATCGGTCAATTCCGTCAACGCAGGGCCGATGTCGCCCTTCAGCACCGATTCCAGCAAGCCGAACGTTCGCGTTCTATCTGCGAGCCCCAACATGTCGCGGACCCGAGTGTCATCAATCGGTCCATCGGCATGGGAAATCGCCTGGTCAAGCAAGCTGAGACCGTCACGGACCGAACCGTCAGCCGCGCGCGCGATCAAATGCAGCGCACCGTCGGTGATTTCCGCACCTTCGTTTTTGCAGATACCGGCAAAGTGTATGACCAGGGTTTCCACCGGGACCCGGCGCAAGTCAAAACGCTGACAACGCGACAACACCGTGATCGGCACTTTGCGGATTTCCGTTGTCGCAAAAATAAAAATCACATGCTCGGGCGGCTCTTCAAGGGTCTTCAAGAGCGCGTTGAACGCACTCCGAGACAGCATGTGCACTTCGTCAATGATATAAACTTTATAGCGTGCAGACGCCGGTCGATAGCGCACGCCGTCAATCAGCTCGCGCATATTGTCGACGCCGGTATTCGATGCCGCATCCATTTCCAAAACGTCGACGTGCCGATCACCGGCAATCGCCTTGCAGTGCTCGCAAACGCCGCAAGGCTCGGTCGTTGGCCCGCCGTTGCCGTCCGGCCCAATGCAGTTCAGCGCACGCGCGATGATCCGCGCGGTTGAGGTTTTACCCACACCCCGCACACCGGTCATCACGAACGCATGATGCAGACGGTTCGATGCGAACGCATTGGTCAGCGTGCGCACCATCGCGTCTTGGCCGATCAGGCCTGAGAACGTCGATGGTCGATACTTGCGCGCCAGGACCTGGTACTCGCCGGCGGCGGGCGCTTCGGCGGTTTCAGGTGCGGACACTTCGTTCATGGAATTTCCCGGTGATTTAGAGGTGGGAGACCGGACACCGACCCGGGCCGAAACTCGTTACGGCTGCTTCCTTCCGGACCTGACCGGGTTGGCGAGAAGCCCGTCCGAGCCGATCTCCCGGGGCGACTATAACAACCGGGGCACGCCGCCGAAAGACCCGAATCCGCCTACTCGGCGCATATGTTTTTCCGGGACGGCACTTTATCGCCACAGTACCGAATGTCATAGTCAGCGCATGATACCTTTAATCGGATACACGGATCGTCTTTCCGCGCGCCCCGGCGAGGCCGTTGACGTCAAAGTCTCGTCAACGCTGGACGCGCCCTATCACGCGGAACTTGTGCGGGTCATTTCCGGCGACCCCAACCCTGAAGGCCCCGGCGTCGTAACCGAGCCCGTCGACGCGCCGTTTGCCGGCGACTACCCATCAAAGCCGCAAGCGACGCACTTGGGATCGCACATGCGCGCAGACATTTCAGGCGACCTGCCGTCACAAATCACCCTGAGCGCGATCATCTGGCCGACCACGCCCGACAAAGGCCGCCAAGGCGTGCTGTGCCTGGGTGAGAGCGTGCAGTTGTGTATCGGCCCCGATGGCGCTGAGATCACCTGCGGCAAAACCCAGATCAACGTCGGCAAAAAATTGCGCATGCGGCAATGGTATCGGGTATGGGCCCAGATCGACACCGATGCCGGCACGCTCAGCGTTGGGCAGACCTTGTTGGGCATCCCAGACGTGATTGATGACATCGGCAGGTCCGACGGTGCTTTGCCGACAGACGTGACCCTGTCGACAACAATCTCTTTGCTGGTTGCCGCACTGTCCGAGACCGACGCGCGGTCGCACTTCAACGGCAAGATTGAAGCACCGACAATTTATGCTGGCCTTATCGATGCCGATGCGTCGAATGCCGCACCATTAGCGGCATGGGATTTTGCCGAAAACATGATGTCTTTGACCGTCCCCGGCCATGGACCCTTGGGCGCAGAAGGCACTTTGGTCGGCGCACCCGCACGGGCCATGACCGGTTCCACCTGGGACGGCAACGAAATGAATTGGCAGCGGGACCCGGCACAGTGGGCAGCGATTCATTTTCATGACGACGATATCGCCGACGCCGGCTGGGATACCGATTTTACCGCGACCCTACCAGATGACCTGCCCAGCGGGGCATACGCGATCAAACTGTCATCCGGCCCCCATTGGGACATGATGCCGGTCTTCGTGTGTCCGCCGAAGGGCACGCAAACGGCGAAGCTTTGTCTGATCATGTCGACGTTCACCTACACAATTTATGCGAACCAGGCCCGCACCGACTTCGGTCAACACTGGCGCGACCGCGCCCAGGCATGGGGCGCATTCCCGCACAATCCCGTCGATTATCCAGACTACGGCCTGTCGACCTATAACGATCACAACGACGGTTCTGGAATTTGCCACACCACGTGGCATCGTCCGATCTTGAATTTACGGCCGGGCTATATCGTATTTGCAGACGATTTCGTCGGCTCCGGGCTCAGGCATTTTCCGGCCGATACGCATTTGATCGCCTGGCTCAAAGCCAAGGGCATTGACGTCGATATCGTCACCGATTGGGAATTACATCACGAGGGCGCGGCGCTTTTGGCACCGTATGCCGCCGCAATGACCACCAGCCACCCTGAATACCACACCACCGAAACCCTGGATGCCGTGCAAGGCTACCGCGATGGCGGCGGCAACTTGATCTATCTGGGCGGCAACGGGTTTTACTGGCGGGTTGCACTGCATCCGGAAAAAGACGGCATCATCGAAGTCCGCCGCGCCGAAGGTGGTTTACGTGCCTGGGCGGCTGAAACCGGCGAGTATTATTCCGGCTTCACCGGGGAATACGGGGGCACATGGCGGCGCAATGCGCGCCCGCCCAATACCCTGGTCGGCATCGGCTACACCTGCCAAGGCGAGTTTGAAGGCACATACTATCGACGCACACCTGCATCACGGAACGGCAAAGCGGCATGGATTTTTGATGGGATCGATGACGAGATCATAGGAGACTTCGGGTTATGCGGTGGCGGTGCGGCTGGGTACGAGTTAGACCGGACCGATGCCAAAATTGGCACCCCGGAGAGCACCATCGTGCTGGCAACCTCCGAAGATCACCCGGACCACTTTGTGTTGCCACCCGAAGAATGGCTGACGCATCTGAAAACCTGGTCCGGCCCACCGCCCGAAGCATTGGTCCGCGCCGACATGGTGTATTTAGACGTGCCAGGTGGGGGTGCCGTGTTCTCGGTCGGCTCGATCACATTTTGCGGCTCGCTGCCGGTCAATGATTTCGACAACAACGTCTCACAAATTTTGGAAAATGTGGTGCGGCGCTTTACAGCCCAAACATCAGCTTAGCGCGCGAATGAGCGGGGCGTGATCCGGATAGGCATAAGCCAAACTATCGCCGTCGCCCATTTCCAGATCGTCGAAATCGAACCCCGGCGCCACCGTGGTCCCCATCAACGCAAACCCGTGATTAGGCAGATCGGAGTCATGCGCAACGGGCAACAACCGCGCCCCCATCCAGACCATGCCCGGCACCGTAAACTGCAGCTTCTGGCCGGCCATAATATCCTGACCGAACACAACCGTGTCACTGATCTGCGCGTGCAGCAAAAGCATCTCCACCCGGTCGCCCATATAAAAATGGAAGGTTTCCGGCGACGGCAAACGATGCATCTTTGAGACTGTATCCGGCGTCAGCATGTAATAAATCGACGTACCGGCCGCGCGCGGACCGTCGTAGTCTGCTCCCAACGCGGGTTGCGGCACCTGGACGTCCGAGCGCCACGTTTCCCGATAATAACCGCCTTCCCATGGCAAAGGCGCCAGATCGAGAATCTCGATCAGGCGCTCTGCCGTGATATCTGGTAGGTGGTCGGGCATCGTCTCTATCGCTCCGCCCTAAACGCCGGTCAGTTGATGCCGGCAGTCTCGCGACGTTCTTCAATAATGATTGCACCCGACGGACCCGCGGACATCACGAACGGCAACAAAATGAAGTTGTCTTCATATTCATAAGTGCCGTCGGTAATCGCGACCATGCGAATTTCAGCGGTCTGGCGGGGCGGAAGTGAAACCGCACGAATGCACGTCTCAGGGACCCGCTGACCTTCGAGGGCCGCCGCAATTACAGCGTTCTTTTCAAAGAAGTCCCCGGCGCGAAAAATCCGAACCTTATCATCACGATTTCGGATGCGCAGAATATAGGGTCGCCCCTGTTTCAAGTGCGTCACCATCGGCGAGAAGGCACCGTCACGCACGCGAAGCTCAATCTGCGGCACACGCGCCCAGTTAATCTTGGCTTCAGCGCGTTTAGATATCTGCTTGCATTCGGCAGCGCCGATGGTGCTGAAACCGCTCGGCCCAGCGCATGCGCCCAGCAAAGCGGTCGCCGCAAGCAACGCCGTGATACAAATATTTCTGCCCAGATGTCTGCCCAAGGGGCGACACGTATTCATACTTTTTCTTTCCACCGTTCTCTCCACCTACCGATTGCAACGAATGCAATGGCACCCAGGGGTGCGGGAACATCAACAATCAGCAGTCTGGCCAAGAATGGTTAACAAAGCTTCAATCCGCGCGTGTGTCTAGTCAGTTTCCTGAAAAACCCTTGCAAGGCGTACCGTCGACCAAAGGTGCGTTGCCGAAGCTCAGGTCATATGCGAAGTTTCGCCATGGCCATCAATCTCACCTACACCACCCTCTCGCTTCGACGCGACAACATGTCCCGCAGGCCGGACGACTGGCTTCAAGAGCGCATGGCGCACGGCGTCGGCGTCGTGCCTGTGTTCGGACAAGACAACCTGATCCTAGACGGTGCATCGCCACAAGGGGTTGTGTTTGAAGGCGAAACCGCGCGCACCCTTTTGGGAGGCGACCGGCAAGTCGTACTGCTCGGCACAGAAGACCATAAACCTGTGTTCGCGGTCAGCGTCGATGAAAATGAAGCAGAAGCCATCGTCGGACTGGCAAATGGCGCAGAATTCATGGACCTCCGCAAAATCGGGTCGCTTCTGCCGGCCAGCGACGGCCACTTATTGGCACACGCACGCGGCATGCTGTACTGGCACAGTCGGCACGGCTTTTGCGGTGTGTGCGGCGCCCCAGCCGCATCACGCCACAACGGGCACGAGCGCAAGTGCACGAACATCGAATGCGGCATCAGCCACTTTCCGCGCACCGACCCGGCGATCATCGTATTGGTATACCGCGACGACGTACCGGGCGGCGCGTGCTTGCTCGGCCGTCACGCCCGTTGGCCCTTCGGCATGTATTCAACGTTGGCCGGCTTCGTTGAGCCCGGCGAGACGTTAGAGCAAGCCGTTACCCGCGAGGTTTTCGAAGAATCCGCCATCGACACCACCGATGTCGTTTACCTGGCATCCCAGCCTTGGCCGTTTCCATCGTCGCTGATGCTGGGCTTTCATGCCAAGGCCACAAGTTATGATATCAGCGTTGACGAAGAAGAATTATCTGACTGCCGCTGGCTCACCCGCGACGACCTCAGCCAGATGAAAGAATGGCACGACGCCAAAGATGATGAATGGCGTCTGCCCCGCCCGGACTCGATTTCTAGGTGGCTGATTCAACAATGGATTGACCAGAAAGCCTAACGGTCGAAAACAAGCTTATTCCCGGCTGGCTGTGCGATAGTCGTGCATCGGAAACACGCCGACAATGTTCACTTCTTTTGAGAAGAAGCTGAGCTCTTCGAGGGCTAATTTCACCGACGGGTCATCCGGATGCCCTTCGACTTCGGCATAAAACTCAGCAACCACAAAGCCTTCGCCGACATAGCTTTCCAGCTTGGTCATGTTGACCCCATTCGTCGCAAACCCGCCCATCGCTTTATATAAGGCAGCCGGGATGTTGCGGACACGGAACACGAAACTGGTCATAACGTTGGGCGTGCCGGCATGCGGTCGAATGCTGTCGCGCGACAACACCACGAAACGGGTCGTATTGTGCTCGGCATCTTCGATGTCAGTGCGCAAAATCTCCAAGCCATAGACCTCAGCCGCCAATCGAGACGAGATCGCGGCTTTGGATTTATCGCCCCATTTCGCAACGTCTGCGGCGGCAGCTGCGGTATCGACATGCACCACCGCTTCGACACCCATGTCTTCGAGTAGCGTCCGGCACTGGTTAAGCGCATGCACGTGGCTGTGCACCTCTTTGATATCCGTCATTTTCGTGCCGGGGATCACCACCAATTGATGATTGATCCGTTCAAAATGCTCACCGATGATGAACAGCTTACTGCGCGGCAACAGATGATGAATGTCGGCCACTCGCCCGGCAACGGTATTATCGATCGGAATCATCGCCAACGCAGCTTTGCCTTTTTCAACGGCAGAAAATGCATCAGCGAAGGTGCGGCACGGCAGACTGGTCATGTCCGGGTAAGCTGTACGACACGCAATGTCCGAATTGGCGCCGAGCGCGCCTTGGAAAGCGATGGTTTTATTCGGATCGGTCATCGGTTTGGGTCCAGCGTTAGGCGTGCGCGTTCAAGGTCGGCGGGAGTATCGACACCGAGCGGAACCGTGTCAACGCGCACCGCTTCAATGCGCATGCCGGCTTCAAGCGCACGAAGCTGTTCCAAACGCTCACGTTTTTCCAAAACACCCGGCGCCAAACCGACGAAGGTTGCGAGCGCACTGCGGCGATACGCATAGATACCGATGTGGTGCCATAAAGGCCCGTCTCCAGTGGGCGCAGTGGCGCGGGTAAAATACAAAGCCGGCGCACTGACCCCGTCGGATAACAGCGGTGTCACGCATTTCACCACATTCGGGTTTCCGCGTTCCTCAGGATCGGTGATTTCGACAACCAAGGTCGCGATATCAACGTTTGGGTCGCTCAGCGGCCCCAACACCGCCGCGACAAGGGCGGGGTCGAGCGTCGGCAGATCACCTTGTAGATTGACCACTGCGTCATGGTGCCCGTCTGGGTCTTTACGGCTTAATGCTTCCCAGACGCGGTCCGAGCCCGACGGATGCCCAGGATCGGTCAGCGCCGCGTCGTAGCCGACGGCGGTGACGGCATCCACAATTTCGGCTTCCCCGGCGGCGCAGAGCACAGGCCCGACGCCTGCCTCGACGGCGCGATCCATCACGTGCACGATCATGGGTTTGCCATGAATATTTGCGAGCGGCTTATCCGGCAATCTTGTTGATGCCATGCGGGCTGGAACGATCACAATCGGCGTCACGAGATATTCCTTATATGAACAATAAAACCGGTATAGCGCGCCGACGCAGGTGCTCCCAGCCTTTTTGGGCAAATGCTGGGCGGAGAGAGAATCAATGTGTAGTGTTGAACAGGCGGCAATGAGCAGCTAAAAGAAGGTCGCTTATTGCGCTAGGAGGCTTACGCATGCACTTTTCTTTTTGGGAAAAAACCGGTTTCGCCGTACTTATCACGGCTTGGGTCCTTTGGGGCTCGGATCAAATTGGCGACATGCTGGTGCATGCCGACGAACTAGCCGAAAACGCCTATAAAATCGAAGTGGCCGACGCTGGTCCCACCGAAGGCGCTGTTGTCGAAGAAAAAATTGAAGTTTCCGCCGTTTCGTTGCTGGCCTCCGCCAGCGCAGACGGGGGTGCGAAGGTCTTCAAAAAATGCCAAGCGTGTCACAGCGTTGAAAAAGGCGGGCCGAACAAAGTCGGCCCGAACCTTTATAATACTGTTGGCGGCAAGATTGCCGGACATGATGGCTTTAGCTACTCCGACGCCCTCGCCGGCAAGGGCGGACAGTGGACCTACGAAGAGTTGGACCAATTCCTGAAAAGCCCACGCGACTATGCGCCAGGCACGAAGATGACCTTTGCCGGCCTAAAAAAGGCAAGCGACCGTGCGGAAGTCATTTTGTACATGCGTGACCACACTGACAATCCGCCGCCGCTGCCATGATAGGCGCGGCGGATATCCCCGCCGATCTTGATGATATTTTAGCCCTCGCTTCGCGGCTTGCCGATGCGGCGAGGGTAGAAACCCTCCCCCGTTTTCGCACCGGCATCGCGCACGATGCCAAAAGCGATGAAAGCCCGGTGACCGCCGCAGATCGCGCCGCCGAACGGGTCATGCGTGACTTAATCGAAGCCGCAAGACCCGGCGACGGTATCTTTGGTGAAGAATTCGGCGTCAGCCGCCCCGATGCGGAGACGGTTTGGATCCTTGATCCCATCGATGGCACCAAAGCCTTTATTACCGGCAAACCCGTTTTCGGTACGCTGATCGGCGTCGTCCACAAAGGCCGAGCCATTGCCGGCGTGATGGACGGCCCTGCGACCGGTGACCGTTGGATCGGCGGCGCCCATCGCGGCACGATTTTTAACGGCAAATCGACACACGTCCGCACAGGTAGCGCCATGAGCGATGCTTGGCTGACCGCGACCTCGCCCGAAATGTTCGCAGGCGGCAACAAAGCCAAGTTTGACGCACTCATGGACGCCGTCGGCTACACCACGTTTGGGTCAGAATGCCAAGGATACGGGCAACTTGCCTGCGGGTGGATGGATATGGTTTGCGAAGACACGCTGGCCCCCTATGACTATGCCGCCTTGGTGCCTATTATCGAGGGGGCCGGCGGAATCATCACCGATTGGACGGGGGCACCGCTGGGGTTTGCGCCTGGTGCCGATGAAAAATCCCATTCCGTGATCGCCGCAGCGGATACGTCGCTACATGCAGCGGCTGTGGCAATTTTGTCCGCCTGATCGCGGTGACGTCCCCATAAGATGACCGATCTTTAAGTTGCCGGGTACGATCACGCGGTGTTTATCAATGATTGCGGACCATCGCTTGAACCGCCCTGCAGGTAAGCCCAATATCTAACGTGTACATCAGCGTCAGGAGTTTCCATGTTTACGCACCGCCTGCTCACCGCCCTCGCCGTCACCACGCTCTTGTTCTGTGCACCGAATGTGCTGGCTGATGAGCCAACACCGTCACACGGTCTGGCGATGCACGGCGATCTGAAATACGGACCGGACTTTAAGCATTTTGACTATGTGAACCCGAACGCCCCCAAAGGCGGCAGCATCCGCCTTAATGCCATCGGCGGCTTTGACAGCCTCAACCCGTTCATCGTCAAGGGAAATGCGGCGGCCGGTGCGTCGATGATCTACGACACGCTGATGGTCTCGTCCGCAGACGAAGCTTTTAGCGAATACGGGCAGTTGGCAGAGACCGTGCGCACGCCAGAGGATCGCTCATGGGTCGAGTTTAAACTTCGGGACAACGCCCGCTGGCACGATGGCAAAGAAATCACCGCCGACGACGTGATTTTTAGCTTTGAAACACTGGTTGCCAAAGGATCTCCCTTTTATCGGTTCTACTATGGCAGCGTCGCCAAGGCCGTGAAACTGGGCCCAAAAACCGTGCGGTTCGAGTTTAAGCCCGGCGAAAACCGCGAATTACCGCTGATCCTTGGCCAGTTGACGGTGCTGCCGAAGCATTACTGGCAAGATCGCGAATTTGACGCCACGACATTGGAGCCGCCGCTCGGCAGCGGACCCTATAAAATAAAGCATGTTGATCCGAACCGCTCGGTCACGCTGGAGCGGGTCGAAGACTATTGGGGCAAGGATCTTCCCGTCGCCAAAGGTGAAAACAATTTCGACATCATTGAGTTTGAATATTACCGCGACGCTCAGGTCGCCATCGAAGCCTTTACCGGCGGCCGCTTCGATTTTCGCACTGAGAACTCATCAAAAGCATGGGCTACAGCGTATGACGTGCCCGCCGTCAAAAAAGGCCTGATCAAGCTTGATCAATTTGACCACAATCGTCCAGCCGGCATGCAGGGGTTTGCCTTCAACACACGCCGCGACATCTTTAAAGATCCAGTTGTCCGCCATGCGCTGGCCTATGCATTTGATTTTGAATGGTCAAATAAGAACTTATTTTATGGACAATATTCACGCACCCGCAGCTACTTCGATAACTCAGAACTGACCGCGACTGGCTTGCCATCGGACGCCGAGCTAGCGCTGCTTGAGCCGTTCCGAGGCAAAATCCCGGACGAGGTATTCACCAAAGAATATAATCCGCCAAGCTCTGACGGGTCTGGCCGGATTCGGTCGAATTTGCGCACCGCATCGAAACTGCTGCGCGATGCAGGCTGGGTCATTAAAGACGGAGTGCGGGTCCACGAAGCCACGGGACGGAAACTCGAATTCGAAATCCTGTTGGCGAGCCCGTTGTTTGAGCGCGTCGTGCTGCCGTTCGCCAAAAACCTTGAAACACTGGGCGTGAAAGTACGAGCTCGTACGGTGGAAACGGCGCAATACCGGCGCCGCCTTGATACCTTTGATTTTGACATGATCGTCGGCAACTGGGGGCAGTCAATGTCGCCGGGGAACGAACAGCGGGAATTCTGGGGATCAAGTTCTGCCGATCAGGAAGGCAGCCGGAATATTATCGGCATCAAAGACCCCGCCATCGATGCGCTGATCGAAAAAATCATCGCCGCCCCCGACCGGCAGTCGCTGGTCACCGCGTCTCGCGCGCTGGACCGCGTGCTGCAGTGGAACCACTTTGTGATCCCACATTTCCATGCCGGCTATGATCGGATCGCGTATTGGGACAAATTCGGACAACCAACGATCACGCCGGCACGCGGCACACAATTCATGACATGGTGGGTGGTGCCGGAAAAAGCTGCCCACATTGCCGAGGCCCGCAAAGGCGGAAATTGATGGCGCAATTTTACTGCCCCCGATATCCACGCACTGGGCGTGTGATGAAGGGTGACGCCCCCGGCTTGGAGCCGTAAACTCACCCCATGTTTGCATA
>JAFMCK010000212.1 GCA_017857825.1 Rhodospirillales bacterium
CGTAATTCGTGAGACATGTGCGCAAGAAAATCAGATTTGGCGCGGTTGGCGCAGGCGGCCTCGTCGATGGCATCGCGCAGTTTGAGGGTGAGTCTCTCAAGTTCTGCGTTGCGCTCACCTGTTCGGCGTAATTGGTGCAAAATGATTGCACCAAACGCCGTGCCGACAAAAATAAGGCCGATGATCAGCACCGCGATCCGGTTCGAGCGAGCGACGGCCGCCTTGCGCTTTGCAGACTGATACTCTGCAGCAAGCTGCTGCGTTCTGGAAGCGATCCGCGATATGTCCTGCTGCAACGGGCGCAACTGACGGTATACGGTGCTAATTATACTTGGCGAGCCGTTCGTTGCAGCGTCGATTAAAGGCGCTGTCTGTTCCAGTTTCTTAAACGTTTTATCAATGAGGTTGTTGGTTTCTTGATCGAGAAATTCATTGTACGGCGGTCGCTGTGGCATGAATTTCAATCGGCTGAACAGTACGTCAAATTTGGTCGCGGCTTCTTTGGCGTCTTCGCTGCGTCCACTGATTTGATATGCCAGCATTTTGCTCATCATATTCTCGTAGTGCAGCATCGCCTGCACCCCGGCAATGCCCTCGGTGTCATAGGTCTGCACACGAAGCGCACGCTGGGTATCCGTGACCTGATAGACAACGGCCGCGACCAATAGGACGAACAACAGCGTTAATATGATGACGAGAAGAAACAGGCGATTGCGAAAAAATTTAAACATCGGCTGGCATATAAACCTTCATTGAATGTCTGAGTATAATTATGGCTCGACGACAATGTCGGTTAATTGCCAAATTGCACGTGAACTATACATTTCCGTATTCAGCTCTGGAAATTTGCTGATCGGATAAATCATCCAGATCGGCCCTTTATCGCGGGGCGTCATGTATTTACCGTTCCAGATCAACGCCAACACAACGTCAAATTGGGCCGCGTCGCCAATTGGAATGTCGACGCTGTACCCATCAAGCGCGGTCGCACAGAGAATTGTGCCGTGTGCGCCGATCCGCGTCAGCAGGTCTTTCAGCAGCACCCCTTTGAAGGTGTGCATACCTTCGACAAATGGGCTCTGTGTTTTGATCTGCACCATTTCCATGGATTCCAGCAATTGATGATCAAATTCGGCGACGAGGTTACCGTCGCGGATGGCGTTGCTGGTTTTGATGGCGCCACGGATGCTCAAAATGACATCGCCTTGCGGCTTGGCGAGCACCCCGTCTGCGTTTGCCGACATTGCAGTAAAGACCAAAAGAAATATCGAGAAGCCAAGCGCGCGCACGTGTCGTGCGATCGCGATGATGCAGCGCCGCCCCCTATCCATCAGGCAGCAAGGCCTTCGGCGAAGGCGCATTTGCCAAGTGTCGGCGATACGTCGATACGTTGTGTGACAACTGTACTTTCGCCGGTTTCGGCGCGCATCGCGATGCACGTTAGGGTCAGTGTAAACGGTGCGGCGCCAGCCCGCGCGTAAAAGCCGATACCGTGCCCAGTTTTGACTTCTGTCGTCCAAACACCGCCACCGTGATTGGTGCCGTTCGTGATCAAGACGCCCGGGGGCACATCGCCCATGGTCAGGGATAAAGCGCCGTAACCGTTAGGATCGAATACAGCGCTGGGCAATTTGAACAATAGAGCCGGCTGTGTGTTCACCGTGGGTTTCAGCTTGGAGACCGTGTTGCCGACCAGTTTCGTTATAATCTTGTGGGTATTCGCGTCAGGTGCGGCATCTTCTATTTGAATGACAGCGGTTCCCCTGCCCTGCATGGGGGGCAGATATGCGACATGCGGACGGTCTTCGGGCCGCAAAGCCCAAACGCCTTTGCCGAGGTTCGTGCCCGTCGTCAACAATGCGCCGGCCGCTAAACCGGAAACGTGGTAAGTCGTCGCATCGTCGTCCGACAGCGACAGATTCAACGGTTCTGGCGCCCGGATGTTGTCGCGTCCGCCCGGCACGGATAGGCGTGCTATGGCCGGCACAGGTGGTTGCAGTTCGACCTCAGCCCCGGTCGGGCCAAGTACGCGCATCTCGTGCCACTTGCCCACATCCAAACCAAGCCGTCCGTATATACTTCTATTGTTGTCATCGGCGCTGGCGTGGATGAAATCGCGGAGACGCGCCAATTCGGCCAGCACGGCAGGTTTACCAATATCTTCTTGAGATATGTTGATGATCAGCGCATTGGGCTCGACCGGTTCGTCAAATTGGGCTGTCGGCAACAACGTCGACTTTCGCGATCCTTCTTTTGAACTGTCGTCTGTCGAAACAAGACTTGGCGTTGAACGCCGCGCTGTTTGCACGTCGACCACTAAGTCACCAATCCATGACCCCGGTGTTTCGCCTGGGCGCCGTGTCACGGCAGCGTCGTCGGGTCCTGTGCGGACGCCGTCGATCACCAGCCATTGTAGGGCAGGCCCACCACGCCCCTTCCCGCTTAACGCGCTGTGACGCAGCAATACTTCATACGGCAGCCGGTCGCCTAAAGTGACATCAATGATGATGCTTTCGGCGCCTAAGCCTGACCATGTCAGCACCCGGTCATAGACTGACTTTGCGTCTGCAAAAACTGTTAAACGGCAAGGTCCGCCATCGGACGGGGGGGCAATGTCGACGCTGAGCATCGCACCCGTTGCCCGCAAAGAAGTGTCATCGTTGGCGACATGAATTTCCGCCGACTGCGGCGGCGCGCCAGCGCTTTCCATGGTGACGCGCAAATCGAAATCCGGCGTATTTAAGGGCATCACAACGCTGAGCGTTGTCAGCATGTCTGCGGGAACCTGCCATGTGCCATCGGCGGCTTCGGTGCCGGCGGTCAGGAATGCACCATCGGGTAAGCCATCGAATGACACCTTCAGCTTAGCAAGTGCAGCGGGATCATCTGTGCCGACCGAAACATCCAGATCAATTATGCTCAATTCCGGGCCGACCGCCGCAAATGCCTTCCGTATGTTGATATCAGCGGTCTCAGGAATGTCTGTCGCATCCGATGTGCCAACATCATCGGTGTGCGTGTCGATATTGAGGTTGAACATTTCGGTCCATGTGTCGTCGCGGTCATCCGATGATGCAAAAGTCGCTTTGAGCACAACGCTGAACGGCACAGCTTGTGATGTCGGCACCATTGCGGCCAAATCGGCAAGTGCATCGCTTGGGATATGCCAAACACCCGTGGCATCGACGCTGCCGGCCGTTAGCTGCACGTCTTGCGGCAGGTCGCGAATTTCGACAGACACCAAGACGGCATCATCGTTATCATTAGATGTAAATGGGATGGATACCGCAAAGCGCTGTGGCGCCTGCGCGATGTCCTGAAAGCTATCCGGCAATGTGACCGGACCATTTATGTTGGTTGAATGAAGCGAACCGGGTGTCCCGATAATACCTGCGAGCCACGCGGTGACGCCTGGGCCAGCGTTGGGTTTGGGGGGGGCGTCGTCGCTTGAATTCACGCTCTTATCCTCATTTCGACTGCCGCGCAGATTAGAATACCGCGAGACGAGAAACTTGGACAACCACAGAAGTTAAGCGACTTCGGTGGCGAGGCTGGCTAGAATATCGTTGAGCACATTTTCGACGTCGCTATTTGGCACGCGGCATGTCCCTGCTGCTGCGTGCCCGCCCCCGCCGTGCGCAAGCATCAACTTGCCGACATTGACTTTCGAGGTGCGTAAGAAAATCGATTTTCCACACGAAATTTCGGTAACCCCGTCTGTTTTCGATGGCCGCAGTGTCAGCGACAAGTCACAGTCCGAAAACAGCGCATAAATTAAAAACCGATCCACTGCATAAATGTGTTCAACATCGCAAAGATCGCAGACGACGGTGCGTCCAACGGTGTGGCTGCATTCGACGATCTGACGCTCGGCAAATTCTTTATGGTAATTGTAAGCGTACACGCGCTCTTGGATGTCCGGTAGCGCCAAAATCTCGTTCACCGGGTTATGCCGGCAATAGGTCATCAGATCGCGCGTCATTTGATCGTTGGAAATCGCGAAGTCTTGCAGGTTGCCGAGGCCGGTGCGGCCATCCAGGACGAAGTTCAACAGTGTCCAGCCCTCAGGGGCTAAAACTTCGGTTTCATTGAACTGCGCGGAATCGGCTTTGTCGACGGCATGCATCAGGGCTGGATCGATATTTGGAAAGCCGTGCTCGCCACCGTAATATTCATATACGACCCGCGCGGCTGACGGCGCATTTGGATCAATGATAAAGTTATCGTGTTGGCCCACGCGTTCAAGCTCGCTCCAATGGTGGTCGAAACAGAGGTGCACGTCGGGCACATATGGAAGGTTGGTCGTGATGTTGTTGGCATCGACGGCGACGCGGCCATGTTGCATGTCGGCTGGTTCGGCGAAATCGACTTTGTTAATAATGCCGAGCTCCATAAAAAGCGCGCCGCAGACCACGCCATCGAAATCGGCGCGGGTTATCAGATTGAATTTTTGTTCGGCCATTGGTGCACTCCTACAAGGGGTAGAGGATACGCAGCTTCGAATAGCGGCACAACACGAAGCTGCGTAATGGGACCAACGCTTGACCCAAAACATTCCGTACTTTCGCGGTCACGGTGGCTTCGCTAAAGTGCGCGTGCGCTATCGGGCGGGTGTCATTCATTGCCGTCGTTCAACCAAAAATCAGGTAAGATCGTATTATGAGCGAGAACGAAGACCAACATACCCTTTCCATCCAGCTTGCCAACCAGGTCATTAATATGGCCAACAATCGTCTGCAAGAAGGGCTCGAGCCCGGCGATATCGCCATGGGTTTGCGCCATGCTGCGGCCAATTTTACGGCCTTTGCGATGGCGCATGTGGAAAAACCCGAAGATGTTGACCCGACTGTGTTCGCAGAAGAATTCCTGCAGACCTATGCATATTATTTCGATAAACACATGGCTGGCCGCAAACCCGTCAGCGGCCTGGATGCGCTGATCAAGCAGGTCAAAGACGAAAACTAAAGGTTGATCTCGTGCCTGATTTCTTCGGAATTTGGGCGTCAGGAAGGCTTATAATGAAATTAATCTGCCGCATCCGGCATATCATTGGTTTTTTCGTGATTTCCCGCTTGATTTCCCCGACCTGAATGGCTACCAACATCGCCGACCGCGTCCCCTTCGTCTAGCGGTCTAGGACGCTGCCCTTTCACGGCGGAAACACGGGTTCGAGTCCCGTAGGGGACGCCAATCACTTTAAGTGATTGATTTCATTACATAAAGCTTCATGTGGTAGACAGCAGCGTGGTACTCAGTGTACCACAGCTGGGATGCCCAATGACATGAGCGACACTAAATATCTAGTACAGCCCCGAGGGATCGGGACGGCATGGCTTTTTCGGATGAGAACGCCAGAGGTTCTCTATGGGAAATTGAACCCACGGACGGGGATGTCCTATGGGAAGACCATAAAGGAAAGTCTTGGTGGTGGTGTAGACCTCAGAGACGCCCAGAGGGAACGTGATATTCGACTGGGCCATATACGTGCTGAAGAAGAGCTGGCCAATGGTGGCGCTGATGATCGCCTAGATAATGCATTCCAAGTCGCAGCTGAGAGGCGT
>JAFMCK010000213.1 GCA_017857825.1 Rhodospirillales bacterium
CTAACCATCTGACACTCATAAAGAAAATTCCTTATCTATGTCAGCCCCTAAAAAATTTACGCGTTTCCGCTGCCGAATTTGAAAAACGTTTTTGCTTTCTGTCCTCTACGTTCTTTCTTTCACCAAATTAGGGTGCAACGCTTCGTGTTGTGAAGTCAAAGGGCTTGTTAATATGCGTCTGAGCTTACGCGCTGCTTGTAATCGATTCGGACGCGCAAAAAATATCGCATAGCTACTTCACACCAGATTTAATATTCGAAACTGCCGTCGGCAGCCATGCCTTAACTTGCACAGGACGACCATCTTGTGTGCGATAAACTTTTTGTTTTGAGACTTGTGTCGCCGCCGGCCCTTCTCTGCTCTCGATGAACGAACGACTGATCTCGCGCAGTGGGATCTCCGCGCGCGGCCCGCGTTCAAGTGCATTTTTATAAGCAGATGTTTCTTTGGTGATCGCATTCAGCCGATCAATCGGCATGTGGCCGAAGCGACGCCAAAGCTGCGATAAAAATTCTTCGACTTCGTGCGGCAGAAATAATTCCGCTTCGATATCAGGGCGCCCCCGCGAAAAAGCCATAAATATATTTGGCTCAATCGGACCCGCCGCATCGGCGACAAATACCGCCGGCATAAGCTTGCGTCCTTTATGAACGATCGCATAGTAGCCCTGTGCGATGTAGAGCAATCACTGCAGTTTTTGCTGTTGCAAATACTCGTTCTCGTTCAGCGCGGTGTCGGCAAACCAGAACGCAACATCAAAGGCGTTGTTCACATCGCTCGGCATGAGCTTCGGGACCTCTTCATGGCGCACAACCTCATCATCATACATAGGCGATAATGGTAAAGCGATCCTTTACGACGCTTTTTAAATAAAGCGTCGTCCGACCTATTGCGTGGGCGCAAAACATCTGTAACGCTCTTGATGCTCTTCGAGTGATTCATAATGAAAAGAAAAATCATTGCAGATAAAATATTTTAAGGTCGATGTTGCCGCATCGTGCGTCGGCGCGCTCGCGACATTACCGCAAGTGGTTGCATATGGATTGATCGCCTTTTTTCCGCTTGGCCCGGAATGGACCGCTTTTGGGATTTTGGCGAGTGTCGGCTCGGCGATCGCATTCGGAATCTTCACAGGCTTCTTTTCATCCAACGCCTTCCTGGTCTCAGGACCGAGCGCGCTTACGGCACTTGTGCTTGCAACGGGGCTCGAAGTTGCCATTTCGCGTGGATACGCACCCGAGCAGGCACTTCAATTAGCATTTGTTGGCATTGTCATAGCTGGACTGTTTCAGGTGGTCGCTGGTTTAACCCGACTTGGGCATGCGGTTTCATATATCCCGGTGCCTGTGTTGGCCGGCTTCGTCAACGCCACGGCGATACTGGTTCTGCTCGGCTCTTTGCCGATGATGCTCGGCATTCCAGAAAGTTCCATCACAGATATGGTCTTACACGGCGGGCTCAGTGATGCGAGTGCGTGGGCCATATGCATCAGCGGCCTAACGATGGCATGTAACTTCATCTTTGAGGGGCGTGTGCGTTTTTTGCCGGCGGCGCTCATCGGAATGGCTGCTGGTACAATCGTGTATCACTTGGGGATCATCGGCGGTGACTTGCCGATAGGGCCAGAGATTGGCCGCATTGATCTTGTGGCATTGATAAAAATGCCTGAGTTGTTTCGCAACGAGTTGTCGATGCAAATGTTGCTCCGCGAAGCCGACATTCCGCTTTTTACAGGGGTCTCCATTGGGCTGCTTGCTTCATTCAGCACGGTTCTGACGGGAGCGGCTCTCGATATGACTACCAACAATGAAGGCAATGTGAATAAAGATTTGTGGGTACATGGTATCGCGAACGTAGCAATGGGCGTGTTTGGTTTTTTGCCGGCGTCAGGTGCACTCAGTCGTTCGATGGCGATCATTAATTCAGGGGCAAAAACACGAGCCGCCAATGTTGCGGCCAGCGTCGTATTCTGTCTGTTGCTGGGGCTGTTGGCACCGGTGGTGGCGACGCTGCCATTATGGGCGACGTCAGGTATGTTGGCGGCGACCGCAATTCAAGCGATCGACAAGCCGACCATCGGAAAACTCCGCGGCGTTATCACCCGTTCCTTGCCGTATCCACGCGTCGTGATTGGCGATATCATGGTGACGCTTGCCGTCGTGATTACGGCGATGGCGCTGAACCTGATCGCTGCGGTCGGCGTCGGCATCATCTTAGCCGTGATTCTATTTGTACTGGGCATGGGAAGAGATCCGGTGCGTCGAACCTATACGGCCGAAAAAAATCCATTCAAAAGTTCAACGACCGCAGTCTGAAATGCAAATATTGGAACGTGAAGGCCAACGCATCGGCATCATTGAAGTGCAAGGCGCTCTGTTTTTCGGTGCGTGTGCCAAACTGCAATCTCAAGCCCGCGCGTTGGGCGCGAAAGGTGCGGAGCTGATTGTACTCGATTTTCGGCACATGACATCCATAGACAGCACCGGATGCGCGTTACTGCGCACTATCGCCGTCAACTGTGCCGAAGCAGGCGGCCGCTTGATGATCAGTTGTGTGGAACGAGAGCGTCGGATTGATCCTTCAACGCGCCGTCGTCATAACGGCGGCGCTTCAGCGGTCGCGCATATATCACGCGCTCAGCTTCGCTGGATATGGTTGAACCTTGAAGCCAATAATGTCATTGCGCGCATCGGTGACGATGGCATTTTTGATGACACCGACACAGCCCTGGCGGCGTGCGAGGAAATCCTTCTTAAACGACTTGGGCATGCACGCCATCGTGAAAGCCGAGGCATCATCGCGTCCAGCGATTTGTTCCAAGGGCTGTCGCGTGCGCAGATCATGGTCCTGGGCCGATATACGCAACGTCATCGGTTCAATGTGTATGATGTCGTTTTTGAACAGGGCGACGCTGGTGACCGTGCATATTTTTTGGTGACAGGACGTATGGATGTGTTGATCGATATCCCTGGCTCAGTCCGTAAACGTCGGGTCAGTGCGCTGACCGAGGGGGCGCTATTTGCGGAGATGGGACTCATAGACAGCGGCACGCGTTCGGCGACCGTGCGCACCGTTCGTTCCGCCGCGTGCTTCTCAATCAACGCCGATAGCTATTCCCAACTTCAAAAAGAGATACCAGACGTGGCGTTAATCTTGATGCATAACGTCGCGCGACAATTCGCGCATCGCTTACGTCACGCGAATAACATGATCTCTGAACTGGAGCGCTAAGGTCGCAATCGAACGGTGCTTAGGCGCGAAGATTAACGGTCTGCTTTGCGACATCTTCAGCGGTTCGAATCACTTCGGCGTTCGCACGGTAGGTTGCCTCGGCTTCAATCAGACGAACGATCTCGTTGGTCAAATCGGGCGGATTGTCGCTGCCTTGCAGTTGGGCAAAAACGGCGGTTGCTGGATCGACCGGATCTGCGTTGACCAGTGTTGATTGGCTGACACGTGTCGCTTGATAGCCTTTGGTGTTGATATTGGCGATGTTGCCGGCAGCGCTTTCGGCACGAAGTGATGCGGCCCTGAGGCCGGACGTCGCTGTCGTTAAAACTGAACTGATCGCCATGATTTTATCTCCTTACCGACCAATACCCTAGCAAATGGAGCGATGTGTCGAAGTGATGTAAATCACCCGAGCCGAAATATGATGAGGTACAAAAAAAAGCCGCTCGTTGAGCGGCATCATCGCGAACGGTATTGTTTGCTTACAAGCTGAAGCTCATCGACGTGCCACGCACCGGCTGCTGGCCGGATACCACCAGCGCGTTGGTTTCATAGGTCGAAATAATCTTTGATCTGGGGGCATCAATGCGACGGGACGTTTCGTCGCGGTTCTGGCGCCCACGGCCGGCATCGTCATCGACTTGAAAAATGCGTGCGAAGTCTTGGCTATCAGCGGTGAACAGCCGATTGACGCCAGGCTCTGGATAGCGCTGTTGTTCGCGACCGCGCTGGTCACCGAGTTGCTGGCGAAGTTGATCCTCTTGGAACCCGGAGGCAGCCGAGTCGAACGAGATGTTCGCGCTGATTTCTGGCGCGTCAACCTGTGCTGTCGATACCGAGGCGATGCGCGCAGCCGGACTAACCGAGCGTGATGCGGTCGTTGGTGCTGCTGGTGCGATAGCCGTTGATTTCGGAACACTGGCCATAATTTACGCGATCTAGCTTCCAAGTTAACGTACGATTCCCATGCAGCCTTTACTACGCGTCCCCGCAGAAAACGGACACACATAGCAAAACCTAATGATGGTTAATGGAAGTGTAGGGCTCTGGCCGTCAAAGGTCAAGAAAAACGGCTTGATCCCGCCAGTTCTGAGTAGGCAGGTTCAAGCCACGTGGTAAAAAACGATCGCGTCGGTAAATGCGATGCGAATACTACCTGCGAAATTTTATTTCAAGATTAGGCGTTATACGCGGTGCTGGGTGTAAACGCTTCTGCATGGTCCAAGGCATGCGTATTCATCGTAGGTGCGACAATTGCATTTGGCATCGCAGAGGGCATACTTTGCGCGGTGCGCAGAATTTTAATTTCGCGCCGGGCAAGCTCAAGGTCATGGGACAAATCACGTATCTGAGCTTCTGCGCGGTTAAGTGCGTGATTATGAGAGGTTGAATGTGGTGTTTTTGCGTCGCCAACTGAGCGTCGTGCCAGCTCACTGGTAAACCAAAGCGCGACCATGGAAAGCACAAACGCGATCGTTGCTAAAAGGATTGCCATCAGCCATCTCCTAAAATCCATTCTGGACTGATGCGTACTTTATATAGGGATTCGTAAACGAGGGATTAAAGGACAAATCGAAGCCGTGTCCCCTACGCCATTGTTGCCTATGCGGCGGGAATGAAGATGTCGACGCGGGTACCACTTTCCTGACCGCTGGTAATGCTGATTTTACCGCCATGAAGCTCGACCAGACTTTTGCTGATCGATAATCCCAGGCCGAGGCCATCGTGCGTACGGCGCATAACATTCTTTGCTTGTTGGAAAGGTTCGAAAATACGCACCAACTCATCGGCAGAAATAGATGGTCCGTTGTTCTTGATGCTGATTAAGACCATGTTGTTCGCCGCTTTCGACACGTTGATGTCAATTTCACCGTTATCCGGTGCAAATTTTACTGCGTTGGTCAAAATATTAATGATGACTTGGCAAATACGAACTGGGTCAGCGTAACACTGCGGCGTTGGCGGCGAAAAATTGCTGGTGACACGTATTCCCTTGTCGCTAATTTTTTGATCCAGAAACGACAGGCAATCCGCGATTAAATCTGCACTCGATAAGACTTCGGGTTCAAGTGTGGTGTTGCCGGCCTCGATCCTGGCCAAATCCAATAGGTCATTGATGATCGACAGCAAAAACGTACCGGATTTATGGATATCCTCGCTGTAGGTGCGGTAGTTATCCACCTGGTGTTTGCCCAGCACCTCATTTCGCATTACCTCGGAAAAGCCGATGATGGCATTTAGGGGCGTACGTAATTCGTGAG
>JAFMCK010000012.1 GCA_017857825.1 Rhodospirillales bacterium
ACCTTGATGGATGACCCTGAAAAGGCCGTCTACCGGCAAGCGCTCGGCGACACCATGCGCGAAGCCGACGACCTGCTTAAGACCTTCAACGCCTTACTGTTGATTGGTGAGGCAGAGGCCGGGCTCGAAAAAAGTTCTTTGGAACAGGTCGATCTGTCTGAGCGTTTGGCCGACGTTGCAGAACTCTATGAGCCGGCGGCGGAGGCCCAGGGCCTTGATCTCAAGATCGAGATTGCCGATGGATTGTTCGTGCGCGGCAACGCCAGTTTGATTTCACAAGCGTTCGTCAATTTGTTGGACAACGCTTTAAAGTACGCGCCGGGTGACGGCACCGTTTCAATTATGGCGGGACTCGACGAGAAGGGTGGCCCCTGGGTTGTCGTCGCGGACACCGGGCCGGGTATCCCCGAAGCGGACCGGCAGCGGGTGTTAGATCGTTTCGTGCGGTTGGAGGGCAGTCGTTCGACGCCGGGCAGCGGCCTTGGGCTCGCGTTGGTGTCTGCGGTTGCAAAACTGCATGGGGCGCGGCTTGAGCTTGAAGATAATCAACCTGGGCTGATCGTACGGCTCAGTTTTCCGGCGGCAGACCAGCGCGTATCTTAACTTGCCGCTCCCGATAGGCCAAAAAGACCGCACCGGCGATGATGATCGCCGCACCCAAAAGATTGAGCGGCCCCGGCACCACCGAAAACCCCCCGAAATCATAAAGCGCTGCGAATACGAGCGTCGCATAAAAGAACGGGATCACATAGCTGGCGTCAGCGCTCTTCATGGCTTGAATGAAAAACGTTTGCGCCGTCACCATAATCAAGCCCAATAAAATCAACAGACCCCATTGCGGCGTGGATGGCGGTACCCATACGAACGCGGCCGCAGTGACGGCGAGCAACGCACCAAAACCGTTGTTGATGAACAAAATGCGGATTGTTGTTTCAAGCCCGCTGAGGCGTTTGATGAACACCGCTTCAAGTCCCATCAAGAACGCGGCAGCCAGCGCGATCAGGGCGGCGATTTGAAACGCGTCGCTGCCGGGTCGAATCAAAATCATCGCGCCCAGCAAAGATATTCCTGCCGCCGACCAACGCACGACCCCGACCCGTTCGCCCAGTATTGGGATTGCCATGGCCATGGTTGCAATCGGGCTGAGAAAACTGATCGCAATGGCATCGGCAAGCGGCATGCGGGCGGCGGCGGCGAACATACATGTCACACCCATCCAACCGAACAGCGAGCGAAAGAAATGCCAACGCCAAGGTACGGCCTTAAACGTAAGTCCAAGTCTTGGCGCGATGATCAATAGCGCCGTGAACGCAAAGACAAAGCGCCCGGCACTGACTTGCAGGGGATGCAGGGGGTCGCCGCTGAGGCCGTTGCCGAGCACCTTGGCGAGCAACGAGGTCGCTGCCACAAGCGCGCTGGCACACAGCATCATCAGCGCGCCGCGGAGCGGACGAGGCGTCATCATCATGCTTATGCCGTCGCTTCCATCAAGCGTTGCCGATGGCGATGCAAACTTTGCCGAAATGCGTACCTGACGCCAGATGTCGGTACGCGTCGGCGGACGCTTCGAACGGAAATACCTTGTCGATCACCGGCGTCATGTGCGCCGCGGAAATCGCTTGATTCATGCGAATCATGTCGTCGCGTGGGCCGACGGTGACGCCTTGTAGGCGCACGTCGCGGCTGACGATAAACGGCAGCAATACGTTGCCCGTGGTGGCGCCTGACAAAACACCGATCAGGCTGAGTGTCCCGCCTGGTCGCACCGCGATCAGCGATTGTTTCATGGTCTCGGTGCCGCCCAGTTCGATCACATTGTCGATGCCGTCGCCGCCGACAAAGTCTTTGGCAGCCTGGCCCCAGGCCTCGACGTCGCGGTAGTTGATACCGTGATCGGCACCCAGTTTTTTGGCGCGGGCAAGTTTTTCGTCCGATGACGATGTGACGATGACCCGCGCGCCGGCAATCTTGGCGAACTGCAACGCAAACAAAGATACGCCGCCGGTGCCTTGTGTCAGAACGGTGTCACCAGGCTGCACGGCGCCTAAGCGGACAATGGCTGACCATGCGGTTAGCCCGGCGCACGTCAGCGCGGCGGCTTCGGCATCGGACAAGTGCGCAGGTGTCGCCACCAAACCACTTTCTGGGAAGACGCGGTATTCCTGCAGCATGCCGTCGACGGCGCGCCCGGTGTCGCTTTCCATGGCACGCTCGGATGCACGACCGGCGGGCCAATCTTGGAAGAAGCACGCCGTCACCCGATCGCCGGCTTTGAAATTCGTGACGTCAGGGCCGATCGCTTCGACCCGACCCGCGCCGTCTGAAAGCGGCACAAGGTCTTGTTGTTTTTGCCGGGATCGATAGCCACCTTTGGCGATCAGCAGGTCGCGGTAATTCAGCGAGGCGGCGCCTAGTTTGACCAGTACTTGGCCTGGGCCGGGTGAGGGTATGGGACGTTCGACGAGGCTAAGGGTGTCCGGACCGGACGTGGTTGCGAAGGCCATGGCTCGCATGATGATGTCTGTCTCCAACGGATGTGTAGTTTGACATCATAAAAGCCTCTGGCGCGCCGCTTGGCAATGCGCGGGCCAGGGTATTAGGACAAATATCCCTTTGTCTTGTTCGACGGGCACGGCGCTTTGTAGATCGTCTTGCCGTGGTGGTGAAGGTTGATCCAGATGCGGTTGTCACCGTTCAGCCATTCATAGACCCAGGCGTCTTCCGTTGGACAGGCAAGTTTTAGATACGAATAACGGATTCGCTCGCTACGGCTTCGGATTACCTGCGCGTGATCAAACCGCGGCACCTGCACGTCGAGGACCACCGCTTTGCTCTCGTCGATATAAATTTTCGTCGCCCGCCAGCCTTCGCGAGGCGGGTTTTCGTCGACGTAGTTCTTCACCGCGACGGCAGCGACTTGCAGCGCTTCGGAATCCGACATTTCTTCGGCGAAGTGTGTCATCGCCGCCAAAATCACGCCTGGTACAAGTAAGGTGATCATCAGGCTGGTTAAAAACCAACGTCTTGTTCGGATAATCTCTGAAATCCACATGGTGTTGTCCCTTTCCCTTCGGTAGCCCCGCTGCCTATACCGCTCTTTGGTCGGCCTTAGGTCGGTGGCTTTGCGTCCCGTCGTCTCCGACGCTTTGCCGGTTCGTGGGTTCGGCGTTGTGTGGCTTCCGAACCTTGATGGTCACAATGTACCTAAAACGACCTATTTTGACTGTGCGTTTTGTCACTGTGGCGATCTAATATCGAAAACCTTAAGTCATTGTTTAAAAAGCAACATTTAATTTTTCGATCAAAGATAATTCAAAAATTACGATGAAAGGTTCAGCGTTGAACCAAAAATCATCGTTTTACAGCGCTTATCGCAAGACCGATTCGAGGCTGTTTAAAAACCGATTCGCGTCGCTTTCTTCGTTAAAGATATAAGGGCTCACTCGGATATGACCGCCGCGTGCGCTGACGTAAACCCCAAGCGCATCCAACTTAGGCACAGTCTCAGCCGGAAAGCCACCATCGCGTCTTAACGTGATGATATGCGGACAGCGCGCCTGGGCGGGGGCAACTTTCAGGCCAAGAGTTTGTGCCCCGTCTGCGATGTGCGCCGTGATCGGTGCAAGCCTTGCACTGATATGCGCCGGCCCCCATGCGTTAATCTGCCGCAACGAGGCTTCGAGCATCGGAATGGTGATCAGGTTGAGATACTCACCGGCGTCATACCGCATGGCGCCCTCTGAGAAATCATCTGTATAGCCGAGCCCACCGGTGATGCTGGCGACGCCGCCTTTGTTGAACAAATGCTCTTCTAGCGGCACGCCATTTTGATACTTGGGGGCTGCGTACATCAACGACATGCCATACGGTCCGAGCAGCCATTTGTAGGCCGCGCACACCACGAAGTCCGCTTGGATCGCCCTGACGTCCAACGGCTGCACGCCGACCCATTGCGTGGCATCGACGACGAACGCAGCATCGACGTTTTTCAATGCGGCGCCAATTTTTTCCAGATTCAGCACGGTGCCGTCGACCCAGTGCACGGGGGGCAGGGCGGCTATTGAGGTTCTTTCCGAAATTGCGCTCAGCACCGCCGCTGTCCAATCGTCGTCATCCGGGGTTGGCACGGTGATGATATCGGCGCCGGTTTCGGCGGCGAGCCGGCGCCACGCGTAAACGTTGGATGGGAACTGACCTTCCAAAAGAATGATCTGGCTGCTGGCGGTTGGACTGAATTGTCGAACTGCGGTGGCGATCCCATATGAAGCTGCAGGGTGTATGGCGATGTCACTTGCCGTCGCCCCGATCAAGTCGGCAAAAAGCGCGCGCACATGGTCTGCTTGAGTGTAGCGCGCGGGCTCATCAATCGCCCAGGGCTGGGCTTTCGCACGGACGCCGGTGCGACCGGCTTCTAGTGCGATCAAGGGGATCGCTGATTTTGACGCCGCATTCAGATACACCACGCCGGGTGGGATATCGAAAAGTGCGCGCGCGTCTTTGGCGGGAGGGATAGCTTCTAATGGTTTGTTCATGGCGCACTCTAGGCTCGGCGCTCGATATTAATCAACGCGAATACGTCTCTGTCATGGATGAGGTTTTGTCATTTGTCCGGATCGGCTACGGTGGAGCATGAGTGATATTTGGGCACCTCCAAAATTAAACAACAGCGATGGCAAACCGCGCCGCGTCGGCGTCGAGATAGAGTTCGGCGGCTTGAACGTGAGGACGACGTCGGCGCTGGTCGCTGATGTGTTCGGCGGCACGCGCGAAGTCTGCTCGGCGCATCGTCACATGGTTACCGGTACGCCGATTGGCGATTTCGAGATCGAATTGGATGCTCGTCTCGTGCACCCAGGCGCTGAAGCAGATGACTTTGAGCGTGAGACCAAGCGTGTAATCGGTGATCTTTCGACGGGCTTAGTGCCGACTGAAATCGTTGGACCGCCAGCCGGCATCGACAGTTTGTCGCAGTTTGATACGTTGATCGAAAAATTGCGTGACGCTGGCGCCGAGGGCACCTCGCAAGGGCTGACGTACGCTTTCGGTGTACACTTGAATCCCGAGGCGCCGTCTTTGGCGGCAGCCGACATCTTGCGGATTCTCAGGGCGTATCTGCTGATGTCGCCGTTGCTGCGGCGGCGGATTGACGTCGACACCATGCGTCGAATGCTGCCTTACGTCGACCCGTTCCCGGCAAAGTATGGCCGACATGTTATTAATCCTGACTACGCGCCGGATATGGATGTGTTGATCGACGACTACATCGCTGACAATCCGACCCGAAACCGCGAGTTGGACATGCTGCCGTTGTTCGCGCATATCGACGAAGACCGGGTCCGAAGCCAACTCGACGATCCGCTGATCCAGGCCAGGCCGACCTATCACTATCGTTTGCCCAACACCAATTTAGCAAAGCCCGACTGGGGCATTGTTAAAGAATGGAATCGTTGGGTGATGGTCGAACGGATTGCTTATGACGAGGACCGGTTGGCGCATCTGACGGCTGAATTCATGCGTCGTAATCCCGAAGATTTTTTAGCGCGGGTCTCGGTGCGGTTGGCGGAGTGGTTTGACGATTTTGGTCGATGATCGGCGTTAATCGACCTTCAGGGCGGCTTTGCGGCGATGTTCGCGCCAGGTGATGTACGCCGTACTCGACATGATCACCGCGCCGCCGACCCAGATAAAGATATCGGGGACTTCGGCAAAAAAGATGTAGCCGGTGAGCGATACCCAAATAAGCCGAACGAAATCAAACGGCATCGCAACGTGTGTATCGGCTTTCCGCAGTGCCTGCGATACCGCCAGTTGACCGCAGCCGCCCATCAGGCCGAGTGCCACCAGCCAGCCGAAATCGGTTAAGCTCGGCCATGACCAGACGAACAGCGCCGGGATCAACGCCAGCGGCGCCATCACCAAAGACATATAAGTCGTGATTGTTGCCGCCGATTCGGTGCGGCCCAGGTCTTTGATGATAATCACACAGGCTGCCCAAAATACCGCTGCGGTCAGCACCAGCCCGTATCCCAGGCCGATTTCAGTGAACCCCGGACGCAACACGATCAAGGTGCCGCAAAATCCGATAGCGATGGCCATCACCCGGCGCCAGCCAATGCGTTCTTTCAAGATCAGTACGGCGAGCAAGGTTGCGAATAGCGGCGCTGTAAACGACAACGCGGTCACATCGGCGAGCGGCGACAGGCTAAGCGCTGTGAAAAAGCACAGCATGGCAGCGCAATTCAGCACCCCTCGCAGCGCCAACATCCCAAACCGACCCGTGCGAAGCGGCGACGGTCCTGGACGCACAAAAAACGGGATGACGACAAACAACGCAAATAAAAGCCGAAAAAATACCGTGACGAACGGATGCACGGTATCCGAGACATGATGGATAATAGTGTGCATACCGGCTAGGCAAAGCGTCGAAACCAGCATCCAAAGAATGCCGGTCAGGTTGTTTTTAACCAGTGCCTGCGGCCCAGATGCAGGGCTGGGCGTCGGTTTTAGGTGATTTTCTCCTGGTGGTGCTATCGACACGTGATCCCGATCTATCTTATTGCGGGATTACCCTACTGAACTCGGGCATGCGCGCAAGCCGACGGTATGGCAAAAGTCTTGGTCCGATTTCCCCGGTTTGGCCGTTGACAGTGTCGGCGCAGGACCGTATGTTCCGTGCGCTTGAACGCCCCTGGGACTGCTAGGGGCGGTTTAATTTTTACGCCGGGGATCGGGTTATGAAAGTCAGAAACTCGTTGAAGTCGGCCAAGCTGCGCGAGAAAGGCTGCCGTATTGTGCGCCGTCGCGGCCGGGTCTACGTCATCAACAAACGCAATCCACGCTTTAAAGCTCGTCAGGGCTGATTTAGCGAAGTAACCGACCATCGGCCGCGCCCATGGTGACATGGGCGCGGTTTTCGTTTGTCTGGACCCATGGCGCTCTGCGTGCGTCTTGTCTTGCGCAGGGTTCCGGTATTGCGGAATTGTTATCACGACAACTTCGTTTCGAAGTCTCATTGTTGCGCGTGTCCGGTTCTATTAATCTCCGAACATAAGGTGCGAAAGCGCCGGTTCGGAGGATACCCAATATGAATGCCCCAACAAATACGCCGATCGTCGACGGTGCCACGAAGGCGCCTTGGCGGACGCCGATGGTCGTTTTGGCCGCCGGCGCTATCGTTGTGCTTTTGGTGTTCGGGCTGCGTGCGAGCTTCGGATTATTCTTAAAGCCGATGAGCGCGGATTTGGGTTGGGGGCGCGAAGTGTTTGCCTTTGCGATGGCGGTGCAAAACTTGATGTGGGGCGCGACGCAACCTTTCGCGAGCGCAATTGCGGAAAAATGGGGCGCTGGTCGCATTGTCGCTTTTGGCGGCATTTTGTACGGTGCCGGTCTTGTGATGATGGCCTATGCAACCGATCCGCTGACCCTCAATCTGACCGCAGGCGTGATGATTGGCATGGCCCAGGCCGGGGGCGGCTTGGCGGTGGTGTTGGGTGCCGTCGCACGTGCACTCCCCGCCAATCGCCGAACCTTCGGGCTTGGCGTCGTCACCGCCGCCGGCGCGACCGGGCAATTTACCGTGGTGCCGGGTGCGCAAGCCCTGATGACGGCGGGGATCGACTGGCTGCCCGCGTTGTTGATCTTGGCGACAAGTGCAGTCGTCATTGTCGCCTGCGGTATCCCGTTGGCAGGTAAGCCCAACATGCAAAGCGCTGCTGAGAATGCCGTGCGGCGGGATTTGGGCCTGACGGCAGCGTTGCGCGAAGCCTCTGGCCATCGCGGCTATTGGCTTTTGACGTTGGGGTTTTTCGTTTGTGGCTTCCACTTGGCGTTTATCAGCATCCACCTGCCGGCGTACCTGACCGACATGGGCATGGCGGCAGAGTGGGGGGCTTGGTCTTTGGCGCTGATCGGCGCGTTTAATGTGGTCGGCAGTTTTGGGGCCGGTATGCTTGGCGACCGTTATCGCAAAAAAAGTTTGCTGTCGGGACTATATGTGCTGCGCTCTTTGAGCCTCCTCTATTTTATCTTAGCGCCTGTTTCCGAAGTCAGCGTGATGGTGTTTTCCAGTGCCCTTGGCTTGCTTTGGCTTTCAACGATTCCCCTCACGTCCGGGTTGGTGGCGCACATGTTCGGCCCACGCTACATGGGGACGTTGTTTGGCGTTGTGTTTTTCAGCCATCAAGTCGGCAGTTTCATGGGCGTTTGGATGGGTGGTTACTTTTACGACACGACCGGGTCCTATCTGCCGGTCTGGTGGGCCGGTGTGGCACTTGGGATAATCGCAGCGCTGCTGCATTGGCCGATCCGTGAAGAGCCGGTGCAAACCGCCGCACAACCTGCATCCTAGACCTTCAAACGGGTGACGTATGTTGCTGAATGTGACACACTCACCTGAAAATGATGATAAAAAATTACGCATTTAAGGGAGCCTCCGCATGTTGATGCCGAAACCGGACGAGACAGTCATTGCCCGTCGCCAGGAACTGGCAGATGCGCTGCGCGATATCGTCCCTGGTGAAGGGGTGATCGACGGCGCCGAAGAGCTTCGCGCCTTCGATTGCGACGGCTTGATGGCCTATAAGCAACTGCCGTTGATCGTGGTGCTGCCAGAGACCACTGAGCAAGTCTCAGCTGTGCTCAAATACTGCCACAAAAATAACGTCAAAATTGTGCCACGCGGGGCCGGTACCGGACTTTCTGGCGGCGCCATGCCGTTGGCCGACGGGATCACGCTCGGGCTTTCCAAGTTTAAGAAAATCCTCGATATCGATTTCGACAACCGCTGTGTCGTGACCCAACCCGGCGTCACGAATTTAGCGATCTCGCAAGCCGTCGAGGCCGATAATTTTTATTACGCGCCGGACCCATCCTCGCAGATCGCGTGTTCCATCGGCGGTAACGTGGCGGAGAATTCCGGCGGCGTGCATTGCCTGAAATACGGGCTGACCACGAACAATATCTTGGGCGTTGAAATGGTGCTGATGAACGGCGACATCATCCGTTTCGGCGGCAAGCATTTGGACGCCGGCGGCCTTGATCTGATGGGCGTGATCACTGGCTCCGAAGGCCTGTTGGGTGTCATCACCGAAGTCACCGTCCGCATTTTGCGCAAGCCCGAAACCGTGCAGGCACTGTTGATCGGCTTCCCGACCATGGTCGATGCCGGTAACTGCGTCGCCGATATTATCGCCGCCGGCATTATTCCGGGTGGTATGGAGTTGATGGATAAGGCCACCGTTCACGCCACCGAAGATTTTGTGCATGCGGGCTATCCGCTCGATGTTGACGGCTTGATGATTATTGAACTGGATGGCCCAAGCGCCGAGGTCGACTACTTGGTCGGTCGCGTCCGCGAGATTGCCGAACGCAACAATGCCAGCACCGTCAAGACCGCCGCCAACGAAGAAGAGCGTGTGCGATTTTGGTCCGGGCGGAAGAACGCGTTTCCGGCGATTGGGCGGATATCCCCCGATTACATCTGCGTTGATGGCACGATCCCGCGCAAGAAACTCGCTGAAGTCCTCGAACGTATGGCCGGGATTTCCGAAAAGCACGGGCTCCGGGTCGCCAACGTATTTCACGCCGGTGACGGCAATCTGCATCCGTTGATTTTGTTCGATGCCAACAAAGAGGGTGAGCTTGAACGCGCCGAGTTGGTTTGTAGCGACATCTTAATGCTCTGCGTCGAGGTCGGAGGCGTGCTCAGTGGCGAGCATGGGATCGGTGTTGAAAAACGCGACCTGATGGGCGCGATGTTCACGGAAGATGATCTGAAGCAACAACAGCGCGTCAAATGCGCGTTTGACCCGGGGCATCTGTTGAACCCGGGCAAGGTCTATCCTGAACTGCATCGCTGTGCCGAGCTCGGCAAAATGCACATCCATCATGGCAAATTGCCGTTCCCCGACATTCCAAGGTTTTAGGGTAAGGTCCGTTCACGATGTCTGATACGCTAAAGCCGGAAAATGCCGAGCAACTTTTGCAGGCTGTGCAATGGGCGGTCGCCGAAAAGCAGCCGCTTGAGGTCTTGGCCGGAGGCTCCAAGCGCGCTTATGGGCGTCCGATGCAGACCGCCGCCACGCTTGATCTCTCGGCACTGTATGGGATCAAAATTTACGAACCGGCTGAGCTATATATGACGGCGCTCGCCGGCACGCCGATGTCGGACATCGACGCGGCGTTGGCCGAAGCCGGTCAGCAGCTATCGTTTGAACCGCCTGATCTGGGTCCGCTTTTGGGTGGCGCCGCGAATGCCGGTACCATCGGTGGCGTTGTTGCCTGCAATTTGGCCGGGCCGCGGCGCATCAAAGAAGGTGCGGCCCGTGATCACGTGCTCGGCTTCCATGCGGTGTCGGGTCGCGGCGAGACGTTTAAATCCGGTGGTACGGTGGTCAAGAATGTCAGCGGTTTTGATCTTTCAAAGTTGTTGGCGGGCTCCTTGGGGACGCTGGCGGTGATGTCGGAAGTGACGCTCAAAGTTCTGCCCGCCCCTGAAAAAATTCGCACGCTTTTGATTTGTTGGCGCACTGATGGTGTTTATGACCACGGCGCAATGACGGCGATGTCACGTGCGCTCGGTAGTCCGCATGATGTGTCAGGTGCAGCGCATTTGCCAGCGGCGGTGGCCGCACGCTCATCAGTTGATTACGTCAGCAATAGCGGCGGCGGCGTCACCGCGCTGCGCGTCGAAGGGCCGGCACCATCTGTTGAACACCGCGCCAAGGCATTGACGGAAACACTTAAAGAATTCGGCCAGATCGAAGAACTGCACACATCAAATTCAAAAACGTTCTGGCAAGAAATCAGGGATGTTAGCGCATTCGTCGGCAGGGATGATCTGCCGATTGTCTGGCATCTTTCCGTGCCGCCGGCGTCGGGTGCAAAGGTTGCGCTGAGCCTGCTCGAAGAATTGCGGGGCGAGGTGATTTATGACTGGGGCGGGGGATCCATTTGGTTGGCACTGGCGGGCGGCGATGCGCATGCCGACGAGGTGCGGGCTGCCGTCGCTAAAACCGGTGGGCACGCGACGTTGATCCGTGCACCCGTCGACGTGCGCGCAGAGACACCCGTTTTTCAGCCGCGCCTGGGCCCCGAGTCCGATGTCACGAAAAACATTAAGATCGGATTCGACCCGGACGGTATTCTTAATCCCGGACGTATGTACCAAGGAGTTTAGTGAGCCGATATGCAAACCGATTTCACACTGGCTCAGCTCAACGACCCGGATATCGCTGCGTCTAACGACATCTTGCGCAAGTGCGTGCATTGCGGCTTTTGCACGGCCACATGCCCGACGTATGTGCTTAAAGGCGACGAACTCGATAGCCCCAGAGGTCGTATCTATTTGATGAAACAGGCCTTTGAGAGCGGCGCGCCGGCGACGCCGAAACTGGTCAAGCACTTGGACCGTTGCCTGTCGTGTCTATCGTGTATGACCACGTGCCCGGCCAGTGTCGATTATATGCACTTGGTCGATCATGGGCGGACGTTTATCGAAAAGACCTATACCCGACCGTGGTTTGATCGCTTGCTTCGCAACGTCTTGGCCATTGTCCTGCCGAACCCGAAACTGTTCCGCTTTGCCCTGTTAGGTGCCAAGCTGGGCCGGCCGCTGGCGGGCGTGTTGCCGGGGCGGCTGGGCGCGATGTTGAAGCTGGCGCCACGTTCGATCCCGGGGCCGAGTCCGATGGACGTCGCGCAAGTTTTCAAAGCCGAAGGCGCCATGAAGCGGCGGGTTGCGATCCTCAGCGGCTGCGCCCAGCAAGTGCTGCGCCCGGCGATCAACGAGGCCACCGTGCGCCTGTTGACCCGTCAGGGCTGCGAAGTCGTGGTGGCGGCGAACCAAGGTTGCTGCGGCGCGTTGGTGCATCATATGGGCCGCGAACACGAGGGCCATGAAGCGGCGAAGCGCAACATCGCCGCATGGGAAGCGGCGGCATCGCAATACGGCGAGATCGATGACATCGTCATCAACGCGTCCGGGTGCGGCACGACAGTGAAAGATTATGGCTGGATGCTGCGCAACGATGATGCATGGGCGGCGCGTGCGGCGACGATTTCCGGCAAGACCCGCGACGTGACCGAAATCCTTGAAGGTCTCGGCCTAAGCGGTGTCGTCGAGGGTCCGCGCCCGGTGTTGGCATACCATTCCGCGTGCTCGATGCAGCACGGTCAGCAGATCAAGACCGCGCCCGTGAATTTGCTGCAAGCCGCCGGGTTCGAGGTGCATCAGCCCGCAGAATCGCACCTGTGTTGCGGTTCGGCCGGTACTTACAACATTATGCAGCCTGAATGGGCGGCAGAACTCGGCGCACGTAAGGCCGGCAATATCCAACGCCTTGGCGTCGACATGGTGGCGACCGGTAACATCGGGTGCCTCACGCAAATCACCGAACATCTCAAGGGTGAAGGTGCGCCGCCGGTGGTGCACACGGTCGAGCTTTTGGACTGGGCGACCGGTGGACCGATGCCGCAAAATATCGGACGCGTAAAAAATATGCACTGAGTGCGTATGATCGTGGTACCATCACAGCAATTGAAATGTGATGGGAGCGATCATATGCGTGCCTTCATAAAGACCGCTGCGACCCTCGCCATGATCTTGCCGTTCGTAACGGCTTCGATCCCTGCGGCTGCCGAAGACCCGGCGGCCCGCACTTTAAACTGGTTATCCGCCGAACCCGTGACGTTAATGGACCTCGGGATGATGCGGCTCCGCGATGACCTCACCATGGCATCAAACGAGTTGATGGACATCGGCTATACCAATCGTCCCCCCAAGGTCGGCACCTATTATGAATGGCGTGAAAGCACGATCTACGCCTACGTGGCGGTGCGCGAGCCGTTTGCCAAACCGAGCGAGCGCACGTGCTTGGATATCTTCGCCCGCGTGATGCGCCGTATCGCCGATAAGGCGCCGGGCGGGTCTCGGTCGGTCGGATGGTATCTGGAATCGCTATTCATGCATGAAGGGCCCGGCAACTATGGACGTCCCAAAAATATGCAAGAAGGTCTTTTGAACGCGGTCAAGTTTGAGGTCAGCGTGTTACCGCCCGATCCCATGAAGGACTCCGGCAAAGTCAGTTGCTCGGGCCGGATGGATGCTGATCTGGGTGACGTTGCTGTTACCGCCTCATAAGCATTGGCGACATGACAAAGGCTCTTGTCGGTGCGCGTCTTCGCACCATATGAAAATGATGAGTATTTGGCGTTCATATGCGCAAGCAACTGTGTTGGTCTTTGCGGTAAGTTTTGCCGCAGCGGGGGCCGTTCGCGCCGATCAAAATAGCCCGCGCTTGGACGGCTTGTTCGCCGAACTTCAAACCATCTTGGATTCATCACGTGCCGCCGAAGTTGAGCGTGAAATCTGGCAAATCTGGGGTCTGCCCGACAATCGTTTGGCGTCGATCCCGTTTGCGCAGGGCATCATCCGTATGAACCAACACGACCTCGAAGGTGCACGGGAAAAATTCGATGAAGTGATCAAGGTTGCGCCGGATTTTGCCGAAGGCTGGAATAAGCGCGCGACGGTGGCATTTTATTTGGGTGACCTGGATGCCTCGGTCCGTGATATCCGCGAAACGGTCGCCTTAGAGCCCCGCCATTTTGGCGCGCTTTCGGGCCTCGCCATGATCCAAGAACGACTCGGTAACGTCGAAGCGGCGTTGGATGTGTTGATTCAGGTGAAGGAACTCTATCCGGGCATGCCCGGTTTGGACGCGCGGATGCAAGCCTTGCGCGACGCCATCGAGGCGAAAAAGACGTAGCGGCGCCATGCATATGTTGCAGGGGTCGTGTCTCAGTCATGCGATTTTTTTTACTTGTCGAAATCTTTAAAAAAGCGCAAAAAACTTGCGCTCCGATAAGGCGCAGATGCCGTGCGGTGAATAATTCGCCTGCATGACATACGGGACGATCGGCAGCCGACCTAAGAAAGGTCGGATACCCCATTCGTCAGGAAAAAATGTCATGTCCGAAAAAAACGGTGACACCGGCAAGCCCGGTAACTCGATCCCTACAAGTGAGTCTAAAAGACGGCCAGGCACGTTGGGTCCCCTCAGCGATCTTGAACGCCACCTGCCGGGTGAATGGTGGCGCACGCTTTTCAACGCCATGTACCTGCAGACCGACGGTGACGTGGTCGAAAATAAAGAGATTACAGCCCACGAGGTAGACGCCTTTTTGCGCGCTGTGCCGTTGGCCCGTGATGCCCGAATTTTGGATTTATGCTGCGGCCAAGGTCGGCATTTGATCGAACTCGCAAGCCGTGGCTATTCGGCGCTGAGTGGCGTTGATCGTTCGCGCTATTTGGTGCGTCTTGCGCGACGCCGTGCGCGGCAAGGTAACTTCAATATTGATTTTCACGAAGGTGATGCCAGAAAGTTCCGTGCCAAGGTTGGCGGCTTTGATTGTGTCACCATGCTGGGCAACTCGTTCGGCTTTTTTGAGCGTGACACCGATGATCTGGAAGTCCTGAAATCGGTCATCCGGGTGCTTAAATCCGGTGGCACGCTGTATCTCGACATCGCTGACGGGGCGTGGCTGAAAGAACATTACGAGCGCCGTTCGTGGGAATGGATCGACAAAAATCAATTCGTCTGCCGCGAACGCACGTTGTCCGAAGACGGACGTCGTCTGGTGTCGCGTGAAGTCGTGACCCACGCCGATCAAGGTGTGGTTGCTGACCAGTTCTATGCTGAACGCCTGTATACCCGAGACCAAATTCGTGTGCTGCTTGAACGTGCCGGGTTCCAGAACGTCGTTATTCAGGAGCCCTATCAGCCAGAGACGGACCACAAAGAAGATCTCGGCATGATGGGTCGACGCCTGATTTTGTCGGCGAAAGCCCCGGAACGCGTCAGCGTTAAACAACGCAGTGGCCCGCGTCCGTTGACCGTGCTGCTGGGTGACCCGAGACGTCCGGACGAGGTCAAACTCGGTGGCGTATTCAGCGATCAGGACATGGACACCGTGCAACGCCTTAAGACGGCACTGGTCGAAATCGGTGCGTTTGATGTGACGTATTTGGACGAACACGCGACCCTACTCGATACCCTGCGCCGTGACCGCCCGGCGATCAGCCTGAACTTGTGCGACGAAGGTTTCATGAACGATGCCTTCAAAGAACTGCACGTGCCAGCGTTTATGGAAGCCTTTGATTTGCGTTACACCGGCGCCGGGCCGGCGTGCTTGGGGCTGTGTTATGACAAAGGCTTGGTGCGCGCGATTGCGGAATCGATGGATATCCCAGTCCCGCTTGAAACCTATATTAACCCGGACGACCGAACCGCCACGATCCCGTCGGTGTTGCCGGCAATGATCAAACCTGCGACTGGGGATAGTTCCATCGGTATCACGCAAGATGCCGTCGTGCACACGCCCGAAGAAGCGTTGCGCTACGTCGGGAAGCTTCGCGAAACCATGCCCGAACGTGCGATCTTGGTGCAGGAATACCTGACGGATGATGAGTGCACGGTGGGCTTGATCGGCAACCCAGGCATCCGTCTGGATGCATTGCCGATTTTGATGGTCGACTACTCAAAACTGCCGGCGGATCTGCCGAAGATTTTGTCTTACGAATCCAAATGGCAGCCTGACAGCCCGTACTGGACAGAGATCGGCTATAAAGAAGCGTTACTGCCCGATAACACGCGGCGTGATTTGGTCGACCGCTCGATGCGTTTGTTTGAACGTTTGGGATGTCGTGACTATGCCCGCTTTGACTTCCGCGCCGATGCAAACGGCGAGATGAAGCTGCTCGAAGTCAACCCGAACCCGGGTTGGTGCTGGGACGGTAAAATGAACCTGATGGCAGGGTTTGCCGGCATGACGTACAGCGAAATGCTGCTGGATATCATCGAAGCCGCTGAAGCGCGCTATGCGGCGGCGGACAGTTTAGCCCAGGTGACGGTGGTTTAACCCCCAAAGCTTGGCGCCCATACCGGCCAAAGACGCCCGGTTCACTGTTCCCTTTGCGGAAACAGGCCGGGCGTTTTACATTGATGGGCCTTTTTGTCGAATAAGTTTAGGTGGCTCAAATGACCGCACAAGTCGCATCGGCTTTTGATGACGAATTGCTCGCCGTGCTCCGCCAAATCGTCGGCGAGCGGGTGACCACGACGGCGGCGATTTTGGACCGCCATGGCCGCGATGAATCCTTTCATCCCAGTATGCCGCCGGATGCGGTGGTGTTCGCCCACGCAACTGACGAAGTGAGCCGCGTCGTAACGGCATGTGCGGCACGCGGTGTGCCGATCATCCCGTTCGGCACCGGCACGTCGCTGGAAGGCCACGTGGCAGCGCTTCAGGGCGGTGTCTGCGTTGATATGTCGGAAATGAATCAGATTTTGGCTGTGAATGCCGAAGATTTGGATTGTCGCGTGCAGCCGGGTGTAACCCGCAAACAACTGAACACGCACCTGCGCGATACCGGCTTGTTCTTTCCGATTGACCCGGGCGCGGATGCGTCGCTGGGCGGCATGGCGGCGACGCGGGCATCGGGCACCAATGCGGTGCGCTACGGCACGATGCGCGAAAACGTCTTGTCGCTTGAAGTCGTGATGGCGGACGGGCGGATTATCCGGACTGCCAGACGCTCCAAGAAATCCAGCGCCGGTTACGATTTGACGCGGCTGTTCGTCGGCTCCGAAGGCACGCTCGGCCTGATCACCGAGGTCACGGTACGCTTGTACGGGATCCCCGAAGCGACGTCGGCCGCCGTCTGTGCGTTCCCAGATATGGAAAGCGCGGTCAACACGGTGATCATGACGATTCAGTCCGGGATTCCGGTGGCGCGGATCGAGCTGTTGGACGCGTTGCAAATGGACGCCTGCAATAAATATTCGGATCTCGATTATGCCCTGCAACCGACGCTGTTTTTTGAATTCCACGGCTCCGAAGCCGGTGTTTTTGAACAGGTCGATCAGGTCAAGGGCATCGCCGGCGAGTTTGGCGGCGATGACTTCAAATGGGCCACGAAGGCGGAAGACCGCACCAAGCTTTGGCAGGCGCGGCATGATGCATACTATGCGGGCATTGCGCTGCGGCCCGGCGGCAAAGGAATTGCAACGGATGTTTGCGTGCCGATTTCCAAGTTGGCCGAGTGCATCCTCGAAACCCAAGCGGACATCGCTGAAAGCGGTTTGATCGCGCCGATCGTCGGTCACGTCGGCGATGGCAATTTTCATCTGGTGATCGTCGTCGATCCGGACGACGCCGACGAAATGGCCCGTGCCGAAGCCTTGAACGAACGTATGGTGATGCGCGCCTTGGCGATGGACGGTACCTGTACCGGTGAACACGGTGTCGGCTATGGCAAGATGGGCTTTCTTGAGGCTGAGCATGGTGAAGCGATCTCGGTGATGCGCGACTTAAAACGTGCGCTCGATCCCAACAACATCATGAACCCGGGCAAGATCGTCCGAGTGTAAGGCTGAATAAATGACGGATTCCACAAAAGCATTTTTGCGCGCATTGGCCGAAGCCGCCATCGAAGCCGCCGACCCGAACGTCCGCGTGCCGGCGGTTCTGCCGGATGCCCCGGAACGTGCGATCGTTATCGGTGCTGGTAAAGCGTCGGCGGCGATGGCGCGGGCACTCGAGTTTGCTTGGTCCGATACTGAGCTTTCCGGCGTCGTCGTGACCCGATACGGCTACGAAGTTCCGTGTGACCGTATCGAGATCGTGGCAGCCGCCCATCCCGTGCCTGATGAAGCCGGACGGATCGCGGCGCAGAAAATTCTCGAAGCCGCAAAGGTGGCGGGGGAAGAAGATTTGGTGATCGCGTTGATTTCGGGCGGTGGCTCGGCGTTGTTGACCGCACCGGCTGAGGGCATTTCGTTTGCCGACAAACAAGAGGTAAACCGCCAGTTGCTGCGCTCTGGCGCTGATATCGGCGAGATGAATACGCTGCGTAAACATATATCGGCGATCAAGGGAGGGCGGCTTGCGGAAGCGGCGTATCCGGCGCGCTTGCTCACCGTTTTGATATCGGATGTACCAGGCGATGATCCGGCGGTGATCGCATCCGGCCCGACGGTTCCCGACCCGACGACATTTGCCGATGCGCACGCCGTTGTCGAAAAGTATAATCTTGATCTACCGGAAAGCGTGCGACGGCATTTGGATGTGGCCGCAGACGAAACGCCGAAGCCGGGAGACAAGGTATTTGATAAAACCGATCTGGTATTTGCCGCCAAACCTGACAAAAGCATCACGGCGGCGGCAGCCGTGGCGAAAGCCGCCGGCTATACGGTGGTTGATTTGGGCGATCAACTTGAGGGGGAGGCACGTGATCTTGGCGCAGAGCACGCGGCGCTGGCGCTTCAATGCAAAGCCGGTACCGGCCCAGCGAAGGCCCCTTGCGTGATTTTATCGGGTGGCGAGACCACGGTGACCATGACCGGCAATGGGCGTGGTGGCCGGAACACGGAATATCTTTTAGGCATCGCGTTGGCGTTGAACGGCGCCGCCGGCATTCATGCGGTTGCGTGTGACACCGATGGCGTTGACGGCAGTGAAGACAATGCAGGTGCGTTCATCGGCCCAGATACCTTGATCGCCGCTGAAAACAGTGGCCTAAGTGTGGTGGATGCGCTTGCCACCAACGACGCGTATACCTTATTCGAGAATATTGGTGAATTGCTGGTGACGGGGCCAACATTTACCAACGTTAATGATTTCCGGGCAATCGTCGTCTTATAAAAGACATCGTTGATCGCTATATCTGAATTTGTATTCTATGGCTGCGACGGGCCGTTTATTGTCGTGATACGATCTCGCTGCGAAATGCGAAGTCCGCCCATTTAGACGGTGGATACCGCAAGGGGTGCTGGCCACGAGATGACTGATGAAAACCCCATTGGGATGGAGAATGCGTGTTGAAAAAGGTTGTTTGGGCGCTCGTCGGCTTGGTCGTGGTGCTCGTCGGCGCCGTACTGGTGGCCCCCAGCGTTATCGATTGGAACAGCTACAAACCTGAAATTGCTGCGAAAGTCCGGGCATTGACCGGGCGAGACTTGGTGATCGCCGGTGATATCAACGCACAAATATTTCCTGCCCCGACTCTGACCGCTGAGAAAGTTTCGATCAGCAGCATCGACGGCGCACAGTCGCCGGACTTGGCGACACTGCGCTTCGTCGAAGTGCGAATTGCTTTGGCGCCGCTTTTGGGTGGGCACGTGCGAATTGAAAACGTGCGATTGATTGAACCAGAGATAAACTTGGAAGTGCTCGCCGACGGTCGTAATTCCTGGACCATTGCGCAACCCGATGCAGGCGCTTTGCCAGGTGATGAAACGGCAGCATCGGTCGCGCCACCCAGAGGCAAAAGCGAAGGTTCGGCGATTTCGTTGGAAGACTTTGATATTGTCGGCGGCCAGGTGATTTTTGAAGACGCAGGTACGGGTTCGCGGCAGACCGTCAGCGGCATCAATCTGAACATCGCTGCCGCCTCGTTGACCGAAGGGCCATTCCGCGCGCGAGGGAGCCTGCTTTACAACGGGATACGCCTCGGCATCAATGCGGACATCGGCGCGATTGTCGAAGGCCGGACGCTGCCACTCAATCTCGGTCTGACGGTTGGCGGTGACAGTGCGAATATTCAACTGTCGGGTACTGTGCTCGGTCTTGACGATACGCCCCGTTTCCGCGGTGACTTGAACGTCCTGAGCGAAGATATCAGCCGCGTCGCGGATGCGTTTGCCAAGGGGATGCCGCTGCCCAAGCCGCTGCATCAACCGTTTTCCATCAAAGGTGTTTTGGATGCGTCGCAAACATCCCTGAGTCTTGAAGATTTTGATATCGGCATCGGCGGTGCCGAGGGCAAAGGTACGATTTCGGGCAGCTTTAAGGGCACGCCGACCCTAAAGGCGAACGTCAATATTGATCAGATAGACATTAATTCCTGGATGGTGCCGGCAAATACGTCGGATGCGCCGAAAAAACCCAAAGCATCATCAGCGGAGACGCCATCTGAAGTCGTAAAAGACGTTGCCCAGGCCGCTGCGTTTTCATTGCCACAGGATCTGAACGTTTCGGCGTCAATTAGGGTCGGTGAAATTGCGCTGAGCGGCGATGCGGTGCGGAACGTTGTCTTGAATGCTGAATTGGCGAATGGCGAGATGACGGTCAGTCAGTTTTCGCTGCAAACGCCGGGCACGGGTGAATTAGCGCTGTTCGGCTTCCTTGTCGCGAAAGACGGCAAGCCGTCATTCGACGGGCAATTCGAAGCAAAGATCAAACAACCTCGCACATTGATGGCTTGGTTGAAGTCAGACACAGATGCATTGAAGGCTGGTAAGCCAGGGGCGGCATCGCTTGCCATTGGGTTCAGTGGCACACCACAACAAATTTCAATCAGTAAGCTCAATCTGTCATTTGATGAGACCAATATCACCGGCGCGGCAACCTTGGTGCCGGGGGATGTTTTAGGCATTGGTGCAACGATCAACGTGGATCGACTAAATCTTGATGCCTATTTGGCGGATGCGTCGCCAAAGCAGGCAGCGAAGGCACCTGCAAAAAAGCCAACGCAGACGACAGAACAAACTGAAGACCAAGGGACCACAACCGAAGCGGTGTCGGCTCCGACGCCGACATCACCATTCGAGCCCTTGCGCGCGCTTGCCGGCGTTAACGCCAACGTACGTGCCAAGATTGGGTCTTTGACAGTCAATGAGATCCCGTTTGAGAAAATTGACGCCGATATTGGTCTTCTCGATGGAGATTTGACGATCCGAAATTTCGCACTTGGAAATGCGTTGTCTGTATCCGCACGGGTAACCGGCATGCTGAATGGCTTGGGTAGCGGCGTGCCCGTGGCCAAGGCATTTGCCCTGCGTGCCGAAGTTGGGGATCCGAACGGGCTGGCCAAGCGCTTCGGGGTCGACCTGCCGTATAGCAATAAAAGTATCGGTAAGCCGACGTTGGCGGCTGATTTGAACGGCCCGCTGAGCGCGCCGTCATTGGTTTCAACTATAACCGGGTTTGATGCGACCCTGATCACAGACGGCACCGTGCGCCCATTCGATACGGTCGATATGTTTGATATCGGCTTGCGGTTGCGTCATGACGATTTCGCTGCGTTGATGCGGCGCTTGGATACTGGGTATGACCCGTCTGGTAAAATCGGCGGTGTCAATATCGCCAGCATGTTGAAAGGTAATGCCAGCCGGATCGCGTTTTCGGATTTGGTTGCGGCTGTCGGACAGGCAAAAATTATCGGTAATGGGCGAGTCGACCTAGACGGCGTCCGGCCGTCGCTGACGGCGACGTTGGATGCGGGCAAGTTTGTCGTCGATCCATTTTTGCCGAAGAAAAAAACCGCTGAACTTTGGCCCGCATCGCCGGCCCGAATACAACCCGCCCGTTATTGGGTGCCGAATGGCGGCGGCGCGGATTCACTCCGCCATTTAATTGCCACTGTGTCCGAGCGTTGGTCCACCGTACCGCTTGACCTAAGCGCCATGAAATCTTTGGACGCTGACCTGACGTTGACCGCACCCGAAGTTACTTATCATGAATACGTGCTGAAAAATGCGAAACTTTTCGCGACCCTTAGCGATGGTCTTTTAAAGGTCGGCGAGTTTTCAGGTGTCGCCTTTGACGGCAACGTGATGTCGAGTGCGGTGATCGACGCGCGCACCGATAAGGCTTCGTTGGCCGGGGTCGTTGCAGTGGATAAAATGAACGTTGGCCAGGCGTCGAAAGCGGCGGGAATTTCCGGCACCACCGGGACGCTGACATCAAAAATTGAGGTCGCCAGCGTCGGCGCGTCCCCCGCACAATGGGTGAGTGCCTTGGGCGGCAAGGGCGCCATTGAAATTCGTGGGATCAAGGGGCAGTCGTCGTTGGGCGATATGCCGGTGATCGGCCTTGCCTTGGGGCCGCTGCTGGAAGTCTTTGAACTGCTGAACAGCAGCTTGGGGTCGTTGATCGGCGCCGGCGCCAACACCAAGATCGGCGAGACCGACGTCACCAGCACGTTCGCCATCGACAACGGCACGCTGACCACAAGCGACACAAAAATTATCTCGAATCTGTATAAGGGCGACATCAAGGGTACGGTCAATCTGCCGCTTTGGAGCATGAACGTCGGCGGCGAGTTGTCGATGGACCAGGGCTTGATCGGCAGCTTGCTGACAAATCTTGTCCGCATTCCAAGCACGGTACCGTTTCAGGTGACCGGTGATATCGATAAACCCGACGTAAAGATAAAGGCATTCAGCGGCGCTGCGAGCCAAGGCGGCAGTGGCATCAAGGTGCCGGGCCTCGATAAGTTGGAAAAGAAGATTCCGGGTGTCGGTGGTCTGTTGCAAGGGTTGCTCGGCGGCGGACAAAAGGCGCCCGCGCCCGCACCCAATAGCGGCGATACTGCCCCGCCGGTACAAAGCGCACCGCCGCCGCAACAGCAGCAGGTCGATCCGACCCAGCAACTGCTCAATAAATTGTTTAAATAGGGCTCAGTTCGGCGCAGCGTTTTCCAAAACGAACACGCGGAGCGCACTCGATAGATTGCCTTCGCGGGTCGCATCGACATCGCGGATCAGGCGGCTGACGCTGACGCCGCGCGCTTTGGCAATCGCCGTTAGGCGCACCCAAAACGCATCTTCCATCGAAACGCTGGTGGCATGCCCGGCGATGCTGACGGAGCGTTTGCGAAGCCGGGATGAGCCTGCGTTCATGCCTTGGTCTGAGTGAAATTAACTTCGATCTTTAGGCCGAACGGCGCCATGAAAAATACTTGGTGATCGCCTGTCCCGGGAATCTGGCGGCTGTTTTGGTCGATGCCGCGCGCCGCAAGTTTATCAATCAACGTCGTCATGTCTTCGCCCCGAAATGCGACATGATCAAGCGCCCCGGTGGGTCCGCCACCGATATCACCCTCGACCAAATGCACGATGGCCGGCTGATCGTCGTTGCCATACAACCACGCGCCCGGAAACGGAAAGTCGGGTCGAAACCCGACATGCAGGCCAAGGACATCGACCAGAAAATCGGTGGTGCCGGTAACGTCGGGTGTGACGATATTGATGTGATCAAGTTGCATGACACAATCTTATGGCAGTGATCCGCCGCTGCCAATACGTGGGATATGATGCGCTACAGCGATTCCAAAAATGCCGAGATCGCAGCCACTGCGCCTTCGATATTCTGTGCTTCCGTGAACCCGGATTTCTTGCGGGGCTTTAGGCCATGGTCGCCGTCAGGCGCCCAATGCATTTTGATCGCGGGCGACAAGGTGAAACCAGGCACTTCTTCTTTGGTGCCGAACGTGTCGCGCTCACCTTGGCAAATCAGCGTTGGCGTTTTCAGGTCTGCCAGATGCGCGGTCCGTAGTTTTTCCGGGCGTCCAGGCGGATGAAACGGATAGCCCATACAGACCAGACCGCGCACCTTCATTTCGTCGGCCACCAAGCTGGCCATGCGCCCGCCCATGGATTTGCCGCCGATCACCAAAGTGTGGGCGCCGAGTTCGGTGATCACGTCCCGCCAGGTTTCCAACAACACGCGTTCTGGGTTGGGCGGACGTTTTTTGCCGGTCTCCCGCCGCTCGTTCATGTACGGGAATTCAAACCGCACGACCCGCACGCCGGTGTCGGCAATCGCACCGGCGACCGCGTTCATCCAATCCGAGTCCATCGGCGCACCTGCGCCATGCGCGAGGGCTAGGGTGAGGGCCGCCGATTTTGGCCCATCAATGAGCAACGTCGGCATTACTTAAAGCCGCCCACCGCCGATGCGGATGTTGGCGCCGGCGACGTAGCTGGCTTTGTCTGACAGTAAAAACGCAATCGCCTCGGCGATCTCAGCGGGCTCAGCGACGCGGCCCATGGGGATTTTTTCCGCCTGCGCTTTGATCCGGTCCGCGCCCGGCATATCGGTGTTGGTCATGCCCGGCGCAACGGTGTTAACCCGAATCCCCTCGGCGGCGACTTCCTGCGCGAGCCCGATGGTGAGCGAATTCAGCGCCCCTTTGGAGACCGCATACAGCACGCCGATACCGGGATTGCCCAGGTTTGCAGACCCACTGGAAACGTTGACGATGGCGCCGCCCTGGCCGCCGTGCTTGGTCGACATACGCTTCACGGCTTCACGTGCACAGACGATGCAGCCGGTCACGTTGATGTCGAGCAGCCGTCGGATTTCGTCGGCGCCGAGTTCGTCGACCCGCGACCGCCGGCCATTGATGCCGGCGTTGTTGACCAGCCCGGTGATCGGGCCAAGCTGCGTCTCGACGGTTTCGAACATCGCGACCACGGCGGCTTCATCGGCGGTGTCGGCTTGGACGGCGATTGCGCGACCGCCGGCAGCCGTGATCTCAGCCACCACCGCGTCGGCAGCGTTTTTGTTCGAGACATAATTGACGCCGACCGCATGGCCTTCGGATGCCAATAGTTTTGCCGTCGCGGCCCCGATCCCGCGGGAGGCGCCGGTAACGATGGTGACGTTGCTCATGACGACGTTCCAATCATGTTTTCCGGGCGGACCAATTTATCGAATGTGGCTTCGTCCAAATAGCCCAGCGCCAAAGCGGCTTCTTTCAAGGTGCTGCCGTCGGCATGCGCTTTTTTGGCGATGCTGGCGGCTTTGTCGTAGCCGATTTCCGGGACCAACGCGGTGACCAGCATCAGTGAGCGCCCGGTAAGTTCGCTCAGCCGTGCGTCGTCGGCTTCGATGCCATCGACGCAACGTTCCTTGAAGCTCTGCACCGCATCGGCCAACAACCGCACGCCGCGCAGACACGCCGCCACGATCACCGGCTTAAACACGTTCAATTCCAAATGCCCGTGCGACGCCGCGACGGATACCGTGGTGTGATGGCCCATCACCTGCGCTGCAACTTGGGTGAGGGCTTCGGCCTGGGTCGGGTTGACCTTGCCCGGCATAATCGACGAGCCGGGCTCGTTCGCGGGCAGGATCAACTCGCCCAAGCCTGAGCGCGGGCCCGAGCCGAGCAGACGAATATCGTTGGCGATTTTCATCACGCTCACCGCGATGGTATTCAGCTTGCCCGACAAATTGACCAGCGCATCTTCGGATGCCAGCGCATAAAACTTGTTCGGGCATGTGCGGAACGGCAACCCGGTGATGGTCGCGACTTCTTCGGCGAACAAGGTATCGAAACCATCCGGCGCATTGAGCCCGTTGCCCACCGCCGTGCCGCCTTGGGCGAGTTCGTAAATTTGGTTCAGGGATTTTTTCAGTCGCTCGATATTTTCCGACGTCATGTGCGCGTAGCCGGAAAATTCCTGGCCCAGCGTCATCGGCGTTGCGTCCTGCAAATGGGTACGCCCGATTTTGATTTTGTCTTTAAATGCGTCTGCCTTGGCTTCCAGGCTTTCCAGAAAGCCGTCCAACGCCGGCATCAATCGGGTGGTGATTTCCAGTGCCAGGGCAATATGCATCGCGGTTGGAAAACTGTCGTTGGACGATTGCGAGCGGTTAACATGGTCGTTCGGATGCACCGGTGATTTCGAGCCGATCTCGCCGCCGAGCATTTCGATGGCGCGGTTGGCGATCACTTCGTTCAAGTTCATGTTGGTCTGGGTGCCGGATCCGGTTTGCCAGATCACCAACGGAAAATGATCATCCAGCGTGCCGTCAGAAACTTCGCTTGCCGCCGATGCAATCGCGGTGCTGAGCTTTTCGTCCAATACGCCCAGCGCCATATTCGCCCGCGCCGCCGCTTCTTTTTGAATGCCGAATGCGCGGATCAGCTCAATCGGCATCAATTCCCGCTGATCGCCAATCGGAAAGTTCTGTTTAGAGCGCTGCGTCTGCGCGCCCCAGTACTTGTCGGCGGGCACGTCGATGTCGCCGATGCTGTCGGATTCGGTGCGTGTTTTTGTCATGCGATACTTAGGCCTTTTTCGTCATTCCCGCGAATGCGGGAATCCAACACAATGAGGAGCCGCCGATGGATTCCCGCCTGCGCGGAAATGACGGCGTAAAGTTACGCCTACATCTGCCGCTTAAACTCGGCGAAGAAGTCGTTGCCTTTGTCGTCGACGACGATGAAAGCCGGGAAGTTTTCGATCTCGATTTTCCAGATCGCTTCCATGCCGAGTTCTTCATATTCGACCACTTCGACCTTGGTGATGCAGTCCTGCGCCAAGCGCGCCGCCGGGCCACCGATGGAGCCAAGATAAAAGCCGCCGTGCGCCTTACAGGCGTCGGTGACGGCCTTCGATCGGTTGCCCTTAGCCAGCATCACCATAGATCCGCCGGCAGCTTGGAACTGCTCGACATAGCTGTCCATGCGCCCCGCCGTGGTCGGACCAAACGAGCCGGAGGCATAACCTTCGGGGGTTTTTGCCGGGCCAGCGTAATACACCGGGTGGTCTTTGAAATATTGCGGCAGGCCTTCGCCGGCGTCCAAACGCTCTTTCAGTTTGGCGTGCGCGATGTCGCGGGCGACGATCAGCGTGCCGGTCAGCGACAAGCGGGTTTTAATTGGGTGTTTGGTCAATTCTGCCAAAACGTCGGCCATCGGTTTGGTGAGGTCGATGTCGACCACCTCGCCGCCCAGCGCGTCAGCGGCGATGTCCGGCAGGTATTTGGCCGGGTTCGCTTCAAGCTGTTCCAAGAACACGCCGTCGCGCGTGATCTTGCCTTTGATCTGACGGTCTGCGGAGCACGACACACCGATGCCGACCGGGCAGCTTGCGCCGTGGCGGGGCAGGCGGATGACGCGCACATCGTGGCAGAAGTATTTGCCGCCGAACTGGGCGCCGATACCCATTTGTTGGGTCATCTTGAGGATACGCTGCTCCCATTCCAGGTCGCGGTATGCCTGGCCATGGGTGCCGCCGTGCGTCGGCAAGGCATCGTAATAGTGCGTCGACGCCATCTTGACGGTTTTCAGCGTCGCTTCCGCCGACGTGCCGCCGATGACGATGGCAAGGTGATAGGGCGGACAGGCCGCAGTGCCGAGGGTACGAATTTTCTCGTCGAGAAAATCCATCAGGCGGGCTTCGTTCAGCAGCGCCTTGGTTTCTTGATACAGGAACGTTTTGTTCGCGGACCCGCCGCCCTTGGCGATGAACTGGAATTTATACGCGTCGCCTTCGTCGGCATACAGATCGATTTGGGCCGGTAGATTGTTGCCGGTGTTGACCTCGGCAAACATATCGGTGGGCGAGACCTGCGAATAGCGCAGGTTGGTCTCAAGATAGGTTTTCATCACGCCTTCGGACAGCGCCGCTTCGTCGCCGCTGCCGGTCCAGACGCGTTGGCCTTTTTTACCCATGACGATCGCGGTGCCGGTGTCTTGGCACATCGGCAAAATGCCGCCGGCCGCGATGTTGGCGTTCTTCAGCAGATCAAACGCGACGAAGCGGTCGTTATCCGACGATTCCGGATCATCCAAAATATTGCGCAGTTGTTGCAGATGCCCTGGCCGCAGCAGGTGCGAGACATCTTTGAAAGCTTCAAACGCCAACAGCGTCAGTGCTTTTGGATCGACCTTGATGATTTCGTCATCGCCGAACTTTTCAACGCTGACGTAGTCGTCGGTGAGTTTGCGATATGGGGTCTCGTCGGGCCCCAGCGGAAACATGGTGTGGTGCACGTAATCGCTCATGGCTTGTACCCGTGGCTGCTGCCGCGGCGCCGGATGGAACCGCGTGGTTGGCGGAGTTTTACTTTTTGCGGAAGGCGTCCAGCGCGATGACTTCGCCGGTCTTTTTGTCGTCGCCGTCGTCGTCACCTTCGGGGTTCAGCGAACTGTCGTTCAGCCGTGTGCCGGGATGAATGCCCAATTCTTCGGGCGTCATCTC
>JAFMCK010000214.1 GCA_017857825.1 Rhodospirillales bacterium
TCAACGATGCCGGCGCCCAGGTCGAAAAGCTGGCCCGTACCGCGCACTTACGCTATCGCGAAGCGCTGGGTGAGAAAATCGACGAGATCCCGGAAGGCTTATATCCCGGCGAATATATGGTCGCCATCGGCAAGGAATTGGCTGACAGCCTCGGCCCTGATCTTAAGGACGCGCCGGACAGCGAATGGCTGGACACTTTCCGCAATGTCGCCGTGGAGCGATTGCTGGCGCAGATCAAAGAAGACTTGGCAGCCCTGGGTATCGTTCAGGATGTCTTCACGTCTGAATTCGACTTGGTGCAGGCTGGCAAAGTTGAGCATGTCTTGGATGTGCTCGAGGGCCGTGGGCTGATCTATCAAGGCGTGCTTGAGCCGCCGAAGGGCAAAGCCGCACCTGAGGATTGGGAGCCGCGTGAACAGACGCTGTTTAAATCCAGCGAATTCGGCGATGACACGGACCGGCCGCTGAAAAAATCCGACGGTTCGTGGACGTATTTTTCCAACGATATCGCCAACCATCTGGACAAGTTCGAGCGTGGCTTCAAAACCATGATCGATGTCTGGGGGGCGGATCACGGCGGTTATGTGAAGCGGATGCAGGCGGCGGTCAAAGCGGTCACGGGTGGTGAAGGCGCGTTGGATGTCAAACTGTGTCAAATCGTCCACCTGAAAAAAGGCGGCGCCCCGTTTCGGATGTCGAAGCGCGCCGGCAATTTCGTCACGTTGCGTGATTTGATTGAAGAATTGGGCACCAACGGCAAAGACATTGTGCGGTTCATTATGCTGAGTCGTAAAAATGATAGCCAAATGGATTTCGATCTGGAAAAAGCGGTCGAGCAATCCCGTGACAATCCGGTGTTCTATGTGCAGTACGCCTATGCGCGCTGCCATTCGGTGTGTCGCAATGCCGCCGAGATGATGGATGCATCTTTGTTAGAGACTGAGAAGTTGGCGAAAGTTGATATGTCGTCGCTCAACGATCCCGCTGAATTGGATGTCATTCGTGTGTTGGCGAGCTGGCCGAAAATGGTCGAGGCCGCAGCCGAGGCGCACGAGCCGCACCGCATCGCCTTTTATCTGCATGACTTAGCATCAGCGTTCCATGGCCTTTGGAATAAAGGGAAGGACGATACCCGATTGCGTTTCATCGATGAAAAAGACGCGGCCGTGACGCAGGCGCGCCTTGCCCTCGTGCAGGGTGTCGCAACGGTGATCGCTTCTGGGTTGCAGGTGATGGGCGTAACGCCCCTAGACGAGCTACGCTGACTAGTCTACGCCGGCGTTCAAGCGCTCCATCAAAGACATGCCATCCATGTTGGGGCTTACCGGTATTGTCGGTTTGGGCGCTTCATCTTCGAGGCCTTTGAAGGCGTCTTTCGCCGAAATGGGTTTGCCGAAGTGCCAACCCTGTCCCAGTTTGATGCCGCATTCGCCGAGGAATTGCGCGAGCGGCGCATCCTCGACCATCTCAGCGATGGTTTCGACCTCAATCTCGCGGCAAAGGGTCGCCATGGATGCCAAGAATGCCTTACCTTTTTTCGTTGCAACGGTGCGCTTTACGACGGGGCCATCGAATTTGACGGTATCGACGTCGAAGCTGTTCAAATAGTCGAAGCTCGCCGCGCCGGCGCCGAAGTCATCCAGCGCAACTTTAAAGCCGGCCCGGCGGAATTCCTGGATCGCTGCGTTGACGCCTTTGAGGTCTTCGATTTCCGCGGACTCGGTGATTTCCAGACTCAAAAACTCATCAATACCGAATTGTGCTTGCAGCATTTTATCAAGCTCGGCACAAAACAGCGGATCGCCGATTGAGTGGCCGGATACATTGATCGCGACCGGTGTTGGCGGCGCTGTTTTTTGCGCGCGGATAATGGTGTCGATGGCGCGTTTGGCAACCGCTAAATCGAATTCAGAAATGACGCCCACTTCCTCGGCCAGCGTGATAAGTGCAAACGGAGACTCGCCGGCTTCATCGCGGAATCGCGTGAGGGCTTCGTAGTGGTGAATATGGCCGTCACCAAGCTCGCAGACCGGCATATAGACCAAGTCAAAGCTTCCGTTCTCGACGATTTTTCGGAACCGATGCACGGACTGGACGTTTTCGGCCAGACTTCTTTCCAGGGCTGCTGACAGGTCGCCATCGGGCAGCGGTTCACCCTTGGTGAACTTCTGGAGTGAATACATCATCGCCTTCGCAAGCTGCTGTTCGTCCATGCCGGACGAGTCAGCGTTCATGGTTGCGATCTTCGGCATCAGGTTTGCGCCCGGCGCCGCTTTTGACATCGCGTTGGCGATTTTTTCGCTGAGTTCTTCAGCATTGACGTCATCACCATGGACTAGTGAGAAGTTACCGTCATCGACGCGGCCTGCGGTGTCACCACCTATAGACTCTGCATTTAAAACGTTGCCAATGGCACGTAGAAGCTGCCCCTCTTGTTCGCTGCCTTCGGCAATGCCGGCGTCGCTTAGATCGCCGATATTGACCATGCTAACTTTGGGTTTGCCGCCTGACGCTTCGAATGATTTGACCCGTTGCGCCGCCAGATTTGTATAGGCATTACCGCTCAGCACGCCGCTTTCGGAATCATGCGCTTCAAGTTGCCGACTAATCGGGATGGTCTGCCTCGGTGAAATTTTGATGGCCAAGAAAAAATCGTTGTCAAAATCTGGAACACGATAGCCAGAAATCGCAATTTTCGACCCTTTTGAAGAGGTCAGAATGACATCTTCAACGCGAGCCCCGGAACTTTCACTGTTAAAATAGTCACGGACAATTTGTTGATCGGCGTGGGTAATTAAGTTCAAAAAGCTGGTGCCCATTAAAGACGAGCCGTCGCCACCGAAAAATCTTTCCGCCGGACCCCAGGAGAATTTGATCGTTAAGTCGCTAGAAACTTGGAAAAGAACATCCGCACGGCACAAAGCGAGTGCCGCAAACCGTCCTAAGTTTAGTGACTGTTCTGAAATTTCTCCCCCGATACGGTGCATTCACCGTACTTTCCCCAATGTACACTGACACGTTAATCTTATTTGAAACTGAATCAACATCACAATAGGATCAACGGTCTACGTATCTTAGACGACATTTTTGAAATTGTTAGATATTTCATTGCCTTAATGAAACTGTCGGCTTAGGTCAATAAAACGAATATTCGTGTTAAAAGAGAAAACAGGTTAATTGAAGTTACCTATGAAAGATTTTCGGAATGGTTTGAATCATCTTTACGAGGTTTGCCCGCATATGCGGGGCGCCATGGATGCCTATGGTCGGCCTAAATCGCGCAAGCGTGATCCTGGGTTTGCGACGTTGGTGCGCATTATTGTCGATCAGCAAGTGTCGGTTCAGGCGGGGGCAGCGATTTGGGCGCGGGTTGTCGGCGCGTTAGAGGATGTGACGCCGGCGTCCGTGTGTGCCGCTGGCGAGGCAGGTTTGCGTGGCGCCGGCCTGAGCGGCGCCAAGGCACGTTATGTGTCTGGAATCGCGCAGGCGATCTTGGCGGGCGATCTTGATCTTAAACGCCTTCAGCGCTGTCGTGAAGACACGGTGCGCCGCGAATTGACGACGCTTAAGGGGATCGGTCCTTGGACGGCAGATATTTATTTGATGTTTGCGATGGGCAGACCGGATGTGTGGCCGGTTGGCGATATTGCCCTGCAGGCCGCCGCCGGTCGCTTGATCGGGCAATTGAACCGGCCGAGTGCGGCTGAGTTGGAGGAAATCGGCGCGCGTTGGCGACCCTATCGCAGTGTCGCTGCAGTGATGTTATGGCACTATTACAAGCGCATGCCGGCGGTCAGATAAGGCTTAAAAGGTATTGATTTTAAATGAATAAATCAGGTTAACGTATTGAAGGTTAACTGGTGCCCCCGGCAGGAATCGAACCCGCAATCCATGATTACAAATCAAGTGTTATACCATTTAACTACAGGGGCATCTGTGGCTATTCCTACACGTCAAAACACCGATTTTAAAGAGCAAAACATGGGCGCTTAATTGTTGGCTCAGATGTCATGCGGCGATTGAGGATGAGGGCGATGCGTCAGTCTTTGGCACCCACCGCATACAGGGCCACAGCCGCCGCGTTCGAGAGATTGAGGCTTTCTGCTGCGGCATCAATCGGGATGCGTACCAATTGATCGCAGGTTTCACGGGTCAGGCGCCGCAAGCCGGTCCCTTCCGCCCCCAAAACCACCGCCCGTTTTGGCGTCGGATCGATGGCGCCGATAGAATCGGTCGCTGTGCCGTCCAGGCCTAAGCACCAAAACCCTGCGTCTTTCATCAGCCAGAGCGCCCGCGCCAAGTTCGTGACACGCACCACCGCCACATGTTCAAGCGCGCCGGACGCCGCTTTTGCCATGGTGCCGGTTTCGGTCGGCGCATTCCGGTCCTGCATGATCACGGCCAGCGCGCCGAATGCCCGGGCCGAGCGCAGCACGGCGCCGATGTTTCTGGGGTCTGTCGCTTGATCGAGCACGATCAGGGTCGCCGTGGTGCCGGCGTCTGCGAGAATGTCTTCGATGGCGACATCCGGCAACGGATCGACCAGAAGGGCGATTCCCTGATGTACGGCGTCAGGGCCGCTGACCACATCAATTTCACCCCGATCGACGATTTCCGCCGGTGGATCAAGTACGGCGCCATCGGCACCCATGGCGGCCATGGTGTCGGCTAAACTCTCAATCGCTTGGCGGGTAGTGAGCAATCGGTGGCGATTGCGGGACGGGTTCAACAGCGCGGCGGCCACCGCATGCATGCCATACAGCCAAATGCTACGGCCACTGCCGCCGCCGCCGCGCTCAGGCGGCCCGGATTTACCGGTGCGCGGCCCCGCTGAGGGGGCGCGTGATTGGGTGATACGGCTCCGTGAGGAGCGAGGGGGACGCTTGCGCTTTGTCATGGCGCCATTTATCGTTCGCATATCGCCGGACTGCAAGCCCACATAATCGGATGCTTTTAAGGCCATTTAAATGGGAGTGTCCGTTGAATTTTGTCGCGTTTAGGCGTTGACATCAGTGAGGAAATCTTCATATTCCCGACCGCCCGATCCACCGCCCCCGCGGTGGGTCGCAACGTTTTCGGGGGAGGGATGCCCGAGTGGCTAAAGGGGACGGGCTGTAAACCCGTTGGCTATGCCTACGTAGGTTCGAATCCTACTCCCTCCACCATTTCCCGTAAGGGAGTTGGTGACCTGGAATGCGGTGAAGCGGTGTCGGCGGGTGTAGCTCAATGGTAGAGCCCCAGCCTTCCAAGCTGGTTACGAGGGTTCGATTCCCTCCACCCGCTCCAACGCCGATCGATGCACGGGTGGTGTATTTGTTAGAGTTTTTACCCAGGCCCCATGACGGGGCACGGACGACGAGGAAAAGAGAATGGCCAAGGAAAAGTTTGAGCGTACGAAACCGCACTGCAACGTTGGCACGATTG
>JAFMCK010000215.1 GCA_017857825.1 Rhodospirillales bacterium
AATGTTGTCGACCCCGGCATTGGTGCGCGAGTCAGCGGCGAACACAAGGCCTTCATTTAGTCGAATTCCCAGGCAATAGGTCATTAATGTCCCGTCCGTAAGGTCATACGCAATGATTGCGAAGGGATATCATTGCACATGATTCGGGTCTGCGAGCAAGCATCACCTAAAAATGTGATGCGTGGCTTGATCAGCGAAGACATTTGAGGCGCTAAGTGATTGATTAGTTTTGAGTTTGTTCCAACTGCACGCGAACGGTCATTTCTTCCATCCCGCCACCGTAACGGGATCCGCGGATCGGCGCGGCGCTTGGATAATCGAAACCGATGGCGAGTCGCACGTATTCTTCTGTCGCCGATTGTCGGTTGGTCGGATCAAAGCTGACCCATCCCAGCCCGTCGATAAAGACTTCGGCCCAGGCGTGGGATGCGACGTGACTGTCGTTGTCTTGGCCCGCAAGAATGTAGCCGCTGACGTACCGCGCAGGCAGCCCCAGCACACGTGCACAGGCGATAAAAATGTGTGCATGGTCCTGACAGACCCCGGCGCCCGACTTAATGGCCTGCTCGGCCAGTGTCTCCGTCGTCGTGGCACCTGGGTAGTAGCCGATCTTGTCGGCGATCAGATTGGTAAGGGCGTGCATACCGGGAAGTGCGCCGCCATCCATGGCGGGCTTTGCTTCGTTCGCCAGCGCAATCGCACCGGGCCCTGCTTCGGTGAACTTGGTATCGCGCATGAACAGCAACGGTGGCAGGCCGTCACGGGCCGGCAGCACGCCGACGGTATCGATGGTTTTGACCACGCCTTCGACGACGACTTTGATTTCATCGTGGGGGCCGTCGACGGTTGATACGTGAATATTGTTGCCGAACCCATCCACCCAAGGCGTCATCGTGCCGGGTGTCGTGACTGACCATGACAGCACGCGTTGGCCCGCGTCCTGACGCGGGGTAAGGCGCAAGTACTGGATCGAATGATTGGCCATCTCGGCAAATCGATAGTGAGTTTCGTGGACAATGGTCAGGCGCATGGGTTTCTCCGGTTACCGAACCATGATGAAGTCGACGCGAATTTGATCGCTGAGCACGTGCACTTGTTTGCGGAAATCGTGCAAAAAGCCCTCAAGTCCAGAACGTAAAATGGTATCGAGGCGCATCGTCCGCAGTTCAGACGCTAAACGTTCAGCCATCGCGGCACATTGTGCTTCGCGCTTTAAGTTGCGTAAAACTTCGGCGGAATCTTCGATGCACGACAAAAGCGAACGTGGAATTTGTGTGTTTAAGATTAACAAGTCGGCGACTGAGACGGGATCGATATCGCGATATAATTGCCGATACGCACTATACGCATTGGCGGTACGCAGGAACGTGCCCCAACGATAAAAATCAAAGCCGTCATCGCGTTTGGCTGCGCGATGGAACGCGGCAGAGCGCGCGAGCATCAGGCGCGACGTATTTTCCGCGCGCTCCAACGCGGCGCCGAGTTCCCAGAACATAAATGGTTCACCCCGGCGCATGGTGCCGTGAACGACGCCCCGAAATAAGTGTGCGCGTTCTTTGATGCTGTCCAAATAATTCTGTGTGCCGCGATCAATGACGTCTTGCGGGCGGCACTTCTTAACTTCCATCCAGGTTTCGTTAATGCATTGCGAGATTTCTGTGGTCAACACGTGGCGGGCCGCTCGAACATTCTCGCGGGCACCATGAACGCAGGAATAAATACTGGACGGGTTTTCTGGGTCTAATGCCATGTATTCCATCACCGGCGTTTCCGAAAATTCACTGTGCTTGGCGAGAAAAGCGTTTTCTTCGAACTCGCTTTGAAACAAATTTCGCCAAAGGTTGCCTGCTTCGTCAGTCGGGATTGGCATCAGGCTCAAGCGTTGCGTGCCGGCTAAAAGGCGTGCGGTGTTTTCGGCACGCTCTACGTAGCGGCCCAGCCAGTATAAATTGTCGGCGGTACGGCTTAGCATGACATTCCCCTCACCGCTCCAACACCCAGGTATCTTTGGTGCCGCCGCCCTGAGACGAATTTACCACCAACGAGCCTTCTTTGAGGGCAACCCGTGTCAGGCCCCCCGGTACGACTGTAGTGCGCTGACCTGACAGCACAAACGGCCTGAGGTCGACGTGACGTGGAGCGACGCCCTCGTCTACGTAGGTTGGGCAAGTGGACAGCGCCAACGTCGGCTGCGCGATGAACGCGTCCGGGTCCGCCTTTAAACGCTTGGTATATTCCTCACGCTCTTTCTTCGTACTTTTCGGACCGACCAGCATGCCGTAACCGCCCGAGCCGTGGACTTCTTTAACGACCAAGCTTTCAAGATTTTCCAGAACGTATTTGTAGTCGTCTTTGTTACGTAGGCTATACGTCGGCACGTTTTGAAGAATTGGTTCTTCGCCGAGATAAAAACGAATCATCTCGGGTACATAGACGTACATCGCCTTGTCGTCCGCAACGCCGGTGCCAATCGCATTGGTCAACGTTACGCGACCGCGCCGGATCACGGACAGCAATCCTGGTACGCCCAACATGGAATCACTTCTGAAGGCGAGCGGATCAATGTAGTCATCGTCCACGCGCCGATAGATCACGTCGACGCGCTTCGGTCCCTCGGTCGTCCGCATGAAGACCAAGCCATCATCGACGAACAGATCTTGGCCCTCGACCAATTCAATGCCCATTTCCGTGGCCAAAAACGCATGTTCGAAAAAGGCGCTATTATGTTGCCCGGGCGTCAACAGGACGACGGTCGGATCATCAACCCCAATGGGTGCGACGGAACGTAAGTTGGCGCGCAGTTCGGATGGGTAGCGTTCCACCGGCGCAACATGATTGGTTGCAAAAAGTTCGGGGAAAAGACGCATCATCGTTTGCCGGTTTTCCAACATGTAGGAAACCCCAGATGGCGTGCGCACATTGTCTTCCAAAACGAAGAAATCGCGAGGACCTGTGCGCACCACGTCGACGCCGGCAATGTGCGCATAAATACGCCGCGGCAAATCCATATCCAGCATTTCGGGGCGAAAAGCGTCGTTGTTCAGCACCAGTTCCGGCGGAATGCGTCCGGCTTTTAAAATCGCCTGATCGTGATAAACGTCATCCAAAAATGCGTTCAGCGCATCGACACGTTGTATCGTGCCGCGGGCAAGATAGTCCCATTCCTGCGGATCAAGGATGCGCGGGATAATGTCGAACGGAATCATGCGTTCGGTCTGTGCCGCGTCACCATAGACGGTAAACGTGATGCCCAGCCGGCGGAACATCATGTCCGCTTCGTCGTTCTTTCGGGTTAGAAATTCTTTTGATGCGCCTTCGAGCCATTCACCGAACTGTGCATAGGCCATGCGGACCGTGCCGTCGGTTTCAAGCATCTCGTCGAAAGGCCGCATTGGCCCGTCATTTCCGTCGTTCGGTGTCGTCGACAACCCAGTAAATCCCTGTCTTTCTTATTGCGTGGGCCATTCGGACTTTCACGTTTAGGACGCCGAGTATGATCAGCGTTATCCCCCTTCTTACCCTTACCTTAAGCACTCATACTCGGTTTTAAAAGGGATTGCCGTTGAAATAATCAAAAGGTGAAATTGACTAAATTTCCGCCAATACGGCATTGGTAATTGCCGACGTGCCGTCAGGCCCACCGAACTCAGCAGGCTGCACGGAACCGCTTGCGAATGCTTTGGCGACGGCGTTATCGATTAAGGCAGCCGCTTCGGTCGCGTGTGATTCACCGTGACGATGACCAAGCCAGTTCAGCATCATTGAAGCTGACAAGAACATCGCAACTGGATTGGCCAAACCTTTGCCGGCGATGTCCGGTGCACTGCCGTGCGATGGTTGGAATAGCGCATGCGTATCGCCTATGTCGCCCGACGGCGCCATGCCGAGCCCGCCGACGATCCCCGCAGTCAGATCCGACAAAATATCACCGAACAAATTTTCCATGACCATTACGTCGTAATCCCACGGACGCTTGACGAGATTGAGGGCCATCGCATCGACATAGGCGTAGTCCGCGCCAATATTTGGATGGCGGGCGTGGACGTCTTCAAAGACATGCCGCCAGAATGCCATTGAGTGCAAAACATTGGCTTTGTCGACACAGGTCACACGGCGTGCATCGGTGCGTGTGCGCACACGGGTCGCCGCCAGTTGAAAGGCGTAGTCGATCACCCGCGTCGCGCCCGCGCGCGTGATCAGGCAGCGATCTTCAGCTTGATCCGGGATCGTGCCGCGAGGTTTGCGAATGTCTGCAAACATCCCTTCCGTGTTTTCACGGATGAGCACCAAGTCGATATCAGCCGCTCGCGGGTCTTTGAGTGGCGTCGGCGCACCGGGTAGGACGCGCACCGGCCTGACGCCTGCATAAAGTTCCAAACCAAACCGAAGGTCGAGTTGCGGATTGATTTCTGTGCCGTCTGCCTTGCGTACTTCCGGCAGCCCCATCGCGCCGAACAAAATCGCGTCGGCGTCTTTAGCAATTTCAAAACTGCTGTCCGGCAAATCGGTGCCGTGATCGCGGTAGTGTTGTGCGCCGCCCGGCGCATCGACGAAATGTAGGCCGGGCCCGCCGACTTTTTCGACCGCTGCGTTTACGATTTGAAGGCATGCGTTCATCACTTCGGGGCCGATACCGTCCCCCGCCATCACGGCAATCTGAAATGCATTTGTTGTCATGATGCAGACTCCACGGTGCGATTGGATTTAAACAAAAGCTGTGGCGCAAATATGCGAGAGGCGCTGCCATAGGGCAACGCCTCTCATTATTTATTGAAGTAACGTCACAACAGCCTTCGCACCAACCCCCGGTGCAGACTGCCGCGATATAAACTTACTTCTTCGCGGCGGGTTTACGCGCTGCAGGTTTTTTAGCTGCCGGCTTTTTCGCTGCGGTTTTCTTGGCCGCAGGTTTTTTAGCCGCTGGCTTTTTAGCCGCACGCTTTTTAGCTGCAGGTTTTTTAGCTGCCGGCTTTTTCGCTACGGTTTTTTTGGCCGCAGGTTTTTTAGCTGCCGGCTTTTTCGCTGCGGTTTTCTTCGCCGCAGGTTTTTTCGCTACGGTTTTTTTAGCCGTAGGCTTTTTTGCAACGGCTTTCTTTGCCGCAGGTTTCTTTGCGGCAGTTTTTTTCGCCACAGGCTTCTTAACTGCAGGCTTTTTAGCTACAGTTTTTTTCGCCACAGGCTTCTTCGCAGCCGGCTTTTTAGCCGCTGCAGATTTGGTGGATTTCTTTGCCGCCGGCTTTTTGGCCGGAGCCTTCTTTGCTGCTTTCGCCATCAATAAGACCTCCTGTCGATAATCAGCATGAATTTCTATAACAGTATGTGGATAATTTCGGAAGTGTCACACGTCACAGGTTAAAAAAAAATGGGGCTGACATAGATAAGCTCGAAGTATTCATATTTTTACCCATTCGACTAGGA
>JAFMCK010000216.1 GCA_017857825.1 Rhodospirillales bacterium
CGACGCGGCCGAGGTACGCTTTCAGGTTTTCGGCGCCAGCGGCAGCATTTCTTCAACGTCGTATTATGCAGGCGACGATAATGGCTCAACACACCGTGTAGACGACAACCGCAGTTTTGAGTTCGACATCCAGGCCAATGATCCTGCATTCGAAAAAGCAGTCCGCGCCATGAAGTTGATTTTGCAGGGTGAGTACGGCACCGAAGGTGGCCTGGATCAGAACCTTGATCGTTTTAACGACGCAAAATACCTGCTTAATTCTGCGCTTGAAAATACCGTCAGCGGCACACCGCCATTTGGTACGGAACTGGATGGCAGCATCGAACAGGTCGCCCAGGACATTGGCTTCAGCAACTTCTTGATCGAAACCATCAACAAGACACAAACATCGTTTATCGGATTTCTCGATCAATCAATTGCAAAAGCTGAAAATGCCGACCCCCTTGAGACCATCACGCGGTTGTTAGACGATGAACGGATATTGAACGCGTCATACCAAACGTTCGCGCGGATTCGCCAACTTAGCTTAACAAATTTTCTATAGATTGAACTTTGAACCATTATTGACATAATTGGTTCAATCAAGTAAGGTCTAACAGTTGAGGGTGTATGATCGTTCTCAACTTACCAAAATGGACGACAAAATGTCGGCCATGTGTCTATGTGACACCACGAGATAAAACAGGGTTTTGCTAGCCAGTTTTTCTCATTGCTCTGAATGGAGAAAGATGATGAGCATCGATATGAGCAAGCTTCCACCACCGTTTCCGAACGCGGCCCAAGCGTTAACACGCGTGGCGTCCGATGCGCAGCTTCGTGCACGTATTGAGCAAGTATCCGAAAGCGCGCCGATCCGTGCCGAAGCCGAAAGCGCAAAAAGTGCTTTAGAAAGTCCTGTCCTTAGCAAAATCAATGACAATCAAGCTGCGGGAACCGAAACGCAGGGAAGCAACGGCAAATTGGACATTAAAGTCTGATTTTTCGTTGACGAGGATGTGTCGATTTAGATTTTAACGCTCGCAGGCGTAAGCCAGCGAGTGTGTCCTTTTGCCTACGGTTCGGCAGACATATTATTGGCACATGTGATACTTTATTAACCACGCTACCTTAATGATATAATCTCGGATGGATCGTCCTTATTCGCTTTGCCCCGGACATGATCTCAGAGATGGAGCGCCGAAATGCCTTTAAAACTAGACCTAAAGACCGGCGAAAAAATGGTCGTCAATGGCTCGGTTCTCGAGAACGTCGGCCAGAGCGCAAAAATATTGGTGCACAATATGGCTTCCATCCTGCGGGAGAAAGAAATCCTGTCTCAAGAAGAAGCACGCACGCCCGCATCGCGCGTCTATTTTGCCCTTCAATGCGCCTACATGTTTCCGCAAAGCCGTGAAGATCATCTGCGTACTTTCCGATCCCTGTTGGCCGATTATTTGGCCGCCTGCTGCAGTGCCAATGATGTTGGCGAGGAGATCACGACGTTCGTCGATGCCAGCGACTATTACAAAGCGCTGCGGGCGTCGCGCAAACTAATAGCCCACGAAGTCAGGACCCTGGATGCCTTCAACTCGGACATGACCAAACTGTCGGAGATTGCAGCTGGCGCTGGTGACGACGATGAAGATGACCAAATATCGTCGATACAGGATGAAAAAGAGTTACTCAATGACACGTAACGGCGACGCACCTGGCCACAATGAAAGCACGGGGGGCAGCACGGGCGACAGCAGCTCATCCATCGCAGATGCCATCAAGACGCTTACCGAAAAAGCAGAACAAATGGGCACGCAGGCGCTTGTTGACGGCAATGTCGACCAAGCGGAGACTGTTTTCAAAGAACTGCTGAGCATCGACAGAACCAATGCCATTGCCTTGAACGGCTTTGGCTTGATCGCGATCGCGCGCAACGAAATAACGAGCGCGGAGCTGTTTTTTCGCGATGCCATCAAAAGTGCGCCGGACTGGGCCATACCGCACAGCCACTTAGGCGCCATATATATGGACCAAGGCCGGCATCGGCGCGCCATTCGCGAACTCAACAAGGCGCTCAGGACGGCACCGGACGACATCAACATCCATAACCTGTTGGCGATTGCGAACCAGCAAACGAGCATGCGGCAGGAACAAGAAAAACACCTGCGTGAGGTCCTGCGCCTAGACCCCAAGCATGGTAACGCCAACAATGATCTCGGCTGCATCGAAATTATGCGCGGCAACGTTGCCGAAGCGGAAAAGCTGCTGCGCATTGCCGTTGAGGCCAATTCACCGGGTTCTTCTGCACCGAGAAATTTGGCAAACGTACTTTTAACGAAAGGCGACGTTGCCAATGCAGAGGCCATATTCTCAAAGCTGCTTCAACAAGACCAAAAGAACATAGAGGCTCTGATCGGTCATGCCTCGGCCAACCGGCGCCTGAACAATCTGGAAGCTGCGCTCTTGAGTATAGAGCGTGCGCTGAGCTTGGAACCCGACAACGTCGCCGCACTCAATCTTGCCGGCGCGATCAATCGCGAACTTGGCGATTATGATAGCGCGACTGAGCAATATTCCGCTGCATTAGCGATCAAAGCCGATGACCCGGCCGCACGCGCCAACCTGGGCATGCTGAAATTGCTGCAAGGCGACTGGGCCGATGCGTGGCCGCTGTATGAGGCCCGCGTGCAGGTACAAGATTTCAAAAATCCCTGGGGCGGCTTCAATTTACCGTTGTGGCGCGGCGAAGACCTCAACGGCAAACGTATCCTGATTTTGTCCGAGCAGGGATACGGTGACAGCATTCAGTTTGCGCGCTTCATCCCCGAACTGCATAAACGCGGTGCCGATGTTGCGTTTGCTGCGCAGCCTGAACTGACCCGCCTGTTCGACGGTCAAATTGACGGCGCGACGGTGCTGGACGTTGCCAATCCAAAGCAAGAAAAATTCGATTGTTGCGCCCTGCTCATGAACTTACCGGGCGTCCTCAAGATAAACGATCCGTCGCAAGTCGACGGCACACCCTATTTGAAGCCGAAGCCCGTGCCGGACGCCGTCACGCAGCGTCTAGAATCGTTGCAGGGCCTGAAGGTCGGCATCAACTGGCAAGGCAACGCAGCCCACAAAGAAGACCGCAAAAGATCGATACCCATGGACGCCTTGGGCGCGCTTACATCCATATCCGGTGTCAGCTGGGTCAATCTGAATTTCTCGGACGCGGCCGACACCCCGGATCAGTTCACGAATGTCGCTGATCTGATCGATGACTTCGCCGACAGCGCCGCGCTGATCAGCGCCTTAGATCTGGTCATCACCGTGGACACCGCAACCCTGCATCTTGCCGGTTCCATCGGCGCCAAGTGCTGGGGTCTGCTGTCGTTCGTGCCGGATTGGCGCTGGGGCCTGCAGGGGTCGCAGACAAGCTGGTACAACAACCTGACGTTGTTCCGCCAAGATACCCTTAACGGTTGGTCGACGGTGATTGATAAAGTTGCCGATGAACTCAGCACGCTTGCCGCGGATAAAGGTGCTTAACCTGCGGTCAAAATATCGCGCACGATGTCGACAACCTGCATTTGGTCATCGTCGCTGAGGGTCGGAAACATCGGTAGGCTGATCGCGGCTGCGTAGAACGATTCGGCGTTCGGATAATCACCGATTTTAAACCCAAGGTTTTGATAAAACGGCTGCTGGTGCACGGGAATATAGTGCACTTGAACGCCGATCCCCCGCGCACGCAGGGCTTCGAACACCTGTCGTCTGGGGGGGGCGTCGTTGCTGAGGCGAATGACATATAAATGCCACGCCGAGCGATCCGGATCAGATATCACCGGGCACTGCAAAGACAAATCGCCAAGCAGCGTCTGGTAGCGGACTGCAAGCGCACGCCGGCGCTTGATGAATGCGGGCATCCGCTTTAACTGCGCAAGACCAAGTGCCGCTTGGATATCCGTCATCCGGTAATTAAAGCCAAGCTCAATCTGCTGATAGTACCAAGGCCCTTCGCTTTCGCCCTGCATCAACGCCGCATCGCGGGTGACCCCGTGGCTCACCAAACGTTTCAGCCGCGCCGCCAGTTTCGGGTCTTGCGTGCTCGCCGCCCCGCCCTCCCCGGTCGTAATGATTTTCACCGGATGGAAACTGAACACACTGATATCGCTATGCCGGCATGCACCGACCGGGCCCACGTCATCGTCGGCACCGATCGCGTGGGCGGCATCTTCGACCACATGAAACCCGTATTTTTGCGCCAAAGCACCGATCGCCGCCATATCACAGACGCGGCCTGCGAAATGCACCGGCACAACGAGCTTCGGCAACCGGCCGACTGCGTCTGCCGCCGCCAAGCGCTCGGTTAAGTCGTCGACGCTCATGCAGCCGGTGTCGGGCTCAACATCGACGAATCCAACCTCCGCACCGCACATAATCGCCGCATTCGCCGTCGCAACGAAGGTGATCGGCGTGGTCCAGACCAGATCGCCGGGACCGATATCCAGCGCCAGATACGCTGCATGCAGCATGGACGTGGCGCTATTGCCGACAATCACCGCATGCGCACCGCAGGCGTCGCCAAGTGCCGCTTCAAAGCGTTCCACCGTTGGGCCTTGCGTGATGAAATCACCACGCAAAACCTCAACAACAGCCTCGATATCGTCGTCTTCGATGTTTTGCCGTCCGTATGGGATCATCGGGTGGATACCGCCCGCACCCTGCACAGTTCATTCTTTTTCAAGAATTTACGGCTAGAAAAGTCATAGCGATGCTCAAGAGCGATCTCCACGCATACGCATGGGTCGCCATCTTGCATCTGTCGTTGGGTAGGTGTCAGTCTCATGAACCTCTGTGTCATCCCTGCGCGTGGGGGCAGCAAACGAATTCCTCGAAAAAATATTCTCTCGTTTTGTGGTATACCGATTATCGCCTATTCCATCAAAACGGCAATAGCCAGCGGGTGTTTCGACAAGATCATCGTGTCCACTAACGACCCCGAGATCAGCGCCGTTGCGAACCAGTACGGTGCCGAAACTCCGTTCGTCCGCCCGGAAAGCCTGTCCGGCGATTTTGTCGGCACGGGCGATGTGATCGTACATGCCGTATCATGGGCCCGCGACAACGGGTTGGACGTCGATCACGCGTGCTGCATCTATGCAACGGCACCACTTCTAGAGCCCCGGTTTATATCCGAGGCGTATCAGCAACTGGTCGACACCCCGAAAGCCGCGTTTTGTTTTTCCGCGACCGCATTTTCAGCCCCGATCCAGCGCGCGCTTCGGCAAAATGCCGATGGCCGGGCCGAAATGTTCAATCCCGATAACTATGCCGTCAGATCGCAAGACCTGGAGCCCGCGTATCATGACGCCGGCCAGTTTTATTGGGGCTCGGCAGATGCATGGCTTTCCAACGCAGAAATTTT
>JAFMCK010000217.1 GCA_017857825.1 Rhodospirillales bacterium
TTGCGGATAATTATTGGCGCGACGGCAATATGCTGGGTGCGCTTGATGCCGAGAGCGGGCAAATCACGCGGGTCGTTACGGGCAGCGGTGCGACACTTTCTGAAGTTAGCCATCATCCGGATACCGAGGCGGCCTTGATCGGCCTGCAACTGCCCGATTGGCATGCGGTGCGGGCCGTGTGTGAACGTGCCGCTGGCACGCTGCCGGGGCTGGGCACGCAATCATGGGATATTGCATTGACCCCAAAGGGGCCTGTGGTGATGGAGGTCAACTGGGGCGGAGACTTGAATTTGCACCAGCTCGCGCACGGCCGTGGGGCCTTGACGCCGACGTTCGCGGCGCACCTTCGTCGTCACGGCTATGAAGGTAAGCTGCCACTCACAAACGAAACTGACGGCGTTTAGGCTTTGTCGGCGTGGTCGGCTTGATCGGGATTATCATGATGCTCGAAGTCCAGAACAGGCGCAGCATCTAGTTCCGGCGCATTCATCATCGTGGCGACCCGTTGTAGGGCCGAGACGATCATTGTCTGCTCCCAGGCCTGCAGTGGTTCAAACTGTTGTGCGAAGCGACGGTGTAGGGCTTCGGGGGCTTCTTCAAGTACGCTGTGGCCTAATTTGGTAAGGCGCACAAAAACCTTGCGCTTATCCGTGGTGCCGCGCGCTCGGACCACCATCCCCATTTGCTCTAACTTTACCACAATCGCCGTGACCGAAGCCTGCGCCATCCGCACTTGATCGGTGATTGCGCCGACGGTCATGTCGTCGTCATCTTCGAGCGCTTGCAGCACCATCAATTGCGATGTTTTGAGGTTCGTCGCCGCACGTAGCTCTTTACCATGAAGTTCGGTGGCGCGGAGAATCCGGCGGATGGAGATCAGGGCGTCGTGCAGCGCGTCCATATGCAGCGTGTCTCCAAGCCCCTTCGCGGGGTCGGTAGCGGCGTCCGACGGTGACGTTCCGTCACCTGACGTGCGCCTGGAAACTCCTGTATATGAGAGATTTCCCTCCATGGCGAAGATTTATGTCAAATTTAATCGTTATTCAATGTAAATTTTATGACCATATGTTGCCTCTCAGTGAATAAACATTCCGCTTATTACAATAACATACGGAAAATAAAATATATTTTGCCATTCGGTTGACGTTTTGGGCTGACCCCGGTATACACATCGCAACTTAATTACATCGTTTTTCGATAGACTTTGGAGAGCTCGACGTGACAAAGATGCTGAATGCACGCCTAACGGAAGTTCCGAACGTTGATCTGACTTTGCGTCGTCCCGACGCCGAAGATGGCGCAGCGGTGAATGGATTGATTGAGCAGTGCAAGCCGCTAGATGAGAATTCCGTATATTGCAATCTTTTGCAGTGTTCACATTTCGCCGAAACAAGCTCACTGGCTGAGATTGACGGTGAGGTTGTCGGCTTTGTATCTGGCTATTTGGTGCCGGACAGCCCCGACAGTTTGTTTGTATGGCAGGTCGCTGTCTCGCCGAAAGCACGCGGACTGAAACTCGGCAAGCGGATGATCTTGGATATTCTGCACCGTCCGTTCGCAAAGAACGTGCGCAACCTGCACACCACCATTGCGCCGGATAACAAAGCGTCGCATGGCGTTTTTAAATCTGTCGCGCGCAGCCTCAATACCGAATTTGATACTGAGATCATGTTCGATGAAGAAGAGCATTTTGATGGTGATGCAAAAACCGAAATGCTCTGGAAAATTGGCCCGTTCAGCCGTGCGGACATCCTGCCGGCATTGGCCAGCGTTGCGTAGCTTCAAGAAAAGCGAACAATCTGCTAACGCGCAACTGAAGAATAAGATATACCTTGGGTAGAAGTTCGCGGCGGCGCGTCGGAAAATTTCGACGCATCGACCTTGTGATGCGCCCGTAACTGCGATCAACAAAGAGAGGTTCGTGATGAACATTTTTGATAGACGTGAATCTAAAGTGCAAAGCTATGCGCGCTCGTTCCCCGTGACGTTCGACAAGGCCGAAGGCGCCAAACTCACCGATACCGATGGCAACGAATATATCGATTTCCTCGCCGGTGCGGGTAGCCTCAACTATGGCCACAACCACCCGAAGTTGCGCGAAAAACTAATCGACTACATCGCGTCCGGTGCGATTACGCACGGCCTTGATATGCATACTGTGGCGAAAAAGGCCTTCTTGACAGCGTTTGAGGAAAAAATTCTCAACCCGCGCGATATGGACTATGTGCTGCAGTTTACCGGCCCGACCGGTGCCAATGCCGTTGAAGCTGCGTTGAAGCTGGCACGCCACACCAAAGGGCGTTCTAACATCATCATGTTCACCAACGGCTTTCACGGCGTCACCTTGGGTGCCCTGGCGACCACCGGTAACCAGCACCACCGAGGCGTTGCCGGCGTAGATATGCCGGGCGTAACGCCGATGCCATATGATGGTTATTTGGGTGACGGTTACGATACCACCGAATATCTCGATAAAGCGCTGGGCGATCCATCCAGCGGCGTCGACCACCCGGCGGCTGTGATCGTTGAGTGCGTGCAGGGCGAAGGTGGCTTGACGGCGGCTGATCTCGGCTGGCTCAAGAATTTAGAAACCGTTTGCCGTAAGCACGACGTGATGCTGATTGTCGATGACATCCAAGCCGGCTGTGGCCGCACCGGGACGTTCTTCAGCTTTGAGCCTGCGGGTATCAAGCCGGACATCATTACGTTGTCGAAGTCGCTTTCGGCCTATGGACTGCCGTTCGCGGTTACGCTGATCCGTCGCGACTTGGACATCTGGGAGCCGGGCGAGCACAACGGCACGTTCCGTGGCAACAATCACGCGTTCGTGACGGCCGCGGCTGCCCTCGAAGAGTTTTGGTCTGACGACACGTTCGCAAAATCCGTTCAGGAAAAGGGCGAGATCGTGCGTAAGCGCTACGAGGCAATGCATGCTAAATTCGGCGACGCCATCGTTTCATTGCGTGGTCGTGGCATGATGCGTGGTTTGGTGATGCACTCAGGTGATCTCGCCGGCATGGTCACGAAGCACGCGTTCAAGCGTGGGCTGGTGATCGAAACGTCGGGCGCGCACGACGAAGTCGTGAAGTGTTTGGCGCCGCTGGTGATTGAGATCGCTGACCTTGAGCGCGGCCTAGATATTCTTGAGGAATCGATTGCTGCCGCAATCGCCGATCAAGGGGCCAACACCATCGCCGCCGAATAAGCGGCCAACATCAATAATCGATGCGGATGCCGGCAATTAGGCCGGCCCGCTCCTTTGAACTTAGACGTATAGGAGAGGACACTTATGATCGTCCGAACCCTCAAAGACTGTGAAAATTCCGATCGTACGGTATCGACCGAAACCTGGAAAAGCGTGCGCATGTCGCTCGCCGACGACAACATGGGCTATTCGTTCCATATCACGACGATCTATGCCGGTACCGAGACGCCGATCTGGTACAAAAACCACCTTGAAACGGTGTACTGCATGTCCGGCAATGGTGAAGTCGAAACTGTTTCTGACGGCAAAGTCTATCCGATTGAGCCGGGCACCGTGTACATCCTTGATCAGAACGATAACCATCTATTGCGAGGCGGCACCAAAGGCATGCATTTGGCATGTGTCTTTAATCCGCCGCTCAACGGGCGTGAAGTACATGACGCCGACGGCGCCTATCAGCTGAACGAACCTGCGTTGGAAAACGCTTAAATCCGCTAAGCTAAGGACTCGCAGAGATGACGATTCAAAATGATAACCTCGTCCACGTCGAGGACTCCAAAGGCACTCAGCTGATCGTTCATAAGATTGGCGGCACGTCGATGTCGAAGGTCGATGACGTGATGGCGAATGTGATCGTCGGGGATCGAATTGGCGAAGATCTGTACAACCGAGTCTTCGTCGTCTCTGCCTACGGCGGCATCACTGATCTGTTGCTGGAAAATAAAAAGACCAGCGAATCGGGTGTGTTCGCACTCTATGCCGGCTCCGACAACGATTGGGCATGGGGTGACGCGCTGACAAAAGTGCAAGCCCGCATGATCGAGATCAACGAGGATATCTTTACAGACGAGTCAGATCGAAAGCTCGCGGACCGATTCGTACAAGAACGAATTGAAGGTGTGCGCAGCTGTTTGATCGATCTGCAGCGGATTTGCGGCTACGGCCACTTTCAGTTGGAAGAGCATCTGTTGACGGTGCGCGAAATGATCAGCGGAACTGGCGAAGCTCACAGTGCGCACAATACCATGTTGCTGCTGCGCAGACAGGGCATTGATGCGGCGTTCGTGGATCTGTCGGGTTGGCGCGAAAACGAGCAAATGACCCTGGATGAGCGTATCAGCGCAGCGTTCGCGGATATTGACGTGTCGAAAGTGCTGCCGATTGTAACCGGTTATTCGCAAGCTGCTGACGGTTTGATGGGCATCTATGGGCGCGGCTATTCTGAGGTGACGTTTTCAGCGGTGGCGCGTATCATTGGTGCTGCCGAAGCGATCATTCATAAAGAATTTCATCTTTCCAGCGCCGATCCACGCATTGTCGGCGAGGACAAGGTGCAGCCAATCGGGCGCACCAACTATGATGTCGCGGATCAGCTATCGAACATGAGCATGGAAGCGATTCATCCTCGTGCGGCGAAGGGACTGCGTCAAAATGGCATCCCGCTTCGGATTAAAAATACCTTCGAGCCGGAGCATCCGGGTACCGTCATCGATGATGTCTGGGCGCCTGACGACTCCCGGGTCGAAATTGTTACTGGTTTAGAAAACGCCGTCGAGGTTGAGGTATTTGACCAAGATATGGTTGGGCTGCCGGGGGCCGGCGAAGAAATGCTCGCCGCTTTTCGGCGTTTTAAGGTTTCTATTGTAAGCTGGAGCATGAACGCCAACACCATGACGTTTTATGTCGAAGCGCCCCTCAAGCAGGTGCGGCGGGTCATTGAAGTTATTCAAAAGCGCCAACCAGAGGCTGAGATTCAGACCCGCAAGGTCGATATCGTCTCGGCCATCGGTGCCAACATTAAAAGCCCGACGCTGATCGCCGATGCGACCGCCGCGCTCCGCGATCACGACATCGAGCTTTTGGCCGTACACGCCCCAGCTCGGCGCGTCGATGTGCAGTTTGTTCTGGCCGATGGCGGTTATGATGATGCGGTGCGCGTCCTTCACACGGCGTTGGTCGAGAAAAACCGCAACGGGCATACGCTGGCTGCGTGACCAATTGATCTGACCCGGATATATTGATGTTTAACATCATCGTCGCCACATCTCAGGGCGATTGGTAAATACTTTTTCCCCGGGGGAATTCCATTGAGCAGTGAACTATTTACGCCGATTCGGTTGCGCGACTTAGAACTTCCGAACCGTATCGTCGTCTCGCCTATGTGCCAA
>JAFMCK010000218.1 GCA_017857825.1 Rhodospirillales bacterium
AGTTGGTAGAGCACCTGACTGTTAATCAGGTTGTCGCAGGTTCGAGCCCTGCAGCCGGAGCCAATTAGAAAAGAGCGTCTCCAACGAGGCGCTCTTTTTCTTTTTCGCCCCAACGAGGAACCCGCGCCATAAATTCACAACACACACTAAGTGTGTGATACTATTTTATTTTATGGGGCGATTGGGGGATACCGCATGGACCAGTCAATGATGCCGGGGATGGGGCCGGCAACGGCGTTGTTTTTCTTGGCGGCGATGGTCGCGGCGACGGTGGTGCCAGTCCTATTGGCAAAACCTGACATGCGCATGATGCGAGCGGCCTACATTGCGCGCTCGGCGCTTTATCTGGTTGTGATGTTGGCGTTAAACTGGGCGGCTGCGATGACCAACGTCGCGTCCGGCGGCATTGTCGCGACGGCGATCAGCATCGCGATTGGGGTGGTTTTCATGTTTTGGACCGTCTATCGACTGCGAGACATCGGCTGGTCGAAATGGTGCGCGCTGATTTTCCTGGTGCCGATGGTCAATTTTGTGTTTTGGATTTTACTGTTGTGCGTCAAAGGCAAGATGCGTGCCTCGCATGCCTGACAAAGCCAAAAAGACGAAATCAAAAAACAGAGATACGCGCGCCATAAAGCCGATTGAGCTGACCAATAAAGTCTATGCTCGTGAGTTACGACGGCTTCAGGTTGAACTCGTCAAGCTTCAGGAATGGGTCCGCAAGGAAGGCGTTCGCATCGCGGTGCTATTCGAAGGCCGCGACGGCGCCGGCAAGGGCGGCACCATCAAACGTATCGCCGCACGCACCAACCCTCGCGTTGTGCGCATCGAAGCGCTCGGCAAACCGACCGAGCGCGAACGCACGGAATGGTATTTCCAGCGCTATGTCGCAAGGCTACCTGCAGCCGGTGAGATCGTGCTGTTTGACCGGTCTTGGTATAACCGCGCCGGTGTCGAGCGGGTGATGGGGTTTTGCACCGACCAGGAATATTGGGAATTTTTGCGTGAAGCGCCGGCGTTTGAGCAAATGCTGATGCGCTCGGGCATTCATATCATCAAATATTGGTTTTCGGTCTCTGCTGAAGAACAGGAAAGCCGCTTTCAAGCGCGCATGCAAGATTTAACCAAACATTGGAAACTGAGCCCGATGGATCTGGCTGCGCGCGACAAATGGAATGAGTACGCGTCCGCCAAAGACATTATGTTCGAGCATACCGACACCGATGAGACGCCTTGGTGGGTGGTGCCGTCAGATGACAAAAAAAGCGCGCGGTTGAATTGCATTTCGCGCCTACTCAGCCAGTTCCCCTATGTGGACGTAAGCCCGAAACTAACGCGATTGAAAAAACTTCAAAAGCCGAGTGACTTGGTCCGCCCACCGATTGAAAACCAGCGCCTTGTTCCGATGCGATACACGCGATGACGAAGGATATTCATGAAAAGCCGTTTATCTCGCTGAACCAAGTTTATGAATTTCATGTCTTGGCCGATGATGAACAGCCACCAGGACCGAACGGAAAACGTCTTTTATCGTACTGGACGGAGAAACGAGGGACGCGCGCCTACCCCAATTGGAATGAGATTGAGTTGATGGATATGTTCGCCATCGCCGATTCGATGATCGTCAAAGACGTGATCGATGGCGGACGCGATTTCTTAAACCGTTTTTGGGGATCGGGCATAACGCGGAGTACCGGATTTGACGGTACCGGCAAACTGCACACGGACCTATATGCATCGCAACCGGAAGGACCCCAGTTCGAAACCTATTTGGCGACAATCACTAGCGGCGCACCGGTTGCTGTGCACCGAGACTCTTCCTTTATTGCCGGGCGTGAGTACGTCACCTACGATGCGCTGCATGTGCCGGTCGGCCATGCCGCACGCGCTGAGGTCACCCACTTGATCACGGTTCATGACTTCGTGATGCGGAACCCGCAGCAGACATCAGGCCCCCTCGGCAACGTGTAGCCAGAATCATCACGAAACTTTATGTCGCGAGTTGCGGGCTGCGCATCAGGCGCGTTATTGCCAAGTCAGCTTTTATTGCAAGAAGCTTGCGATTTTACGAAATCTCCTAATTTCAATGACTTAATCGCAGAATGATCGGTCATTTTGGGTATAATGCTCGTATGGAGGATCCAGCGATGAGCGTATTTGACGCCGCCGATTTTGACGACTACGAAGCTGTGCACTTTGTTTCCGACGCCGATACTGGGCTTCGCGCAATCATTGCCATGCACGACTCAACGCTTGGACCTGCGCTCGGCGGCTTACGGATGTTCGACTACGCAAATCCGGATGACGCGGTTACAGATGTCCTTCGATTGTCCCGAGGTATGACGTTTAAGAACGCACTCGCCGGCATTCCGTATGGTGGCGGCAAGGCGGTGATCTTGGGAAACCCAAAGACGAAGAAAAACGCGGCGCTGATGCCCGCTTTGGGCCGCGCCATTGACCGCTTGGACGGCGCTTATATTACCGCCGAAGATGTCGGCACCACCTTAGCCGATATGGATATTTTGCGGACACAAACCAAATATGCGCGCGGCACAAGCACCGGCGTCGGCGACCCCTCGCCTTACACCGCCAGGGGCGTCGCCCATGCGATCCGTTGCGCCGTTCGCGAAAAACATCAAACAACCAATTTGTCAGGCATCCGCGTCGCCATTCAAGGTCTCGGCAACGTCGGTCGCCACTTGGCTGAGATGTTGAACGCCGAAGGTGCCGAGCTCGTCGTCACCGATATTGACCCAGCCCGCCTGGAGGCAGCCGCCGATGATTTTGGTGCCGACGTGGTTGACTCCGACGCCATATACAGCGCCAACGTCGATGTCTTTGCGCCCTGCGCCATGGGGGCTGCGATCAACGACACGACCCTACCACAACTCCAGGCCAAGATCGTCTGCGGCGCCGCCAACAATCAACTGGCAATGCCGGGCCACGGCGCCGCGCTCGCCGACAAGGGCATCTTGTACGTGCCGGATTTCGTCGCCAACGCGGGCGGCGTCATCAATATCGGGCTGGAAGGCAATGCAAACAAAGATGAGATCATGCAGCGCGTCGATGCTATTGCGTCGACGGTCACAGAAATTCTGACCCGATCGCGTACCACAGGCCAATTGCCAACTGAAGTTGCCGAAAGCTTGGCGCGTGAGCGTATCGCCGCAGCGGCGATGGCTGCCTAAAGACAGCGTTTCACGACGCCGTCCTGCTGCGCTATAGTCAGCGCATAATGATACTTCGCCCTCTCATCGGTGCCGTATTGCTGGGCACGTTCGGCTTTGCCAACGCGGCACACGCTGCAGGTTGCGATTTCGCGTTGCCGCGCGACGTGGTGATCAACATCACCCGCAACGACAGTGCCATTGAGTACAACAATCGTAATAGCCGTGCCGACCTGCAGCGCATGCAACGCCGGACCGTCCGCACCAGCGCATTCGGCAACCAGTGGACTCCGGTCGGCCTGACTTTGACCGAGTTGAAATATGGGATGCAGGTCAAAATTGAGGCGGTCCAGCTTAACGACAGGCAATTTTGCGCGCGCCTGACGGGCGTTGATGCGCATCTCGGCTACGACAAAATTCAAGTCTTCGTAGCGCGAAAATTTCAGCCCGGCAGTTGCCACTACAACTCGATCACCGAACATGAGCTGACGCATGTGCGTGTCTTCCAAAATACACTCAACAGTTATTTCCCCCGCCTGCAGCGGCGCCTGGAACGCGCGGCGCAAGCTGTACAGCCAGTCCGCGCCAGCACACCCCAGGCCGCAGCCGCAAGGCTACAGCGCCATTTGAGCGCCACCGTCGATCCGCTGTTTAAGGATATGAACCGCACCCTCGACCGCGAGAACGCAAAACTCGATACCCCAACGCGGTACCGGGCCGAACAAGCGCGCTGCAGCAACTGGTAGCTGAGACTTATTTCGACGTTGCGATAAACACGCCATCCCAATCGGCTGGCGGCGGCGCTTCGCGGTACAATGTAATCCGCTCGTCATACAAATCGCACAAAATGTGAAGGTTGGCTTCCAGCTTCCAAGGCTTATTCTCGTCAGAGCCAAGCTCGCGAATCTCGTCGAACATTTCCTGCGCCTGATCCCACTGTTGCGCGCGGTACATTTCCATAGCGTCGAAGATCAGCTTTTGCAGATACTGGAATTTAGGATCGGCCAACACTTCTTCATCGCCCATCAGACCGTAGATCATGGTGCCTGTGGTCTTACCCTTCACCTGGATAAAGTCCAGATCAATGGTGGCGAGACGCTCTTTCACCGCATTGCGCGTGTTCGGACCCAACACCACGTTCATGCCGTAGCTTTTGCTTTGACCTTCAAGGCGCGCGGCCAAGTTCACGGCGTCGCCCAGCACTGAATAGTCAAAGCGCATGTCGGACCCCATGTTGCCGACCACGCACGGGCCGGTGTTGAGGCCAAGACCAACCTTAAGCGGAATATGCTTGCGGCCCTCTTCAATCGCTTCCTGTTCGAGACGCGCGTTCAAAGGCTCCATCTCGGCCAACATCGCCAGCGCAGATGCACAGCCATTGTATTCCTGGTCATCGTCATCCAGCGGCGCATTCCAAAACGCCATGATGCAGTCGCCCATGTATTTATCGATGGTGCCGCGGCGTTCCAAAATCACGTTGGTGAGTGGCGTCAGCAGCTTATTGATCAACGCCGTCAGACCGACCGCATCAAACTGTTCGGAGATCGTCGTAAAACCGCGCACGTCGCAGAACAACAGCGTCATATCGCGCTGATCACCGCCCAGCTTCAACGCACCCGGATCGCCGGCGACACGCTCGACCATATCCGGTGACAGATATTTAGAGAACGCGTCACGGGTCTGGCGTCTGCTCGCTTCCTCGCGCGAATATCCGGCGTAGGTCATGGATGTGAACATGACCAAAATACCGACCGTCGCATAGGTCGCGTCCAGCAGCACCAAATGTTCCGAAAACAGATACCACGACGTACCGAGTGCACTGCCTGCTACGATAAAAAACAGCAACGCCGTCCACTTCGCACCGACCCACGGCACCAGAATGATCATGATGATACCGCCGACGAGAAGAATCGATAGCTCGGCGGCGTCGGCATAGTTCGGCCGCACCAAATATTGGCCGCCGACAATCGCTTCAATCAACTGCGCGTGCACTTCAACCCCGGGAATATCCCGCTCGGTCGGGATCGAACGAATATCTCGAAGGCCCACCGCTGAGGTGCCCAGGATCGTCAGCTTACCGCGAATTTTCGCCGGGTCTGCAGAACCGTTAAGGACTTCGTACGCGGGCACATACTTGTCCCAGTCGCGCTCAGAAAAATACGGCCAGATTTGCCCGACACGGTCGGTCGTAACCAT
>JAFMCK010000219.1 GCA_017857825.1 Rhodospirillales bacterium
ACCCGCTCGCCCGGCACCATGATGTCGACATGCGTGGCGCCCCAGTTGGAGCCTTGCGCCAAGCGCCCGTCCAACGTCGACGACGTCACGACGATGGTATTGGGCAGGTCCATCGCCGCTGGGTACACCGGCACCTGATCAATATCGCGCCCGTTGTTGCCCGCAGAAATAATGAACAACATGTTCGGATGCTGCTTGGCCGCGGCGGCAAACACGGTCCAATCGTCGGCGCTGTTCGAGCCCATCGCCATATTCACAATCCGCACGTCGTGCACCGCGAAGAATGTGACGGCATCGGCGAGGCGGGCCATATCGGGCCTCGGATAACGAACGGGAATGACCCGCACCATGGGCGCTTCGCGAATCAGTACACTGGCGACCGCGCTGCCATGGTGCAGCGGAAAAAATGGCGAGCGGGACGTGTCGACATCGAACGGACGGTCATCCATGTCCCATAGATCACGCCCGACCAGCTTGCCGTCGCCATCGCGCGCCAGATGATCTTGAAAAGGTGCGACCGTATAATTGATGCCGCTGTCAATTACCCCGACCGTGATGCCGCCCGGGTCTTTGCCGATGGGTACGGGCGGATTGAGAGGTTCTTCTGAGAGCGTCGTTTGCATGTCTACGCTGAGCACACGGACGACATCTGCGATGCCTTGCGGCGTATAGAGAATGTCGCGGACTTCTGTGACGCGGCACATGTGATCCGTATTGACGCTGAGGCGGGGGGCGGGATAGCTGATTTCAATGCCGATACGCCGTAGGCGACCTGTCGGGAAAAGCGCGCTGATCTGGATCTCACTCCCGTCCGCATCGATCAAAACCGTTTTCGTGCGGCCCGGTGCATCGCCCATGGCGTTGACCGTGTGCGAAATGATTTTGATATCGCTGAGCGCAGACCGAAAACGTTGTGGGTCGCTGTAGGGTGCGTTGCAGGCGACGGCTAAAAGCGCCGTAATACGATCCGGCAGGGCGTCTGCGGACGCCGGCAGGGCAGATAGAATAAGCAGGCAAAGAACGCCCCGAAGGGCGAATTTATTAAACGATGCGATCAACTCTCGAAAAGTTGGTGGTATCGCCGTCATCTGTGGTGAGTACCCCCTTAAAACCGTCTGGCATTCGCAAACCGTGCGCGCCCAGGCTTTCGGAGTCAACGGAGGCTCTAGAGACGGGCGCTGTCGGTTCCCTTGCGGAGTCGTCAACGGGGGGGATGGCGGCCGCCAGGACAAACAGGCCCGTCTCCAGATTGGCGAAATCGAATGCTTCTACAGCTTCGCCATCGCATAAACTTTCATTTTAGACTTTCGATACGCCAAATAATCCCGAGAATGGACGTAACGCAACAAAATCCGGCAAGATGAAGAAATACGCTCAAGCGGCACGTCTTGCCTTTTGCTATGAGCTTCGCTGCAAGATCATACGGCTGACCCTGGATAGGTGCTTTTTGAATAACATATTGATTAATAAGGCACTTTATTTTCTGGGTACGTATCAGGCGTCGCAGCGATGACACCAACGCGGTTCGATATTTATGTACGCGGCAGCGGACGCTGGAGTTGCCTGGAAAGTTTGCCGGGCGACGATAAGAACGGCGCGATTGCCCGTGCTGCTGATTTAGACAGCGCGGCCGAACACGAGGGCGTGCGGGTAATGGCGGTGACGGAGTACGAGTCCGGTCGCTCGCCGCTGGAAACCCTGACGTGGATCAGCCCGCACCTGAGCAAAGTTGCTGCCGTTACTCGGCAGACGCGGACCGATGCGCAATCTGCCCGTGCCCAGGTCGCGCCAAAGCCTGCGCTGACAGAGGAACCTGAGCCGGCATCTGAGCCGAACCCCCCGTCGGCATCGATACTGGCCGCGACAGCGGCACCGGCACCGGCACCCATGGTGCCAGCGCCCGGTGTCGATACGGCGCTGGCGGCAAAGGTCGCGTTGAATGCCGTTTATGCGGTCGCGCTCGCGACGGTTTCGTTCGTGCCGATCACGCTCTTGCTGAGAAGCATCAGCGACCCCGCCGGCTTATCGACAGAGGCTCAACAGCGGATTGCGCTTGCTGCCGGTTTGCTTGTTTTTTTTGGTTGCTGCGGTATTTCTCATTTCACGTGTTCTGCGCGGGCACGTGCCGGCGATGATCGCCGCACCGCGCGCCGCGTCGATATCAAGACAGACATCGCGCCCGGTACCCCGTGCGACGACGCGCCCCGCGACCGCGCCTCGTCCGTCAAATTCGGCGTTGGATAACGAACCATCTCCGGCAATGCCGGCTCCCGAGAAAGTGCCCGGTTTGACCGAAGTGATGCGTCGTCACATTTTGGAGTTTCTGGCGTTGGCACTTGGCGCGATCAAAGATGAAGTGCCCCGCATGAATCAGCACGTCTCATTTGGTTTGAATTTGTTCGGTGCGGGCGCCGCGCAAGCCTACGGCCAAACCACGGGGCTCAATCGGATGCAGTCTTTTGTGTTGGTGCGTGAAACCGTCGAGGCACTGGGCAACACCCCGGACCGTGTCGATGCGTTTTGTCGACAGTATACCGAGTATGCGGCGGAAGAGCGCTATCACATGATGATCGCAGCGGGTGAAGAATCCATGCGGCGCCATGTGGCCGGCGATCCTGAACCGTTTGAAAACTTTGCCGATGTGATCCAGATGTGGACGTCTGATGCCGCCGCCCGCGCACAGGCGCAGGGTATCGTCTGCATCATGTTTACCGATATCGTCGGCTCGACTCAAATGACCCACGAACGCGGCGACTACGCGGCGCAAGACGTGGTCCGCATTCACAACGCCGTGGTCCGCCAATCGTTGGCCGCGCACCATGGGCGCGAGGTCAAGCATACCGGCGACGGCATCATGGCGAGCTTTACCTCAGCCGCGAACGCGGTGCGCGGGGCGGCGGACATTCAACGCGAACTCAGAGTTTTGAACGCGAAGCCCGATGTGTTTCCGGTGCTGGTGCGGATCGGCCTCAATGCCGGCGAAGCGGTGCAGGAAGAAGATGATTTCTTCGGCACCACCGTGCAGTTGGCGGCCCGGGTCTGCGACAAAGCGGGCACGGGCGAGGTATTCGTGACCGACAACGTCCGCGTGCTGTCCGACGGCCAAGGCCTGGTCTTCAACGATGCCGGCAAATTCGAAATGAAAGGCGTGCCGGAACCGATGACGCTGTATCGCGTCGGGATAACGGGATCGTCCAGTGCTGATTAGGGCAGCACGAGGGCATGGGCTTATAAACAGACGGTGTGCGCGAACGGTCTGCTGATCTAGTAGAAGCAGACGTTTTCTCCATTGCGTGCGGAAGTCCGGATTTGACCCAGGCTATGTCAAAACGTTCGTTGATTTCTCAATCTGATGCGTTTATGGCCTTGGTTGGCGGATCGAGATGATTATTCCGTTTTGTAGCTTTAATTCGCTGACGGGGGCGGGTTGAGCGTTCTGGAAGGTGCCATTAGCCGGATACCGGCGTAAAATGAGGCCGACAAGCCCCTATACGGCCCTCATCGCCGCCATCAGCGGGGCGATGCCCATGATCTTCATAACGCGTTTGAGATTGTAGGCGAGCACATGCAAGGCCATCTCTGTACCAACATGTTTTAGCGTTTTCATCTGGAAGTGCGTATAGCCCATCCAGGATTTGATGGTTCCGAAGGGATGCTCGACCGTCTCCCGCCGTTGCTTCATTTTCTCAGGATGCTCGTCAAGGCGTTGCTGGACTGCCTCAAGGATGTGCTCGTGCTCCCAACGCGTGATGCGACGCTCTTTGCCCGTGGTGCATTGCCCCTTGAGGGCGCAAGTATGGCAAGCATTGGTCCAATAGCGACGTAACGTCAGGCCCTTTTCGACGTTTGTGTAATGGTAAACCAAGGTCTCATCGGCTGGGCACACATAGACATCCTCATCGGCCACGTAGCGAAAATCCTGTTTGACGAACCGGCCCTTGACCCTGCCGCTGGACGTCATCAGTTTGGGCAGCGTGACCGTGATGCTGTCCTGATCACAGGCTAAAATCTCCAGGCTGCTGAAGTAGCCACGGTCAGCAACGACATTGAGGGCGTCTGTCTCCAGAACCGCCTTCGTCTGCTTGGCTATGGCGGAGAGTTGAGAGCGATCAGTGCCGACATTGGTGACTTCGTGAGCAACGAACAGGTGATGTGTAGTATCCACTGCGGATTGGACGTTGTACCCCACCATGCCGCTTCCCCGGCCACTGGTCGCCATAGAGCGGGCGTCTGGATCAGTCAGGGAGATTTGTTGGCCCGGTTCGGTAAGCATCCGGGCCTCAAGCCGCCCAAGACGCTGCATCTCATCTTTCAACGTGGCGATCTTGTCCTGAAGCCGGGTCGTTTTTGTCTCACGCGCCCGTGATGGTTCTTGTCGGTCGGCGCTGTCCAACTGATGCAGATAGCGATCGACACTTTCTTCGATCTGCTCCATGCGGCGCTTCATCTTCGCCCGCGTGAAGTTCTTGTCACGAGTGTTGACCGCCTTGAACTTACTGCCATCAATGGCCACGCTGGCATCGGCGAATAGATTGAGCTGACGGCACAAAGCAACGAACTGGCTGCAGACTTTGCGAATGGCAGGGCCATTGTCTTTACGGAAATTGGCAATCGTCTTGTGATCCGGCGTGAGGCGACCCGTTAGCCACATGACCTCTACGTTGCGACCGGATTCACGTTCAAGACGGCGGCTCGATTGAACCCGATTGAGGTAGCCGTAAATGTAGAGCTTCAACAAAACCGAAGGATGATAACTCGGCCTGCCGGTCGCCCGTGGAGCAACCCGATCAAAGCCCAGGCCGCCAAGGTCAAGCTCATCAACGAAGACATCAACCACCCGAACTGGGTTGTCTTCACTGATCCAATCTTCAAGCCGTTCAGGGAACAAAGTGCTCTGACTGCGGTCCTCACCTTCAACAAAACGCCTCATCAAACTCTCCCCCAAAATTATGAGAGAGTTATATCATGGCCTGCGTTTTTACACAGCCTGGACCCAAAGCAGACATTCGTCGCTTCTCACCAAGGGCATGAGAACACCATCATCAGCTATTGCATGCTGCTTCGTTGCTGTTGCGCCCATTCAGCCGAGGTCAGGTGTGATCTTCCAATCTGTCCTAGACGCCCCGGATTGCGTTTCGCCGGTTGGTTCAAATCAATAGACAGCCACTCGGTGAAATATAAGGTATCTCTCGCGCAGTCTGGAATGGTACGACTAAGCCAACAGCGTTATTTGGAACTCAGCCGAAAACATCAACACTCGTGAGCAAGAAAATGCGAATTTCGATAGGCATTAAGATTTGGGGCTGACATAGATAAGTTCGAAGTATTCATATTTTTACCCATTCGACTAGGAC
>JAFMCK010000013.1 GCA_017857825.1 Rhodospirillales bacterium
GGCCACGTCTTCGGGGCTGCGCGGGTTTTCACCCGTCGAGGCCGCGATCTTTTCGCTCATCTCGATGAATTTCTGCCGTACCACGTCGGCGTCCAGCATTTCGTCGGCGTTGGGGCCAAACACGTGCGGGAAAAATTCCGGCTGAATTTTGCCGAGCATGACGTTGCAGTCGGTCACGGCCAACGGACCGCCGCGTCGATAACACGCGGGGCCGGGGTTCGCGCCGGCGCTTTCCGGGCCGACCCGGAAGCGCGCGCCGTCGAATACCAAGACCGAACCGCCACCGGCTGCTACGGTATGAATGTGCATCATCGGCGCACGCATGCGTACACCTGCGACGACGCTCTCGAGCGAGCGCTCATATTCGCCGTCAAAGTGCGCAACGTCGGTCGACGTGCCGCCCATATCAAAGCCGATGATCTTGTTATATCCCGCCATCTGCGCCGTGCGCGCCATGCCGACGACGCCGCCGGCGGGTCCGGACAGGATGCTGTCTTTGCCTTGGAATAATTTGGCGTCGGTCAGACCGCCGTTCGATTGCATGAACATCAATCGGGGGCCGTCGCTGCCGCCGGCTTCAAGATCGGTGGCAACACGGTCGACGTAGCGGCGAAGGATCGGTGACAGGTACGCATCGACAACCGTGGTGTCGCCGCGCGAGATCAATTTGATCAGCGGGCTGACGGTGTGCGATACCGAAATCTGCGTGAAGCCGATTTCGGCGGCGATTTTCGCGGCTTCGGTCTCGTGCTTGGTGTGGCGATAGCCGTGCATGAAGGCAATGGCGACCGAACGGATACCGTCGTCATAAACAGCCTGCAGATTGGTCCGCAATGCATCTTCACCAAGTGGCGTCAGTACGGCGCCGTCGGCGGCTACGCGCTCATCGGCTTCGATGACTTTTTCGTATACCAGTTCTGGCAGCTTGATGTTCATGTCGAACAAACGCGGACGGTTTTGATATCCGATCCGAAGCGCATCGCCGAAGCCTTTGGTGATGACCAGCGCCGTGCGGTCACCTTTGCGTTCAAGCAACGCGTTGGTGGCAACGGTGGTGCCCATCTTGACCGCTTGCAGTGTGCCGGGCGGAATCGCGGCGCCGGGCTCAAGCCCCATCATCTCGCGAATGCCATGTAGCGCAGCGTCTTCGTACTGCTCAGGATTTTCCGAGAGCAATTTGTACGTGATCAATGCACCGTCCGGTGTTTTTGCGACGAGGTCGGTAAAGGTACCCCCACGGTCGATCCAAATCTGCCACATGGCATGCGTCTCCATTCGAGTTTGATGCTCGCGTCACGTTGGCGCGGCGAAGTTTAAGCTAAAATCAGTAAAAAAGGCTCGGCAGCCAAAGCGCCATTTGCGGGAACACCAGCAGCAGTCCGATCATCGCGAACATGGCGACGACAAACGGCAGGATGCCGATCATCACGTCGTTGAGGCTACCGCTTTTGCGGATGCCTTGGACAACATAAAGGTTGATGCCGATTGGTGGTGTGATCAGGGCAGTTTCCAAAAGCACCATCAACAAGATGCCGAACCACACCGGATCAAATCCCAGTGCAATAACGATGGGTGTGATCAGCGGCGCCGTGGTCAACAGCATTGATAGGGTTTCCATGAAACACCCAAGCACGATGTAAAAGCCGATGATCATCAGCATGGTTTGCATCGGCGTTAGGCCAAGCCCTGTGATGAACGCGGCCAGTGCCTGGGTCAGGCCGATGACGCCTAAGATAAAGTTCAAGAAGATGGCGGCCAGAATGATCAGCATGATCATCGCCGTCGTGCGCATGGTGCCTTCGATGGCGCGCTTCAGCATCGCAATGGACAGTGTGCGATTCCATGCTGCCAAGCCAATCGCCGCGATCACGCCGAGCGAAGCGGCTTCTGTCGGCGTCGCGACTCCGGCATAGATGGAACCGACGACGACCAAGAAGATTCCCAGCGGCGGCACGAGGCCGGAAAGTGAGCTGATTTTTTCAGCCCATGTGCTGTGGATGGCTTCGCCGCCCCAGCTTTTGCGATACATGCAGGCAACGATGACGGTGAGCATGAACAGGCCGGCCAGGGCCAAGCCCGGGATAAACCCTGCGAGATAGAGTTCCGGCACCGAGGTATCGGTCAGCAGGCCATAGATGATTAGGTTGATGGATGGCGGGATCAGGATACCGAGCGTGCCGCCTGCGGCGATGGTGCCCAGGAATAAACGCTCGTTATAGCCATGTTTTTCAACTTCAGGCAGAGCCACGGTGCCGATGGTCGCCGCCGTTGCCACGCTGGAACCCGACGTTGCGGCAAACAAAGCGCAGGACCCGATGTTGGAATGCATCAGGCCGCCGGGCAGCCAACCCAGCCATTGCACCATGCCGTTGTACATGCGCTCGGTAATGCCTGAGCGCAGTAAAATCTCGCCCAGCATCACGAACATCGGGATCGCGACCAATAAAAACTCGATGGAGTTCTGCCAGGCGATGTCGCCGAGCGCCAAATCCAGCGGCATCATCGAATGGAAGTGCGACATAAATAAGCCGAGCCAACCGAGCGACGCGGCGACCGGCACGCTGAGGCCGATCAGGACGAGGAGAAAGATAAGAGCTTGTGCAAGCATATCCGTGAATTCCTATCAGCGACGCCGGATCAGGTTTCGTCTTCGATCTGCTCGTCGACGCTGGGGATGCCGAGCAATTTATTGATGTAGGGGAAGTCCCCTTTGAAGAAGGCAACGATGGCGGCGGTGATCATCACAAGGCCGGTGAACACGGCAAAGACCATTCCGGCGAACCAGGGTGTTTGTGGGATCGCCAGCGGTGTGCGCATCGGTGTGATCGAGCGCGAGCCGTTTTCGTAGGTGTCGGCCAGCATAAAATAGCCACGATAGGCGACGTAGGCGACGAACCCGGTCAGCAGCGCGGCGCCCAGAATATCCAAAGCCGCCCGCAGCCAGGCCGGCATGTATTGGTAGGCCGCATCAATGCGAATGTGGGTGCGGTGGATCATCGCATATGACAGCGAAAACATGATCGAAATCCCGAAGACGTACCCAGTGATCTCGTCGGCGCCGCCTAAGCTCCAGTTAAACAACTTTCGCAAAATCACATCGACGGTGACCATGGCAGCGGCCGCGATCAATAAAGCGCCGCTGAGCCAGACAAGACGCAGTGAGATTTTCTCTAAGCCGCCGATCAGATTATCAAAGAACTTCATGATCTCGCCCCGCCTGGATGTGGAAGAAAAGGTCTTGGAAAAAGGGAAAAAAAATTTCGTTTTGACGGTGGGTTGCGCACCGGGAGGCGTTGAAGCACTCCCGGTGGCGTCCCTAAACCCGAAAAAAGTGGGCTTATTTCGCTTTCGCTTCGAGGCCGACGATCTTGCCGACGGTTGCGTTCCAGTTTGCAGCGCACTCGGCACCACAACGCTCTGCCCAACGGGCAAGCACAACGTCGGTGGCGATCTTGTCGCGCTTCTTCAGATCTTCGGCCGACGGCACAACGTGCACCATGTTTGCAGGCTCACCGATTTCGCAAGGACCACCAGTCAGACACTTCACGGCGATGCCGTCTTCTTTCGCGGTTTCTTCCCACATGCGGTCGGTCATCGCGTCGATTTCGGCTTTCAGCGTTTTTTGCTGGCTTTCCGACATCGAATTCCACTTCTTCATGTTCATCGCGCCGAACGCTAAGCCCCAACCCACGCGCATCGTGTATGCGTGCGTCGCAGCTTGATACCACTTGGCGTTATAGGCTGGCATGGTGCCGGTGATGCCGCAATCGACGACGCCTTTTTCAAGGGCTGGGATCACTTCTGCAAAGCCGACCGTGACGCTGGAACCGCCAACGCCTTCAACGAAATCACCCAACGTCGTGGCATACACGCGGATCTTTTTGCCCTTTAGGTCGTCGATGGATTTGATCTCGGCGTTGCACCAAAGCATCTGGCTTGGGAACGGGTACAACTGCAACAGCTTGGCGTCATAGATTTCAGCAAATGCTTTTTCGAGCGTCGGGAAATATGCTTCAGCGACTTTACGCTCGGTACCGATGTCCTGAACGATGGAAGACAAGTCGGCGCCTTCGAACACAGCGTTTTCAGCCGCCACATAGCCCGGCAGGCCGTGCGCATAATCGAACACGCCCAGCTTCAAAAGGCGCATGATCTCGAAGCCCTTCAGGCCGAGTTCGGTCTGCGGCTTGATTTCACCGACGATGTTGCCGCCGGTTTTTTCACCGATGGTTTTGTTCCAGAACGGGCCTTCGTGCTTGGTGAAGTTTGTCAGGTTGCCCCAGGTGCCGACAGCTTTGATCACCACCGGTGCATCGGCAGCGTGCGCTGCCGGGGTAAACTGAAGCGCCAACGCCGCAACACCGGCGATGAGGCCTGCTTTAATCGATTGTTTCATTGTTAACATCTCCCTTAAGGTTAGCTTTTGAGTTTTTTCGAATCGGTCGCCCATGCGGGTACGTCCGTGACGAGCATTCGGCCCGGCGCATGGGTAATGCAGAACGGCGGCTTCGCCGATCTGACAATGTTTTGCGGGGTTACACCGCAGGCCCAGAAGACGGGAATCTCACCGTCTCTGAATTCGGTCGGATCGCCCCAATCGGGGGCGTTGATATCTGTGATGCCGATCTCGGCAGGGTCGCCCATGTGCACCGGCTGGCCGTGCGCTTGCGGAAAGCGTGCACAGATCGCACTGGCGCGAATGGCGTCTTGGATCGGCAATGGCCGCATCGATACAACGGTGCCGCCGGAAAACGGGCCGGCGGGTTCGGTCATGAGGTTGGTGACAAACATGGAAACGGTTTTGTTTTGTTCGAGGTGACGCAGTCTGATCCCGTCTTGGATCAGCGCGTCTTCAAATGAAAACGAACAGCCGATGGCGAACGCCACGAAATCGTCCTGCCAAAGGTCAGAGATATCGGTAACTTCGTCTTTCAGTTCGCCGTATTCATAAATGCGATACGCCGGGACGTCGGTGCGGATGTCGATGTCGTCACCGAGTGTACGCATCATCGGATCACCGGTATCGGTGACGCCGATCAACGGACACGGCTGCGGGTTACGTTGACAAAACCGAGAAAAATCCAGTGCTAAATCGGCCGGCAGGATAACCACATTGCCTTGCAGCATTCCGGGCGCAATGCCGGCAGTATGGCCGCTATAAGCGCCATTGCGAAAATGGCCGCGCGCTTCGGCGGCGGTCATGGTGCAAAGATCTTCGTAAGTGACACGCTCGGACGGCGCGACATTCGCGGCAATTGCCATTATTTTTTCCCTGCTTCATCGCCGATCTGATGCCGACGCTTAAAGATGATGACAGCATCTAAAGGGTGACTTGGCCAAGAAGTCTAATTTATAATTTTTTGATTACGTGATAAATTTTATTTATAGGCCGATAAAACGGCGGAAAGGCTAGCATACGAATGAATCTCAAGCAGTTAGAGGCATACCTTTGGGTCGCCAAACTGGGCAGTTTTTCGAAAACGGCCGAGCGTTTGTTCACCACGCAGCCGGCGATTTCGTCCAGAATCAGTAATCTTGAAGACGAATTGGGTACGCCGTTGTTCACGCGTGAAACCGGGGCTGTGCGCCTTACCGCTGCCGGGCGTGCGCTAATGTCGCTTGCTGAAGATGCACTCAGCGCGGTTGAAGCTATGCGCGCACGCGCGGGCCTGCCGGTTGAAGCTGCCGGGCTGCTGCGGCTCGGCGTTTCGGAAACCATCGTACAGACATGGCTGCCGGAATTGCTCGCGCAACTCCGCGATACGTATCCCTTGTTGGATGTGGAAATCTCCGTCGATGTCACCGCGAATTTGCGTGACGAGATCGTCGACCACGCGTTGGACTTGGCTTTCTTGATGGGGCCGGTGTCGGAATACACCGTCAGCAATGTCGCACTCAGCGAATATCCGTTGGTGTGGGCGATGCAGCCGGGGCCGGGCGAAGTCGGGCGCCGGTATATGACGCTTAAAGAAATGAGCACCTATCCAATTTTGACCTACGCCCGCAACACCCGCCCATTTGCCGAAATCAACGACGCGTTTCGACGCCTTACAGGTCAGGTGCCGCGTATCTTTCCGTCGACCTCGTTGTCTGCGTGCCAACGCATGGCCGAGCGGGGTGTCGGTATTGGCGCCATGCCGAAAGCGCTTATTCGACGTGCCCTCGACGAAGGCCGTCTGATCGAAGTCGACTCGGAATGGTATCCGACGCCGCTTAAATTCACGGCCAGCTACATCAACGACCCTTCCCGTCCGGTCATCGCCCGCGTCGCCGAGATCGCGGCGGCGATTGCGCAGGGCGTCACAACAGCAGATGTCGCGACGTCGACTTGACGACGCCCAGGCCAGACCGCACCTTATGCGCCGGTTTTATCAAGCGAGGGTGAGATGAGCGCAAACATACGCAAGTTGGTATATTTCGATAATTGGATTCACCCGATCGCTGAGGAAATTCTCAACGCGGCACCCGGGATCGAGATGGTACGCCTCGATCAAAATGATGACGAAGCGCATGTCTTTGACGTCATGAAAGACGCGCACGGTTATCAGATGTTGGCGAAAACCGAATTGCAGCCGCGTTGGTGGCCGGACCGGGCGTTTATGGAAAAGTGTCCGAATCTATTGGCTGTGGCATCTTTGGGCGCGGGCTATGATGCGTGCGACGACGATGCGGCGAGCGAGATGGGCATCATGGTCATCAACAATTCCGGCGCCAATTCCGACAGCGTCGCGCAGCACGCCATCGGCATGATCTTAGCATTGTCGAAAAACATGATCCGCCACGACCGGATGATGCGCGAAGCGCCCGGCTTGGATCGGATGGCGTATCCGGGGCTTGAGACCACGGGCAAGACGCTCGGCATTGTTGGCCTCGGTCAAATCGGCAGGCGCACCGCGAAGATCGCCCGCCACGCGTTAGATCTGAACGTGATCGCCTATGACCCGCACATTAATGCCGAAGATTTTGCCGCGCGGGATGCAACGTCGGTTGATTTTGAAACCCTGTTCAAGACATCCGATTATATCTCGGTGCATTGTCCGCTGACCAAAGAGACCCGGGGCATGATCGGTGCTGAGGCCTTCGCGATGATGAAGCCGACAGCCTATTTCATCACCACGGCACGGGGCGGCATTCACGATGAAGCAGCGCTCGCCGATGCCTTGGCCGCCGGCCACATGGACGGTGCCGGCGTCGACGTGTTCGATCAAGAACCACCAGGGCCGGGGCATCCGCTGATGCAGTTCCAAAATGTTCTGATGACGCCACATGCGGCGGGCATCACCGATGTCTGCAGCTATAACATGGCGAAGTGGGGCGCCGAGCAGTGGATCGAGGTGCTGAACGGCCGTCGTCCGCCGCGTATGGTCAATCCGGATTGCTGGCCGGCATACGTTGAACGCTATACTGGAATTTTTGGCCACCCGCCCAGCAGTTGATGCTATAGTCGCGATATGACCACACCGAATACCGATCATCGTACCGCACCGCGTTATGCCCTTGATGCGGCTGTCCGCGGGCAAATTGGCGCGCTGCCGTTTGAAGCGCGCTTGCAAGATGTCTCTGCAACCGGGGCCGCCGTCGTCGGCATGGGGGGTGTGGGGTACGAGAACAATGCCTTTGTGCAATTGCATATGGATGGGATCGGTGCACGGGACGGCTACATCCGTCGCGCCATCCCCGAAGGTTTTGCGGTCGAGTTCATCGACAACGACGAAGAACAACAAAAAAAGCTTGAGGCCATGGCGAAGTTTCGCGCCGTCAGCGCTTAAATATTCGCTCAGTCCCTCGCCTCCCTCGGGAGGCGAGGGACTTTTTTAATAGATCACGACCTCAAGGCTGTTGATCACAAGCAGGAAAACACCGTACCCGAACGCTAGGGTCGCCAGCGTTGTGCCGGCAGCGGCACCGAGGGTTTCGGAAATAATTTGGCTCCAACGGTTCTTCATTTTTGCCTCCGCGTTTGCACAGGGTCGCGACCTTCTGCCGCGCTGGACACCCTGAATATTAACCATTAAAGCCCAAGCGCACCGGGCTGTCTGTGATGTTGCGCACAGAATTCAATGGATCGTATTAACCATCTTAGTCGCAGATTTTTTGCAGCGTCCGCCAGTCGTAGGCATTCATCGCCCTGCCGACCGCTTGCGACAGGGCGCGGATGTCGCGGGCGCGATCTGTACCAGACGGATGTGTGCTGAGGAACGTTGGCATAATATTGCTGCTGTCCTCGTCTTTTTCGATGCGTTCCAGAAAATCGGCAAGCGGGCGGGCGCTCAGGCCCAGTTGATTGAGCGCGGTAACGGCGATGAAATCCGATGCAGCTTCGGCATCTCGGCTGTAGCCGCCTTCGATGATTGCTGACGCGCCACCCGCCAACATTGCGCCCCCGACCACGTTGCCGATCAGCAAACTCACCAACAGTGCCGAGCCCGCACTTTTCATGGATGCCTGCATCGCGTCCCGTCGTACCACGTGGGCAATCTCGTGCGCTAAAACGCCGATCACTTCATCCCCGGATTTTGCGGTTTTGATGAGTTCCGACAAAATCAGTACATGCCCGCCCGGCAGCGCAAACGCGTTGGCGATAGGGAACCGCACCACCGTAATCTGGATCGGAAACGGGCTTTCCACCAAGCTCGCGATCTCGTCGGCGCGCTTTTGCAAGATGCGCAGTCCGTCCGGGTTGCGGCATTGCACGGGGCTGCCGTTGCCATCGAAACGTGCGGCCAAGTCCAATAGCTGATCTCGATAAGCGCTGCCGATCCGCATTTCGAGCGACACCGGGATCGCACCGGTCAGCAGCGCGGCGGCGCCCGGCAGCAGAAAAAACACCAAACCTAAAACTGAAATCACCGCAAGCACCCCGGCGCCGGTCCACACCGGCCATCGCACCCGGCCCGCATCGCGCTTATTTAATTTTGGGCATGCCGTTGCGAGCCATGTGCCGTCGTCGTCCGTGTTGAGGGTAAGTCGTGCGTCGTCGTTTATTTTACCAAACCGTTGCGGGCGTTCCGACGACGTGCCGATGCGGCGGATCTCGACAAGCGGCCAGCGCGCCGCCTCGGTGCCGTCATCAGCACGGCAGATCAGGAGAGCATCGCCGTCGATCAAGAGCGTGACATTCCGCCGCGCTGCCGTCTTGCCATCGTTGAAGGCGCCTTGATGGGTCATGGGTTGTTAAAATCCACCACCGAGATCAAACGCATCGGCGAACCCTTCGCCGGTGCGCGGACCAGCATCTGCCGCTTGGGCCGCACGCTCAAGTGCCAGCGGCTGATCCATGCTGGTGCGCAGCACGGTCTGTTTGACGGCTTCAAAGCTAAAGATCGTCATCCAGATCGTCGGCACAATGGTGGTCAACATTACGAAGGCAAAAAAGCCGCCGAGAAAAAGCAGAAAAGGGTTCGCTTTATCATCGGTGTAAATCGGCATGCCCCATAAAACCAGCGCAACGGCGGCGATGCACATGAAGACACCAATCAGCGCAACAGCAAGACCGGCGAAGGCCAGCAGCCGACCGAAACGCAGATCGCAGTGGAAGCGGGCCCCAGCAAGCGAAAGCCCTGAAATCTTCCAACGGGTAAGACAGATCAAAAAGTAAAAATATGTGAATGGTAACGTCAGCAGCGCGGCAGAAAGCATGACCAGCGCGGTTACAAAAAGCCCTCGAAACTCGGGCCCAACATCGGTCGTGAATTTTATTTCAAACTGGCCTTGGTTCGTGATCACGTATCCGAGCAAACCGGCGCTGATTAGAAATACCATGCCGGTCAGCCATACCATCAGCCATGGTCGTAAAAGGGTCTGCGGCGAACTGTGAAACTTAAATGCCTCTTGCCCAAACCGGGTATGCTGAATTTGATAGCGCCACAATGTGGTTTCTCGCCATGGCATCAAAAAGCCGAGCGAGAGAATCCAAAGCACGTCCCACAGCAGCGCCAGTTTAAGATAACTCCAGGTCGAACCCTGCAAACTGAAGCGAATGCCACGCCAGACCGTGCGACTTAATCGGTACCGCCACATCCGATATAAACCGATGTGGATCAAGCCGATGATCACGGTATAATACGCGATCTCTAGCCCCAGCTGCAGCCATACGCGATCGGGCGGCACCAGACCGGCAATCGCGGAATACACCAAGCCCAACGGAAACAGCACCGCAAGGACGATCAGAAATCCTAAGAATAATTCTGCGCCGGTGCCGGTATATTCCAAGGGGTCGCCCAGGATACGGACATGATGCCACATGAAACGCCGGATGCGGGTGCGGGCCCAAAACCGATAGATACCGATGGTGATCAGCGTCAGTGCACTGTTGATCAGCAGCAACCGAAAGAACCGCCCCCGCGACGCATCGAACGTGAACGTCGGTATGCTCGGCACTTCTTTTATATCATCTATTTTATTTGGGAGGCCTTGATCCGTCGTCATTCAGCGGTTCCACTCGTCACCCAATCATCTGATCACCATGGATGCACCAATCCAGTGAATCGGGCAAGGCGTGGGCTTTAAATTTATGATCGTGGTTTTATCTCGAATACTTGGATTCTTGGGGCGCCATGCGCCGCAGGCGATGGCGCTGGGTGTGTTCGTCGGGTTGGTGTTGCCAAGCGTCGCGGATATGCTCCGGCCATGGCTGGCGCCCGCCGTGTGGGTATTGTTGTACGTTGCGATGATGCGCATCGCCTGGCGTGATCTGGTCGAGCGTATGCGCCGACCGGTGTTCAGCGCGGCGCTTATTTTTTGGATGCTGATCGTGACCCCGACGATTGTTGCGGGCGCGTTGGCGTTCTTTGATATTCGACCAGGCTTGGTGGCGGCGATGGTGCTGGCGGCCTCGTCAGCGCCGTTGTTCTCGACGCCGTCACTTGGCGTCATGTTCGGCCTGGATGGGGCATTGTTGTTGATCGTCTTGGTGGCCACCACGTTTTTGGTGCCGCTGACCTTGCCGTTGATGGCGAGCATGTTGATCGGCTTCGATTTGGGGGCTGAGCCTTCGGCCTTGATGCTGCGGCTTGGCGGCTTGGTGTTGAGCGCCGCCGTCTGTGCGGTAATCACGCGGTGGCTTTTCGGTGAAACCCGGGTGGCCGCTGCCGCTCAGGTGCTGGATGGATTTTCCGTGGTGCTGCTGATCATCTTCGCGGTCGGCATCATGTCCGGTGTGACCGCACGCATTATCGCCGATCCGCTTGATATCGCGTATGTCGCGGCGCTGTCGTTCGCCCTGTATACCGGCTTGATGATCCTGGGCTTCACCGTATTCGCACTGGCGGCACCTGGTGTCGGGCAGCGTGGGTCGCTGAGTGCCGGGTTTATTTCAGGTACCCGCAATCTCGCCATAATTTTGGCCGTTTTGCCGGCGAATGTTGATTTGGACGTGCCGCTCTTTTTTGCGGTGGGTCAGTTCCCTATCTATATCATGCCGATGGTGCTGCGGCCGGTGTTTCGAAAACTGCTCGATCGTCCCGCGAAACCCTAGGATTTGAAGCGCAGCCGATAGTTTGGAGTGTTAAGCATGCGGTCTTGGAAATTTTGGCGACGACTTGGGGTCATTTTTGTGCTGGTGGTGATCGGCTCCGGCCTGACCGCCTTTGACCGGCATCAGGTGCATGCGGATTGGCGCACCGCTAGCCGAGAGCCGACTGGCATCGCGCCGGACCCTGCAAACGTGTCTGAAGCCATCATTCAAGTCTATGGCGCGCGTGCCTATAATTGGCGCGGCTATTTCGGCATCCATACCTGGGTTGCGGTGAAGCCCACGGATGCTGAACGCTTCACGGTCTATGAGGTTATGGGCTGGCGCGCGTACCGAGGCGGCGATGCCGTGGTGATGTCAAGTCGACCGGCAGACGGGCGCTGGTATGGTGCCGCACCGGAAATTCTGGCCGATATTCGGGGCGATGGCGTCGACGAGATGATCGAACGTGTACATGCCGCCGCCGAGAGCTATCCGTACCGTGAAAGCTATACCGTCTGGCCGGGCCCGAACTCGAATACCTTCACCGCGCACATTGCCCGTGCGGTGCCTGAACTACAGCTTGATCTGCCGCCGACCGCCATTGGAAAAGACTACCTTCCTAACGGCGGTGTATTTGCGATGGCGCCGAGCGGCACCGGCGTGCAGGTTTCACTGTTCGGTTTATTGGGCGTCATGGGGGCCCTTGAAGAGGGATTTGAGCTCAACGTGTTGGGCCTCACGTTTGGCATTGATTTAAATCGTCCGGCATTGAAACTGCCGCTGGCTGGGCGCATCGGTGCGCAGAACAGCTAATCCGAAGGGAGCTGACGGCCTATGAGTATTTGGGGAAAAGTGATTGGTGGCGTCACCGGGTTCGCCGTTGGCGGGCCGATTGGCGCCCTGATCGGCGCCGTCGCCGGCCATCATGTGGTCGACAAAAAACGTGATGCGAGTGACGCGCGCATCGGCAATGCCGATAAGCAAATCGCCTTCACAACGGCGGTGATCGTGTTGGCGGCGAAAATGGCCAAGGCCGACGGCCATGTGAGCCGTGAAGAGGTTCAAGCGTTTAAGCAGGTGTTCCGTATTCCGCCCGATGAAATGGCGGCGGTCGGTAAAATTTTCGACGAAGCCAAACGCCGTGCCGACGGCTATGAAGCTTATGCCGAGCAAATTGGATCGATGTTCCGAGGCGAGCCGCAGGTCCTCGAAGAATTACTCGGCGCCTTGTTTCATATTGCCAAGGCGGACGGCGAAATCCATCCCAAAGAGATCGAGTTCGTGCGCCGGGTCGCTTTGTTATTTGGATTTTCCGAGCACGATTTCCAACGCCTTCAGACGATTTATCTTGGCAACTGGCAGGACACAGGCGGGCATGGCAGCGGGGCGCCGGATGCTTATGAAGTGCTCGACGTGCCTAAAGATGCCAGCGACGCTGAGGTCAAAGCTGCGTACCGCAAACTGGCCCGAGAAAATCACCCCGATACCTTGATGGCCAAAGGGATGCCCGAAGAATTCATCGAACTCGCCAACAAAAAACTCGCGACCATCAACGATGCCTATGACCGGGTGAAAAAAGAACGCGGGATATCGTGAGCGCGACGCTGATCTCGCCCAACTTTAACGAACGCGACGGGGTGACCGTCGATATGCTGGTGCTGCATTACACCGGCATGAAATCGGCGGCAGAGGCCTTGGCCCGCATGTGCGACCCGACTGCCGAAGTCAGCGCACATTATATGATCGACGAAGACGGCACGCTCACCCATTTGGTTGATGAGCAGATGCGCGCCTGGCATGCCGGTGTGGCGATGTGGCGCGGCTTCAGCAATATTAACAGTCGCTCCATCGGGATCGAGTTGGTCAACCCGGGTCACGAATTCGGCTATCGGGATTTTCCGGACGCGCAGATGCAAACGTTGATCACGCTGTGTCAGGGCGTTTTGGCGCGCCATGATATCCCGGCCAGAAACGTCGTCGCGCATGCGGATGTCGCACCGAGCCGTAAACAAGACCCGGGTGAGCGGTTCGACTGGGCGCGGTTGGCGGCGCACGGGATCGGGCTTTGGCCGTCAGCGGATCACGTGCCGGCGCCGGTTCCGGACAGCGATGCGATGCCGCTGTTGAGTGAGATCGGCTATGATTGCAGTGACCCTAATGCTGCCGTCATCGCGTTTCAGCGGCATTTCTGCCCGGCGCGTATCGACGGTGACCTTGATCGGGAAACACGCCGCGCTATTGCCGGGGTGCATACTCCTATATAATGTCCGCCGGCCAGACGGTTGGATGACCGCGCGCAGCACACCGAAAGGGGCTGTGGGAGGAAAGTCCGGGCTCCACGGGAATACGGTGCCGGGTAACCCCCGGCGAGGGCGACCTTAGGGAAAGTGCCACAGAAAGAAAACCGCCTGCGTTTCGACGTAGGTAAGGGTGAAAGGGTGCGGTAAGAGCGCACCGCTCCAAGGGTAACTGCGGAGGCAAGGTAAACCCCACCGGGAGCAAGACCGAGTAGGGACGATCAGCGGTTCGGCCGCAGGCGCATTCCCGCGCTATCGTCCGGGTAGGTCGCGTGAGGCGTTCGGCAACGAACGTCCCAGATGAATGGTCATCCATCGCTTCGGCGAGGACAGAACCCGGCTTACAGACCGTCTGGCTTTTTCTTTTAGATATAAAAATACTCCTCTCCCCACTTGTGGGGAGAGGAGCGGAGACGCTTACCTCAAACTAACGCTCAACTTTGCCGAAATTTGAAACGTCGTATTGTTTCGTGGTTGAGCGGGCAAAGAGCAGACCGATCGTGGTGAAGATCCCCACAATGGGAATGACTGAATAATAAGCGGGTTTTTTACTCCATCCGGTATCGCGACACCGTCTGGAGTACGCGCGCCCTAATGGGTAGGCGGTCGCGAGCAAAAAGATGGAGGGGACCGCATCGCCCCAAGTTATTTGATGCGATTCAAAATTTTTTGATAAAATCAGATGTCCAACGACAACAAATATGATCCAAACCAAGAACGATTCTCGCGTTATGCGCTCCTTTGTATCGTCCTTGTATATCGCGAAGATAAAAAGCCCGACGCTGATCACCAATAAAGATATGAGGACTGTCAGCAGCATTCTTGTCGCCTTTCTGTGATGTCACGGATGTGGTGTGTGTTCATTCAAATTAATGGATGAGCGTGCGGTGTTTTTTGACATGAGAAGAATAAATTATAAAAAACATATTAAAGTTGTTTTTTTATATGTATTTGAGGAGCTATCCCTCTCCCCCACCCGTGGGGGAGAGGCTAGGTGAGGGGGCTTCGGTATTAGATAAAACGCCGTTGTCGCTGTGTGCGCACACCGGTCTCACCCCCTCACCTAAACTCTCTCCCCCGCAAACGGGGGAGAGGGACTTGAGTGCTTGCCACCAAACCACCCACATTTGCCCATCATTCTGACATTGTCAGCGCCCATAACGGGCTGCTGAAACGCGCAGATTCCTTAGCTTCTGTTAACCATAGTGGGAACAGAACCCATTGACGCCCATCAAAACCCATGATATCCCAAAATATCCCAAAACCGTTATGAGCGTCTCGCTCGGGATATCAGGGGGCGCAACGTGTCTCGGGAGGACGGCAGAAGCCGTTTTAACGCGTTGAGATTAAGGAGCCCTAAATGGGGGTCTTCACGGGGACACACACCAATAAGGTCGACAAAAAGGGCCGGGTATCGGTGCCTAAGACCTTTCGCGCGCTTTTTGAGCGCGAGGTGTTTCAAGGTGTCTACGTCTTCCCATCGTTCCGTCAGCCCGCCCTCGAAGCCTGCCCCGAGAGCTTTATGGAGAGAATCGTCGACAGCCTCGAAGACCTGCCGATGTTCTCTGACGAACAAGACGACCTCTCGATTATCATTGAAAGCGCTGAACGTCTGGCCTTTGACCCGGAAGGCCGCGTGGTGATTTCTGATGGTTTCCGCGACGCCGCCGGCATTGGTACAGAGATCGCTTTTGTCGGCCGTGGTCGGACATTCCAGCTATGGGCGCCGAAAGCCTATGCAAGTGCCCGCAAACCGGCGTTCGAGCGCGCCAAGACGCGGGGTCTTACGCTTAAACTTCGTCGACCCAGTGACCGCAACACAGATGGCGCGGAGGGCTGAACATGTCAGATGTATCCGCCACGTCCGCACCTCGCCATATCCCGGTTTTATTAGATGACGTCATCGATGTGCTCGCCCCCCGTGACGGCGCCGTTTATGTCGATGCCACGTTCGGCGCCGGCGGTTACAGCCGTGCGCTTTTGGACGCCGCCGATTGCACTGTGTGGGGCATCGACCGCGATCCCGACGCCGCCGCAGCAGGCAACGCGATGGCGGCTGACTTCGGCAATCGGCTGACGGTGCTGAACGGTCGCTTCGGTGAGATGAAATCTTTGTTGGCTGATGTCGGTGTGCATCAGGTCGACGGCATCGCGCTGGATATCGGCGTATCGTCGATGCAGATCGATGACCCGGCGCGGGGCTTTTCGTTCCGAAGCGACGGGCCGCTGGATATGCGGATGGGCCAAGATGGTTTGAGCGCCGCAGACGTGGTCAATCAGCTCGCCGAAAAAGAACTCGCAGACATTATCTTCCGCTACGGCGAAGAGCGCGCGTCCCGCAAGATTGCGCACGCCATCGTCGAGCTTCGCGAACAATCGCCGATCACCCGCACCGGCCAGTTGGCCAGTGTCGTACGCAGTGTGGTCCGGCGATCCAAAGATGGCATTGATCCGGCGACGCGCACCTTTCAAGCGCTTCGGATCTACGTCAACGATGAGCTGGCCGAGCTGGACCGCGGCCTGACGGCTGCCGCCACCCTGTTGGGTGACGGTGGGCGTCTCGCCGTGGTCTCGTTCCATTCCTTGGAGGACCGTCGCGTAAAGACGTTCTTCCAAAGCTTAAGCGGCGCCGGGCCCCGGCCGTCCCGACATCTGCCGCAAGCTGCCACCGATGTTATCGACGACAGTGTGTTTCGTGTGCCCGAGCGCCAGGGCCGCAAAGCGTCCGCTGCCGAGACCGCGCGCAATCCGCGTGCGCGGTCGGCGCGTCTGCGTTGGTGCATTCGCACCGCCGCCGATTATCGAGACGCAGCATGAAGGGGCTGACATGATCATGAAACGCTCCGCGCTGATGCTGTTGATGATGGCGGCTGTCGTCAGCGTCGCGCTGTTCGTCGTCAAATACCGGGTCCAGGATTTGGATCAGGAAATGCGCGAAATCACCCGCGCCACGGCAAATGCCCAAGAAAGCATTCACGTGCTGAAATCCGAATGGTCGCATTTGAACCAGCCGGACCGTCTGCGTCTGTTGGCACAGCGCTATCTTGAAGTCGGGCCGTTGGATGCGGATCGGGTCGGCGACGTTGAACATATGCTGTCCGGACTTGTCGACAAGGTGCCGGCGGACGTTGACGATGCGGAGGTCAAACCATGACCGCGCATCAACTGCCCCCCGTCAGCGCGCGCCGGCGCATTGAAGGCTTCGGCAAAGAAGCGCTCGAGACCGGGCGCAACCGGTTGTTGGTTACAGCTGCGGTGCTCACGCTGGCGTTTGTAGGCATCGGCGCCAGATTGGTGGATCTGTCGGTCTTGAATGGCACCGAGCCCGCCCAGCAGACCACCCAGGACATCAGCGGCCCGGCTTTGGTCAGCCGCGCCGATATTGTCGATCGCAATGGCGTCGTGTTGGCATCCAGCTTGCCGACGGCATCGCTGTATGCGGACCCGGCCGAAGTGCTCGACGCAGAATTGGCGGCAGCGAAGATCGCGACCGTGTTTGATGATATTGACCCGGCGGTGCTGGCGAAAAAGCTCGCAAGCGGCGGACGGTTTTTATGGATCAAACGCAACCTGTCGCCGGAACAACAGTTGGCGGCGAACCGGCTCGGCATTCCGGGTTTTGATTTTATCCGCGAAGAGCGCCGGATTTATCCGCTCGGCAATTTGACCGCGCATGTGTTGGGCGCGACCGATGTCGACGGCAACGGCATTTCCGGAATCGAAGGCTTCTTTGATGCCCGCCTGCGCCGTGGCGACGCACCCTTGCCGTTGGCCATTGATGTGCGCGTGCAATCCATTCTGCGAACCGAACTTGCCGCCGCGATGACCGAGTTTAAGGCCTTAGGGGCTGCGGGTGTGGTGATCGATGTCCGCACCGGCGAGACCTTGGGGCTGGTATCGCTGCCTGATTTTGATCCTAACGACCGCACGCACTATGACCCCGAAGAGCGCTTTAACCGCGTTACCAAGGGTGTTTACGAGATGGGCTCGACGTTCAAGCTGTTCACGGCGGCGATGGCGCTGGATACCGGCACCGTTAAGATGTCCGGCGGCTATGACGCCACTGACCCGATCCGCATTTCGCGTTTTACGATTTCCGATTTTCACGCACAAAAGCGTTGGTTGACGCTGCCTGAAATCATCGTCCATTCGTCCAACATCGGCGCCGCGAAAATGGCTGTCGATGTGGGGACACCGGGGCAGCGCGATTATCTTAAACGATTTGGTTTGCTGCAGGACTCGGCACTGGAAATTCCTGAAATCGGACATCCGCTGATGCCTGACCATTGGCGTGAAATCAATGCCATGACCATTTCATTTGGTCATGGTATTGCGGTCAGCCCGTTGCAGTTGGCATCCGGCATTGCGGCATTGGTCAACGGTGGCGTACTCCGGCCGGCGACGCTGCTGCGCCATGCACGTGGTGCACCTGCCAACGGGACCCAGGTGATCTCGGCGGCGACGTCCGAAAAAATACGCCAATTGATGCGTTTGGTTGTGGCCAAGGGCACCGGGCGCAAAGCCGAAGCCGAAGGCTACTTCGTCGGCGGTAAAACCGGGACGGCGGAAAAGCAGGTCGCCGGACGCTATAAAAAGAGCGCCAAAATCTCGTCCTTCGTCGGCGCGTTTCCAATTCAAGACCCGCGCTATGTGGTGTTCGCCATGTTGGACGAGCCCGAAGGCAACAAACGGACCTTTAATTATGCGACCGGCGGCTGGGTCGCCGCCCCTGTGGTAAGCCGGGTGGTCGCCCAAATCGGCCCCTTGCTGGGCGTACAGCCCCGCGTGGCCGAGACCGAGCCGTTGGACCTGCCGCTGATCGACGACGAAAGACAAAAGAATATCACGAGAACCAAGGCGCTGGTGAAGAATGTCTCGGTGACGACGCAGCCGAAACCTGCCGACGAGGTGGTGCGTGCACCGCCTGTCGCTAAAAAAGCGACCTCGCCCCCTCTGGACGAGACGCCTTCAGATCGAATTGCACGAAAAACCCGCGAAGCGCTGGAGCAGGCCTTTGCGGTTCAATGATATTTGGGATGAACAGAACTTGAACGCCATCGATGACGCCTTGCGCCATATAGATATCACCGGAGTGACCTGTGATTCTCGGCGTGTGGAGCCCGGCTATTTGTTCGCCGCGCTACCCGGCAGTCAAGCCGATGGTCGTGCGTTTATCAATGATGCGGTGGCCAAAGGTGCCGCCGTGATTTTGGTGCCCGCCGACAGCGAAGATATCGCAAACATTAATGTGCCGGTTATTCGAGATATCGACCCGCGCCGCCGATATGCCAGGGCGGCGGCAAACTTTTACGATGCGCAACCGGCCAACATCGGTGCGGTGACCGGCACCAACGGCAAAACCTCGGTCGCATGGTTCGCACGGCAATTGCTGAACGCATCGGGTGTGGCTGCGGCCAGCGCCGGCACCCTCGGCATCAAGGCGTCCGGCGCCGACGGTGCGGATATCATCAATATTCGGGGCTCGTTGACGACGCCCGATCCGGCAGACCTGCACCGCGACCTCAAAGGGGTGGTCGAGCTTGGCGTCGAATACCTGGTGATTGAAGCGTCCAGTCACGGATTGGATCAACGCCGCTTGGATGGCCTGAATATTCGCGTCGGCGCGTTTACCAATCTAAGCCGCGATCATCTGGATTATCACAAAACTGAAGACGCCTATTTGGCGGCGAAGCTCCGTTTGTTCGACGTTTTGGTCGAAAACGCGGGCGTCGCGGTGATTAACATCGATGGCGCGTTTGCGGATGTATTTGCGAGTGCCGCTGAGCGGCGCGGCCTGAAGGTCGTGCGGACCGGATCGGACGAGTCTTGCGACCCACGCCTGCTCAGCGTTGAAGCGGTGCCGGATGGGCTTGCGGTTGAACTCGTCGTTCAAGGTACCGCACATAAATTACATTTACCGCTGATCGGCGCCTTTCAGGCGGAAAACGCGGTTGTTGCGCTGGCGCTTGCAGGTGCGCTGGGCGCGGATCTGCACTCGGCCATTCCAGCATTGAAAACGTTACACGCGGCACCGGGGCGGATGCAATTCTGCGGGCTGCGCGACAATGGTGCGGCGGTATTTGTCGACTACGCACACACGCCGGACGCTTTGAAAACCGTGTTGGCGGCGGCCAGACCGCATGCCAAAGGTCGCGTTCACGTGGTGTTCGGGTGCGGCGGAGATCGCGACCCGGGCAAACGACCAGAAATGGGCAAGGCAGCGGCTGCCGGTGCCGACGTGGTCATTCTAACCGACGACAATCCACGCACCGAAGATGCCGCAGAAATCCGACGTCAAGCCAAGGTCGGCGCACCTGATGCGATGGTAATCGCCGACCGTCGTGATGCCATTCATGCCGCCATCGGCGGTCTCGCCAAAGGTGACGTCCTCGTGGTCGCCGGCAAAGGTCATGAACAGGGCCAGATTGTCGGCACCGAAGTGCGCCCGTTTGACGACGCCGCCGAGGTGCGTGCGGCGCTGTCCGAGGTGAATGCATGACCCGTGACCTTACCTTACTTTGGCGTGCCGACGAAGCCGCAGATGCAACGGACGGCAAATTGTTGCCATCTGACGCCGTTGCCGATTGGCAGGCATCGGGGGTTTCTATTGATACCCGAACTTTAAACGATGGTGATCTTTATACGGCGCTTAAAGGCCCGAACCATGATGGCCATGATCACGTCGCCGATGCGTTTGCAAAGGGCGCAGCCGCGGCAATGGTCGAGCGTGATGTGAAAGGGCTCAGCCGCAGTGCGAACCTGCTGCGGGTTGAGAATACCGAGTATGGGCTTCGCGCCCTGGCCGCAGCTGCGCGGGCGCGTTCAGATGCAAAAATATGTGCGATCACCGGCAGCGTCGGCAAGACCGGCACCAAGGAATTGCTCGCAGCCGCGCTTGGCAACCAGGGTCGGGTCACGGCGACGGCTGGCAATCTGAACAATCATTACGGCCTGCCACTGTCGCTGGCACGGATGCCGGCAGATACGGATTTCGGCATCTTCGAAATGGGCATGAATCACGCCGGCGAAATTGCCCCATTGTCTGTGCTCGCAAGGCCGCATGTCGCGATGATCACCAATGTAGAAGCGGTGCACATTGAATATTTCAAAAACATCGAAGGCATCGCAGACGCCAAGGCAGAGATTTTTACAGGCCTGCTGCCCGACGGCGTTGCCGTGCTCAACCGGGATAACCCGTTCTTCGATTATTTGTCGGCAAAAGCAAAAGATGCTGGTGCGCAAATGGTTTGGGGGTTCGGGGTGCACTCGTTCTCGAATGCACGTCTGCTGGCGTTCGAGCCCGATGCCAAAGGGGCCAGAGTCGAGGCCACGGTGGGTTCGCAACATATGAAGTATCGATTGTCGATGCCGGGTAAGCACTGGGCGTTGAACTCGGTCGGCGTATTGGCGGCGGCACACGCGATGGGCGCCGATCTGGAACAAGCGGCAGCATCCCTAGTGTCCGTGACTCCACCAAAGGGTCGAGGACAGATATTCGCGATACGCCTTGACGACGGCACCCTTACGGTGACCGACGAAACCTATAACGCGAGCCCGGTTGCGATGCGGGCGGCTTTCAATGTGCTGGCATCGCAAAAACCCGGACGCGGTGGGCGTCGGATCGTCGTGCTCGGCGACATGTTGGAACTCGGCGACGACAGCGTGCACGCGCACTTGGCATTGGCCGACGACATCAAAGCGCACGACTTCGATCAAGTCTTCGCGTGTGGTCAGTATATGTCAGATATTTTGGACGCGCTGCCGCAAGACATGCAGGGCGCCCGTGCGGCGACATCGCAGCAATTGGCTGCCGTGGTCGCCACGAAGGTACGGGGCGGTGACCTGGTGATGGTCAAAGGTTCCGCCGGCAGTCACATGGGTCACATTATCGAGGCGCTGAAAGCACTTGGCCCCCTCGAAACGGGGAGCGTCTAAGCGATGCTATTTCATATTCTATATCCGCTCGCCGAACAGTTCAGCGCGCTGAATGTGTTTCGCTACATCACGTTCCGCACCGGCGGCGCGATGATCACGGCGCTGACCATGAGCTTCCTGTTCGGCCCGGTGATGATCGAGCTTTTACGATCCCGCCAAGGTCAAGGCCAACCGATCCGCGATGACGGCCCGGAAAGCCATTTGCTGACCAAAAAAGGCACGCCGACCATGGGCGGGGTGCTGATCTTGATGGCGGTGTGCACGGCGACGCTGTTGTGGACAGATCTGACCAATCCCTATGTTTGGGCCGTGCTGGCAGTGACGCTCGGTTTTGGTTTTATCGGTTTTTTGGACGACTTCCTGAAAGTCTCGAAACGCAATTCCAAGGGCCTCGCCGGCAAGCTCAAGCTTGCCATGCAGTTGGCGATCTCGGGCGTCGCGATGTTTTGGATATTGAGCCACTTGCCGCCTAATTTGCAGACCACGCTGGCGGTTCCGTTCTTTAAAGATTTGCTGCTCGATTTCGGCTGGATGTTCGTCGCGTTTGCCGTGTTCGTCACGGTGGGGTCCTCGAACGCGGTGAATTTGACCGATGGCCTGGACGGCCTTGCCATCGTGCCGGTGATGATCGCGTCCGGTGTGTTCGGCTTCATCTGTTATCTGACCGGCAACACGATTTTCTCGGATTATCTGCAACTGAATTATGTGCCGGGTGCCGGCGAACTCGCTGTGTTCTGTGGCGCCCTGGTCGGCGGCGGTTTGGGCTTTCTATGGTTCAACGCACCGCCCGCAAAAGTGTTCATGGGCGATACCGGATCGCTTGCCTTGGGTGGTGCCTTGGGCGCGCTCAGCGTGGTCACCAAGCACGAGTTGGTCTTGGCGATTGTCGGCGGGCTTTTCGTGCTCGAGACCGTTTCCGTGATCGTTCAAGTGGTGTCATTCAAGCTTACCGGTAAGCGCGTCTTCGCCATGGCGCCGCTGCATCATCACTTCGAAAAGAAGGGGTGGGCCGAGAGCACCATCGTCATCCGATTTTGGATCATCGCATCCATCCTGGCACTTGCCGGACTGGCAACATTGAAACTGAGGTAAGCGATGATCGACGTCTTCCCATTCGAAGGTTTGCCGGTACCGGTGCTGGGTTTAGGGCGCAGCGGTATTGCGGCTGCCCGCGGCCTGGAGCTTGGCGGCGCCGAAGTTTGGGCATGGGATGACAACGAAGAAAGTCGCGCGCGTGCGCGCGAGGCCGGGATAAATATCGTCGATCTGTACGGCATCGATTGGCGCGAAGCGACGTCGTTGGTGCTGAGCCCAGGTATTCCCCACACCTATCCGAAACCGCACCCGCTGGTCGTCATGGCGCGGGATGCCGGATGTGAGATCATCGGCGATGTGGAGTTGTTGGCCCGCACGCAACGGGATGCGGCCTACGTCGGCATCACCGGCACCAACGGTAAGTCGACAACGACGGCGTTGATCGGGCATATCTTTCAGACCTCGGGCCGCGAGGCCGAAATCGGCGGTAACTTAGGCATGCCGGCTTGTTCGTTGGAGCCGCTCGGCCCCGAGGGCACCTACATTCTCGAAATGTCGTCGTATCAACTCGAACTGACGTTTTCCATCACCTTTGATGTTGCGGTGTTGCTGAACCTGAGCGCCGATCATTTGGAACGCCACGGCGGCATGGACGGCTACATCGCCGCGAAGCGGGAAATCTTCCGCCGTCAAACGAAGCCGCGCACCGCCGTGGTCGGCGTCGACGATGAATTGTCCGCCAAAATTTATACCGAACTTTACGAGGCCGATGAACAAATGGTCGTCGGCATTTCAGCGAACAAGCGCGTGCATGGCGGCGTTTATGTGATCGACGGCATGCTGATCGATGATACCGAAGGTAACGAAACGCCGGTCATGGACCTGCGCAAAATCGCCAGCCTGCAAGGCGTGCACAATTGGCAAAATGCCGCCGCCGCCTATGCGGCCTGCAAGATGACCGGGATTCAGCCGCATGCGGTGATGGCCTGCATCAATAGTTATCCGGGCCTGGTGCATCGGCAGGAACCTGTCGAGCTGGTCGACGGCGTCGGCTTCATCAACGACTCTAAAGCCACTAACGGTGAAGCGGCGGCGCGTGCCTTGGCGTGCTTCGACGATATTTATTGGATCGCCGGCGGGAGGCCCAAGGCCGACGGCATCAAAGCCTGTGAAGAATATTTCGGTCGTATCCGCCACGCCTATTTAATAGGTGAAGCTGCTTTGGCGTTCTCGCAAGCGTTGGACGGCAAAGTGCCGTTTACGGTGTGTAAGGACCTGACCGAGGCGACGCAAAAAGCCAATGCCGATGCGAAAAAGTCCGGCGTGCCCGGCAGCGTCGTGTTGCTGTCGCCGGCAGCCGCGTCGTTCGATCAATTCAGCGATTTCGAAGCCCGAGGCGATGCGTTTAAAGACATCGTTGCAGCCTTGCCGGGTGAACATATGGACCCATTCGAAGAGCCCGGCGTGTTTCCGGGCAGCGTTGAGGAGCCGTCATGAGTACCCTCAACCGCACAGATACCAGCCTGATCGGTAAGTGGTGGTGGACCGTCGACCGGTGGACCTTATCGGCGTTGGCTCTGCTATTGGCGTTCGGCGGCGTGATGACGTTGGCCGCTTCGCCCGCGGTCGCCGAACGGATCGACGTCGGTTCGTTTTATTTCGTCAAACGCCAGGCGGTTTTTTTGTGCTTGGCCGCATTAACTATATTGGGCGTGTCGCTGCTGTCGCCTAAGGGTGTCCGCCGGTTTGCCTTGGTCATCACACTGGGTGCGTTGGTGTTTATGGTCGGCACGCTGCTGGTCGGCTCGGAAATCAAGGGTGCCACCCGTTGGCTCGATTTCGGCATCATCTCGTTGCAGCCGTCTGAATTCGTGAAGCCGGGTATTGCCGTCGTTGCTGCCTGGTTGTTCGCGCGCCGCCGTATGGACGAGACCTTTCCGGGTTTTCAAATGTCGATTGCGCTGTATTTGGTGACGGTCGCAATTTTGTTGCTGCAGCCGGATGTCGGCATGGCGTTCGTGGTCTCGGTGGTGTGGGGCACGCAGTTCTTCATCGCCGGCCTACCGCTGGTCTATGTCGGGATGATCGGCGCGATATTCGTCGCGGCGGGGGTCGGGGCTTACTTCACTTTTGATCACGTGCAACGCCGGGTCGACAATTTTTTTGGGCCCGATGCGGAACTCGGCTACCAAGCGTCGCGCGCCATCGAAGCCTTTCAGCGCGGCGGTGTCACCGGGCGCGGCCCCGGCGAGGGACGGGTTAAAGAGGTCCTACCGGACGCGCACGCAGACTTTATCTTTGCCGTCACCGGTGAAGAATTTGGCATGCTGGCATGCCTGTTCTTGGTCGGCTTGTTCGCGTTCGTCGTGCTGCGAGGCTTCGGTCGCGTCATGAAACGCGATGATTTATTCGTCTTGTTGGCGGTCGCAGGCTTGCTGTCGCAGTTTGCCGTGCAAGCGCTGATCAATATGGCCTCCAGTGTCAGTTTGATCCCCCCTAAAGGCATGACGCTGCCGTTTATCTCGTACGGCGGCTCGTCGATTGTGGCGTTGGCATTGGGCATGGGCATGGTCTTGGCGCTGACGCGCGAACGCCCGTCGGGCTCACAGGCGGGGGGCGTTTATGAGCGATAAAGGCCTCATCGTTTTGGCCGCAGGCGGCACCGGCGGGCATGTGTTTCCAGCCGAAGCCTTGGCGCGTGAACTGCAGGGGCGAGGCTATCGCTTGGCACTGCTGACCGATAAGCGCGGCGATGTCTATGGCGGCGCGCTCGGCCAAATGGAGACTCATCAAGTGCGCGCCGGCGGCATTGCTGGCAAAGGCCCGATTGCGAAACTGAAAAGCATCGTCAAGTTGGCACTCGGCACATTGCAGGCGCGCGGTTTGCTCAAGCGCTTAGCGCCCAAAGCGGTGGTCGGTTTCGGCGGCTATGCGTCGATCCCGACAATGATGGCGGCGAGCTTGGCCGGGTTCCCGACCGTGCTGCACGAACAAAATGCTATTCTAGGTCGTGCCAATCGATTGCTGGCTTCGCGCGTCGCGGCGATTGCGGTGTCGTTCCCGGACAATCGCGGTATTCCCGCCAGTGCCGAAGCCAAAGTCACGCATACCGGCATGCCGGTCCGGGACGCCATCTTGAAGCTGCGCGGCACGCCGTATCCGAGCTTCACCGACAATCGTCCGCTCGAAGTCATGGTGCTGGGCGGCTCGCAAGGGGCGCGGGTGCTGTCCGATGTGATTCCGGACGCGGTCGCGAAGTTGTCAGATGAACTTAAGGCCCGGCTGCATTTAACGCAGCAATGCCGGCCCGAAGATTTGGACCGAGTCAAAGCGCGTTATGCCGAACTCGGCATCAATGCCGAGCTCGCAAGCTTTTTTGATGATGTGCCGGAACGTTTGGCATCCGCGCATCTGGTGATTTCCAGATCGGGCGCTTCGACCGTCGCTGAAGTTCTGGCGATTGGCCGTCCGGCGATGTTGGTGCCGTACCGCTACGCCACCGATGACCATCAATCTTTGAACGCGCACGCGGTTGACGAAGTGGGCGCCGGTTGGTTGATCCCCGAAATTGACTTTACCCCGGAAAGTCTGGCGGCGCGCATGGAAAGTATGTTCGGCATGCCGGCGATTTTGGAAAAAGCTGCCGTCGCCGCTGACAAAACCGGACGCCCGGACGCCGCCATGTGTCTCGCCGATTTGGTCGAGGATGTGCTTAAAACTGAAAACGAGAGACAAGCCGCATGAGATCCATTCCTCTTGATATCGGGACCATCCATTTCGTCGGGATCGGCGGAATCGGCATGAGTGGGATTGCGGAAATTCTGCATAATCTTGGCTACAGCGTGCAGGGCTCGGACATTGCCGAGAGCGGCAACGTAACCCGGCTGCGTGGGCTCGGGATTCATGTCGCCATCGGGCATGCAGCCGAAAACGTTGCGGATGCCAGCGTTATCGTGGTGTCGACCGCTGTCAAAAAAGACAACCCCGAAGTGCTGGCGGCACGCGAACGCTTGCTGCCTGTGGTGCGACGCGCCGAAATGTTGGGCGAGTTGATGCGTTTGAAATGGTCCATCGCCATCGGCGGCACGCATGGCAAGACCACGACCACATCGTTGATCGCCGCCGTGCTCGAAGCCGCCGACATGGACCCGACCGTGATCAACGGCGGGATCATCAATGCGCTGGGAACCAATGCGAAATTGGGCGCCGGCGACTGGATGGTGTGCGAAGCTGACGAGTCCGACGGCACGTTCCTGAAATTGCCGGCCGCGATTGCCGTGGTCACTAATATCGATCCGGAACACCTGGACCATTACGGCTCGTTCGACGCCCTGCGCAAAGCTTTCGTCGATTTTGTCGAGAACATTCCATTTTACGGCTTCGCTGCACTGTGCATCGATCATGCCGAAGTGCAGGCGATGATCCCGCGCGTCGCAGACCGCCGGATCGTCACC
>JAFMCK010000220.1 GCA_017857825.1 Rhodospirillales bacterium
GAGACACAATGCCCGTCGTTACCCGTTTTGCACCCTCGCCCACTGGATTTTTGCACATAGGTGGTGCCAGAACGGCGCTGTTTAATTGGTTGTTTGCAAAGCACCATGAACAGTATGGCGATGGTGGCAAGTTCGTGCTGCGGATCGAAGATACGGACCGCGCGCGCTCCACCGACGAAGCGGTCGCTGCGATCTTTGACGGGCTTTCATGGCTTGGGCTGGATTGGGATGGCGAGGCGGTTTCTCAGTTTGACCGTCGCGACCGTCACGTGGCCGTGGTCGACGAACTGCTCGCCAAGGGCATGGCCTACAAATGTTATTGCAGCCAAGAAGAACTCACGGCGATGCGCGAAAAGGCCCGGGCCAACGGGGATCAGCGTATGTACGATGGCACTTGGCGCGACCGCGACCCAAGCGAAGCGCCCGCGGGAATTGACCCGGTGATCCGCCTGCGCGCGCCGCAAGAAGGCGCGACGGTGATCGAAGATTTGGTGCAAGGCCGCGTCGAAGTCGCCAATCCGCAGTTGGACGACATGGTGTTGCTGCGCGCTGACCGAACGCCGACCTATATGTTGGCGGTGGTCGTTGATGATCATGACATGGGGATCACCCACGTCATCCGCGGCGATGATCACTTGGTCAACGCGTTCCGCCAGGTGCAGTTGTTCAAGGCGATGGATTGGGACCTTCCCGAATTCGCGCACATTCCGCTGATTCACGGCGCCGACGGGGCGAAGCTGTCGAAGCGTCACGGCGCGCTCGGCGTCGATGCGTATCGCGACATGGGGTATCTGCCCGAAGCGCTCAGAAATTACCTACTGCGCCTGAGTTGGGGGCACGGTGACGACGAGATCATTTCCACCGGCCAAGCCATTGAGTGGTTTGGTCTTGATGCCGTCGGGCGCGCGGCTGCGCGTTTTGATCTGCAAAAACTGGAATCCTTGAACGCGCATTACATCCGCCAGACAGATGATGCGGTGCTCACGGACTTGGTCTTACCAAGACTGACAACTTTGCTCGACGGAAAGCTTGCCGAGGGGGCCGCCGGTCGGGTAAAAATGGGTATGTCTGGGTTAAAAGAACGCGTGAAGAACTTAAACGAACTAGCTGAAAATGCTATGTTTTATGCTATTACACGACCACTTCCGTTAAACGAAAAGGCTCAAGAAATTCTGGATGATGACGCGCGTCGCGCTTTGACGGCGCTCAGCAGCGATCTCGCCTCAGCCGAGGATTGGCGCGCAGACCCCCTGCAAGACATCGCCAAAGCCTTCGCAGAGGGACATGGTCTAAAGCTGGGGAAGGTTGCGTTGCCTCTCAGAGCCGCACTTACGGGCACCAACGTATCGCCCAGTATATTTGATGTTATGGCCGTACTCGGCCGCGAGGAGACACTCGCCCGCCTGAAAGACGCGCTTTAGCGTGCGGCAGGCTTAGCAATGAAGCGGTCATAAAGGCCGCGCGCATGTCGGTGTTCGAAGAACCCGGCTGCGGAACAGAGGAGAGATGACGACATGAGTAACGAAAGAACCTTTACGCTGACCGATAACCAGTCCGGCGATAGCTGGGACTTGCCGGTTATGCATGGCAGCATGGGCCCGGACGTCATTGACGTACGCAAACTTTATGCCCAGACCGGTTGTTTCACCTATGACCCGGGCTTTACGTCAACTGGCAGCTGCGAGTCCAAGATCACCTATATCGACGGTGACAACGGTGTGTTGCTGTATCGCGGCTATCCGATTGAGCAGTTGGCTGAGCATTCGGACTTCATGGAAGTTTGCTATCTGTTGCTGTACGGAAACTTGCCGACCGCTGGCGAGAAGTCAAAATTCGAGCACGACATCACCTATCACACGATGATCCACGAGCAGATGCAGACCTTCTTGCGCGGCTTCCGTCGTGACGCACACCCGATGGCCGTCATGTGCGGTATGGTTGGTGCGTTGTCTGCGTTCTATCATGACTCCCTGGACATCAGTGATCCGAAGCACCGCATGATCTCGTCTTATCGGATGATCGCAAAGATGCCGACAATCGCGGCGCTGGCTTACAAGTATAATCTTGGTCAGCCGTATGTTTATCCGAAGAACAAGCTGCGCTACGCCGAGAATTTCTTGCACATGATGTTCTCGAATCCTTGCGAAGAATACGAGATTGATCCGGTTCTGGCCCGTGCCATGGACGTGATCTTGATCTTGCATGCTGATCACGAGCAGAACGCTTCAACCTCGACGGTGCGTCTCGCCGGCTCGTCCGGTGCCAACCCGTTTGCCTGTATTTCAGCGGGTATCGCGTCTTTGTGGGGGCCGGCACATGGCGGCGCAAATGAAGCTGTATTGAATATGCTGGAAGAGATCGGCGATGCCTCGCAGATTGAAAAGTATGTCGAAAAAGCCAAAGACAAGGATGACCCGTTCCGCCTGATGGGCTTCGGTCACCGCGTCTATAAAAACTTCGACCCGCGCTCGCGTGTGATGCGTACGCAGTGTCACAAGGTGCTGGATGCGTTGGGCGTCCATGATGAGCCGTTGCTTGAAATCGCGCTGCAGCTCGAAAAGATCGCGCTTGAAGACGATTACTTCATCGAGAAAAAGCTGTACCCGAACGTCGACTTCTATTCGGGCATCATCTTTAAGGCGATGGGTATTCCGACGACCATGTTTACGGCTTTGTTTGCCGTGGCGCGTACCGTCGGCTGGATCGCCCAGTGGAACGAGATGATTGAGGACCCGAGCCAAAAGATCGGTCGTCCGCGTCAGCTCTTCACCGGTGCTGAACAGCGTGAATACGTGCACGTCGACAAACGCTAAAGCTTTCGATCAATACTCTGTTAAGACGGCGTGGGGCTCAGGCTCCACGCCGTTTTTTATTGCGACGGTTTGTAATGTCCGTTCACGACTGAGTGTCGGTCGCCCTTGGTCCCGCCTCGTGCCCCGCCTCGGCGAGCACCACGCGGGCGGCGTTGGTCGACGGTGCGTCGGTGCCGGCGCGGAGTTTGGCGAGGGCAACCTTGATGTCGGCGTCCTGGCCGCCATTCTTTAGCAAGTTACTGAGCGCGGGTGCCAGTTTATCGGCGGTGCAGTTTTCCTGAATGAATTCCGGCATCGCCGATTTGTTCAAGATTAGGTTGATGATAGACGCGTACTTGATGGTCAGCAGGCGTCGCGCTAGCCATGCGCTGAGTGGTGCGACTTTATAGGCAATCAGACTCGGCGTACCGGCCATGGCGAGTTCCAACGACACCGTGCCACTGGCAGCAAGGGCGGCGTTAGCGGCAGCGAAGGCATCGTACTTTTCGGTGTCGCCCTCAATGATGTGCGTGTTAGCCCATGCGCTCGGTTGCGCTTCCATCGCAGCCTGCACAGTGTTTTTCAGTCTTGCAAGGGTTGGCAATGCAATGTGCAGTGGGCCGATATCTCCCCGCATGCGAGTCAATGTCTCTGCGAATACCGGCAGATGCCGCGTGACTTCGCCCATACGACTGCCGGGCAGCACAACAAGCAAAGGTGTGTCGTCAGGAATACCGTGGCGTTGTCGAAAGCCCGGTCCATCGCCGTTACCAGCGCCGCTTTCTAAAATCGAATGACCGACGAATGTCGCGCGCATCCCGGCGCGCTCAAAATACGTTGGCTCGAAGGGCAAAAGGCACATCACATGATCACAAAGCCCCGCGAGTTTCTGCGCCCTGCCGGGCCGCCATGCCCACACTGAGGGGGCCACGTAATGCACAATCGGGATTCCGCTGCCCTTAAGTTTTTTGGCAACTCGAGAACAGAAGTCAGGTGCGTCGATGGTGACCACGACGTCAGGTTTTTGAGTACGGATATCGGCAGCCGTTTCAGTGACCCGGCGCAGGATTTTTGGAATTTGCGGCACCACTTCGGCCAAGCCCATAACGCTGAGTTCGTGCATCGGGAAGAGGCTTTGTAGCCCGGCAGCCTGCATCTGATCACCGCCGACACCGTGGAATGTGGGCATTGATGGCGCCAAGTCTTTGAGCGCAGAGATCAGCCGTCCGCCTAAAATATCCCCTGATGGTTCACCGGCAATCAGGTAGATTTTCGTCATGTCCACGCCCCGTCGGTATCGATGCCGAGTAAGAACAAACCTAGATCATCGGCCTTTCCGGCAGCTTCGTCGCGGTCCATCAAAAATGCATTTCCGGCTTCGACGACAATCCCGTTCAAACCTGCGGCATGGGCGTTCTCTAGTGTATTAAGGCCAATCGTCGGCAGGTCGGCGCGCCGTTCTTGGTTGGGTTTCAACGTCTTTGCCAGCACGCCGCCTTGATTGCCGGTGTCGGCCAAACGTCTCAGCATTGCGTCGGTGCCGTCTGCGGACTCTTCGGCGATGATGGTGCCGTTCCGCACAACGGCGGCTTGGCCGACATCGCGCGCGCCCAAGGCTTTGGCCGCGGCGAGTGCGGCCTGAATGTCATCGGCGAAGGCATCAGCACTGCGTTGCCCGATCTGGCCGCGCGGCATCAGGCATTCCGGCACCAACATATCGGCGCCGATCACGGTGAAGCCCTCGCGCTCTAGGGCATTGATGAGTGCGGATAAAAGGCCGTCATCACCAAGCGCGGCTGCACGGGATTTAGCAAAAAACTTCGCCGCCCACCAATCTGGCCTCAGGTCCTTGAGAGACGGACGACGCACAGTGCCGGCGAACACCAATTCCGTACACCCTGCCGTTTTGAGGGTTTTGATGATACCACCGGCTGCCCCTAGGCGCGTGACGGTGTGATCCAGGTTTATGAAGTCTGCAGGGTCGCCCTGCCCTTCAAGGACGATGACGTGCAGCGCGCGGGCGCTTTGGCCACAGGCATCACGAATACGGCGCGGCAACGCGCCGCCGCCGGCGAGGAGTCCCAATTTGCCTTTGGGCTCGGTGCTAGGCGGCATCTTCCAGATGCGGCTGGCAGATTCGACGCGACGAGTCGCTTTGGATGAAGCTGACGATGTCCATCACCGGCTCGTTATCCGAGAAGTCTTCGATCACGTCCTGCAATCGTTCCGCCATGGTGCTTTCGACGGCGAAGATCATACGATAGGCCTTGCGGATGTCGTGGATCAGGTCACGCGAGAAACCGCGACGCTTCAGGCCAACCAAGTTCAAGCCTTCCAATCTGGCGCGGTTGCCCATCACGGTACCGTAAGGAATGACGTCGTGTTCGACCCCGGTTTTGCCACCGACCATGGAATGCTTGCCGATGCGCACGAACTGGTGCACGGCGGCCAACCCACCGATGATCGCCCATTCGTCAATCGACACATGCCCGCCGAGCGTGGCGCTGTTCACAAGGATCACGTGATCGCCGATCATGCAGTCGTGTGCGACATGGCTG
>JAFMCK010000221.1 GCA_017857825.1 Rhodospirillales bacterium
AGTACCGAGATGCTGGCGGACATGCTCGCCCCGGATGCGCCTGACAGTGGCATTGGCTGGCGGCGAGTGATCAAAACGTAGTTCACATCATCTCTAGGCATCCGCCCCCGCGCGCCCTACATAATTCCTATGGAGATCATCTAGTATGCCCGACGGTGACGACGCACGTGTGATCAAGGTGGTCGGCAGCTTGGCTGATGTGCCAGCCGCTGACTGGGATGCGTGTGCGGGGAATGGCAATCCGTTTGTGGAGCATGGGTTTTTGTCGGCGCTCGAAGATTCCGGCTCGGTCACGGCGGAGACTGGATGGATGCCGCGTCATGTGATCCTCGAAGGGGCCGACGGGCGACTTGAAGCCTGTGCACCGCTGTATCTCAAAACCCACTCTTACGGCGAATACATCTTCGATTGGGGATGGGCCGAAGCGTATGAGCGCGCGGGCGGACGCTATTATCCGAAACTGCAATGTGCGGTACCGTTTACCCCTGCCCCTGGCCCCCGCTTACTGGTGCGCGGTGATTTCAAGGGCGACGCCCGTCGCGAACGGCTGATCATTCTGGGTGCCGGTATGACCAAGCTTGCCGAGCAGCTGACGGTGTCGTCGGTGCACATCACGTTTTGCGACAAGGAAACGTGGGATGTACTTGGTGACAGTGGCGATTATCTGAAGCGGCTGAGCCAGCAATTTCATTGGCACAATCAGAACTATCAAAGCTTTGACGACTTTTTGGGCCAGCTGGCATCGCGCAAACGCAAATCGATCCGCAAAGAACGCAGCAAGGTGGCCGATCTCGGATTGGATATCCGCACGCTCAGCGGCAGCGACATCGAAGAACGGCATTGGGATGCGTTCTACGATTTTTACCTGTCGACCACCGACAAAAAATGGGGCCAGAGCTATCTACGCCGCAGCTTTTTTTCGCTGTTGGGCGAACGCATGGCCGACGATATCGTGCTGATCATGGCGTTCGATGGGGAGCGTCCGGTTGCCGGGGCGTTGAACCTTCGTGGTGCCGATTGTCTTTACGGGCGGAATTGGGGATCACTCGAAGACTATAAGTTTCTGCATTTCGAATGTTGTTACTACCGCGCCATTGATTACGCGATTGAACACGGTCTTGCCCGGGTCGAAGCCGGTGCGCAAGGCCCGCACAAGGTGCAGCGCGGCTACTTGCCGGCACCGACTTACAGTCTGCATTATCTGCGCGACCCGGGCTTTGAAGACGCCGTTGCCGATTTTCTGAAACGCGAGAAGGCGGGTGTTGAGTACGAGATGAAGCAGATCGTCGCCGAAATGTCGCCGTATAGACAAGGCGACTGAACCGTCGGGGAAGCAGCGCGACTCACCTATTATTAACGTTTGCCCCCTAATGTCTGGGGATGCGCTTTACAATTTTTACCATACCTGGATTGGTTGCCGCCTTTTTGATGGCGGTGGCGACACTGGTTTCATTGCTGGCGACGACAACACCCAGCGAGGGTGCCGAGCGCTGCATTCGCATTCAGCGGCAAGGCAATATTGAGACGTTGGTCAATGTTTGCATGACCTGCATCGTGGCACGGGTGATCCGGTCCCGCCCCGGCAACGATGTTCCCGTCGCCCGACAATTCACCGTGCAGCCGAGAAACACCATGCCGACCTCATTTAAGGGGCCGGGCCGCAGTCGCGTAAAGTCGGAGCACGTGTGTCCCGGTCAAGAGCCGCCGAAATCGACGTTAAATGCTGACAGCAACCGCCCCGGCGCGCCGCGGTGCGTGAGTGTGACAGGCCAGACTCCGTCGGGTGTGATCATGGCAAACAACTGCAACACATGCCGCGCGGTTGCCGTTATACGCATGTCGGAAGACGGCAACAGCCAAGCCCGAGATTATTTTAAGATCGAGGCCAATAAGCGAGTCGGCGTCAACGCCAACGGATACGCGCAAATCGGGTTGCTGGCCGAAATCGCCTGCCCTTAAGTCTGGGCTTAAGACGTCCAATCCTGCAATATCGTCTCGACGTCCGTTTCTATCATCGCGGCACGTGCCCCAGGGGCTGAACCGTCCACCCACATCGCCGACAGCACCGCCATGCCGCCCTCGTCTTCCAGCCCTGCTTGTGGTCGGATCATCGCGCGTGCCTGATTTTGTGGATGCTGGGCGAGTTCGTCGATGTCTAGAACCGGATGATAGCAACAATCTACGTCGGCCAGCGCTGCATCCCAAGCATCGCGCGTCTTTGTCTTAAAGATAGCGGCCAGGTCTTCGGTCAGCGCGGTTTGCGGCAATGGCTCGGATTGCCGCGAGACGAGGTCTTCACGTGCGATGGCGCGACAAAAGTTCTCCCAGAACACGGTTTCAATCGCGCCCAAGGATACGAACCGTGCGTCCTTGGTTTCATAGACCCCATAAAATGCAGCACCGCCGGTCAGCAGATTGTGCCCGCGCCCCGGTGTCTCGCCGCGCTTGAGGGCGGTCAGCGCCTGGCTCTGCCATGCCAGCACCGCATCGGCCATGGCTACATCCAGATATCCCCCCTGCCCTGTTTGTCCGCGCCCGACCAAGGCACCCAAGATCGCGATGGTGGACTGTAAGGCACCGGCGTAATCCGCGACCATTGGGTACGCCATGTGTGGGCGAGCTTCGCTACCGGTCAGGCCGAGTTGCCCGGCAGCGGCGGCATAATTGATGTCATGCCCTGCGGCCAAACCCATCGGGCCGTTTTGCCCATAGCCCGAGAGCGCACAATGGACGAGCCTCGGGTTTATCTCACGAAGGGCCGCATGATCAAAACCCAGTTTCGCCATCACGCCCGGGCGATAACTTTCCATCAGCACGTCCGTTTGCTCGATCAACCGCACGAACTGCTCACGCCCGATTGTATCTTTGAGATCAATCGCAATCACCCGCTTACCGGCGTTGACCAGTGCGTGATACGGGCCGGTAGCGCGCTCATTGGTGATCGGATCAAGGCCTCGCATCGGGTCGCCCTTGGGCGGCTCGACCTTGACCACGTCGGCGCCCATGTCGGCCAGCATCTGCGTGGCAAACGGCCCAGGAAGAAACTGGCTGAGGTCGAGGATGCGGATTCCCTGTAAAAAATGCATCGCCATCGGTGGAGCCTCCGGGTTTAATGTCGGACAATTGTGCGCGATCAAACTGCATTGGTAAAACCCTGCAATATCTTCACGAGCGGAGCTACTCATGACCATAGACATCGGCATTCTCGCGTTTCCTGACCTCGAAGAACTGGACGCAATCGGCCCTTGGGAGGTTTTGACGTGGGCATCAAAACAAGAGCGCGCAGATATGTCGGTTGCAATGGTCGGCTCTGCCGGGCGGGAAATCACGTGCGCCAAGGGACTCAAGATCGTTACCGACTACACCATTGATGATCATCCAGCTTTCGACGTAATTTTGGTGCCAGGGGGCCAAGGTACACGTCCGATCTTTAAAGACGGTGGTCCCGAGATCGATTGGATCAGACGCGTCGCACCGTCGTGCACTTGGGTCACCAGTGTCTGCACTGGCGCATTGCTGCTGCAGCGTGCCGGTATCTTGGACGGCAAAAAGGCCACGACGCATTGGCGCTCGATTGACCTGCTGCGGGACGCCGGCGGCGTCGAGGTGATGGACGATGTACGCTATGTCGTCGACGGCAACGTGGTGACGTCGGCGGGCGTATCGGCAGGAATCGATATGGCGCTTTGGCTGTTGGGGGCTTGGTACGATCCGGCATTCGCGCGATTTGTGCAAAAAGGGATCGAGTATTTTCCGGCGCCGCCTTATAGCGCGGAAACTTGAATAAAAGCGATATCCCGGAAAGCCCGTCAGGGCTTACCGGGGTCTGTTCGCGTGTTACTCGACGTAGGCAGGCTTCTTCTTGCCTTTGCCTTTGCCCGGGCCGCCTTTCGGCTTGGGATACGTGAACACTGGCTTTTCGTCTTCGATATCGACCATCACCAAACCACCCTTGGCAAGCTTGCCAAACAGCAGTTCTTCGGCCAGCGGCTTTTTGATGTGCTCTTGAATGACACGCGATAGCGGGCGTGCCCCGTAAAGCTTGTCGTAGCCTTTGGTCGCCAGCCACGCACGTGCGGCATCGGTAAGCTCGATCATCACGCTGCGGTCTTCCAACTGTGCTTCGAGTTCCATGATGAACTTATCGACCACTTTAGCGACCACTTCGGCGCCGAGCGCGGCAAAGCCGATGATAGAGTCCAACCGGTTTCGGAATTCCGGTGTGAACATTTTCTCAATCGCTTCTTTGTCCTCACCGACACGACCTTCACGCTCGAAACCAATCGCTGCTTTTGCCATATCGGCGGCACCGGCGTTGGTTGTCATGATCAAGATCACGTTGCGGAAGTCCACGTCTTTGCCGTTATGGTCGGTCAGCTTGCCGTGATCCATAACCTGCAACAGGATGTTGAACAGGTCCGGATGGGCCTTTTCGATTTCATCCAGCAGCAAAACCACGTGCGGGTTTTGATCGACCGCATCGGTCAACAGCCCGCCCTGGTCAAAACCGACGTAGCCCGGCGGTGCGCCGATCAGGCGCGACACCGAATGACGTTCCATATACTCCGACATATCGAAGCGGACCAACTCCACGCCCAACGTCATTGCGAGTTGGCGTGCAACTTCGGTCTTACCGACACCGGTCGGGCCCGAGAAAAGGTACGACCCGATCGGCTTTTGCGGCTCGCGCAAACCGGCGCGGGCCAGTTTGATCGCACTCGACAACTGATCAATGGCGTCGTCTTGGCCGAACACCACCGTCTTGAGGTCACGCTCCAACGTCGATAGTGCTTTGCGGTCGTCGGTGGATACGCTTTTCGGCGGGATGCGCGCGATCATTGCCACGACTTCTTCCACGTCCTTGGCTGTCACGGTTTTTTTGCGTTTGTTTTCGGCCACCAACATCCGCGATGCGCCGACTTCGTCGATAACGTCGATGGCTTTATCCGGCAGTTTACGGTCGTTGATATAACGCGCCGACAACTCAACAGCCGTCTTTAAGGCATCGTTGGTATATTTGACGTTGTGGTGCGCTTCGAAATACGGACGCAAGCCTTTCAGGATTTTGATCGTATCTTCGATGGACGGCTCATAGACGTCGATCTTTTGGAAGCGACGCACAAGGGCGCGGTCCTTTTCGAAGTAGCTGCGATATTCCTTATAGGTCGTTGACCCCATGCAGCGGAGACCGCCGTTTTGCAGCGCAGGCTTTAAGATGTTGGACGCATCCATGGAACCGCCCGACGTTGCGCCGGCGCCGATCACAGTGTGGATTTCGTCAATGAAAAGAATCGCATGCGGCATGGCTTCAAGTGCTTGCATGACGTTCTTTAG
>JAFMCK010000222.1 GCA_017857825.1 Rhodospirillales bacterium
GTAAGGACCAGGGCTATGCGCAGCTGCGTCTCAGCTCCGGTGAAATCCGCTTGGTGCGGGCCGAATGCCGCGCCACGGTCGGTGCGGTGTCAAACCCGGACCAGCAGAACATCAACCTGGGTAAAGCCGGTCGTAAGCGTTGGTTGGGCAAGCGCCCTGCAGTGCGCGGCGTGGCCATGAACCCGGTCGACCACCCGCATGGCGGCGGCGAAGGCCGTACGTCCGGCGGTCGCCACCCAGTTTCACCTTGGGGTAAGCCTACCAAGGGTAAGAAAACCCGCAGCAACAAAAAGACGGATCGGCTGATTATGCGCAGCCGGCACGTCCGTAAAAAGTAGAGGAGGGCGGAACAGTGCCACGCTCCGTATGGAAAGGCCCGTTCGTCGATGGGTATCTGCTCAAAAAGGCAGAAACCGCTCGTGCGGCAACCCGCAGCTCGGTCATCAAGACTTGGTCGCGTCGTTCGACGATTTTACCGCAATTCGTTGGTCTCACGTTTGGCGTCTACAACGGCCAGAAGTTCATTCCGGTGAACGTGACTGATGAAATGATCGGTCACAAGTTCGGCGAGTTTTCGCCAACCCGGACGTACTATGGCCACGGCGTCGATAAAAAGTCGAAGAGGGCGTAATCATGGGCAAAAAAGCTCAAGAACGGCAGCTCAGCGATAACGAAGCGATGGCATTTGCCAAACAGCTTCGCGTATCGCCCCGTAAGCTCAATTTGGTCGCGCAAAGCATTCGCGGTCTGGATTGTGGCAAGGCCTTGGCGCAGCTTCAGTTTTCGTCACGTCGTATTTCCCAGGATGTGAAGAAGCTTCTGGAAAGCGCGATTGCGAACGCTGAGAACAACCATCAGCTCGACGTTGATCGGCTGTACGTTGCCGAAGCAAGTGTCGGTCGTGCCTTGGTGATGAAGCGCTTTCGTGCCCGTGCACGCGGTCGCGTCGGTCGCATCGAAAAGCCATTCAGTAACATGCGCTTGATTGTGCGCGAGCGCGAGGAGACGGCGTAATGGGTCAGAAAATCAATCCGATCGGGCTTCGTCTCGGCATCAACCGTACGTGGGATTCGCGTTGGTACGCGGAACGTAACTACGGCGAACTGCTGCATGAAGATATCCGTATTCGGAAGTTTTTGCAGACGAAGCTGGCGCAAGCCGGTGTCTCCAAGGTCGTGATCGAGCGTCCGGCGAAGAAAGCGCGTGTCACCATTCACACGGCGCGCCCGGGTGTCGTGATCGGTCGTAAGGGTCAGGAAATTGAAAACCTGCGCCGCGAGATCGATGCAATGACGACTGCTGATGTTCACCTGAACATCGTCGAAATTCGTAAGCCCGAGGTCGATGCTCAACTCGTTGCTGAAAACGTTGCACAGCAGATGGAGCGTCGTGTTTCGATCCGTCGCGCCATGAAGCGTGCCGTTCAGTCGGCAATGCGGATGGGTGCCGAGGGTATCCGTATCAACTGTGCCGGTCGTCTCGGCGGTGCCGAAATCGCACGGATGCAGTGGTACCGTGAAGGTCGTGTGCCGTTGCACACGTTGCGCGCAAACGTCGACTACGGCGCATGCGAAGCAAAGACCACGTACGGTATCTGCGGCGTCAAAATCTGGATCTATAAGGGCGACATCATGGCGCACGATCCGATGGCGATGGAACGGTTGCAACTCGATCAGCAGCCGCAACGTTAAGCGAGCTTGAGGAAGGTTTAAAGCGATGTTGTCTCCAAAGAGAACGAAGTTCCGCAAGGCTTTTAAAGGTCGTATCCACGGCATGGCCAAAGGCGGCACCGATTTGAATTTCGGCGCCTATGGTCTGAAGGCTGTTGAGCCTGAGCGTGTGACTGCACGCCAGATCGAAGCCGCACGTCGTGCCATGACTCGTCACATGAAACGTGCCGGTCGTGTGTGGATCCGCATCTTCCCGGATGTGCCTGTGACGCAAAAGCCGGCCGAGGTTCGCCAGGGTAAAGGTAAGGGCTCGGTTGAATACTGGGTCGCCAAAGTGAAGCCGGGTCGGATCATGTTCGAAATCGACGGGGTTACGCCGGATGTTGCCAAGCGCGCTTTTGAGCTGGCAGCGGCGAAACTTCCGCTCAAGACGCGCTTTGTGACGCGTCTTGGTGGAGAGGGTTAAGACGATGAAAGCTACGGATGTCCGTGCCAAGACCGACGACCAGTTGAAAGAGCAACTGATCGACCTCCACAAAGAGGCGTTCAACCTGCGTTTTCAAGCCGCGTCCGGTCAGCTGGAGAATACGGCCCAGAAAAAGACGGTGCGCCGCGATATTGCACGCATCAAGACCATTCTTGGCGAGCGGACGTCCGCTGCCCAGGCTAAAGGTTAAGGAACGACATCATGCCGAAACGTGTCATGCAAGGCGTCGTTGTGAGCGACAAACAGGAGAAGACGGTGACCGTACTGGTCGAGCGTCGGATCATGCACCCGCTTTACAAGAAGTACGTCAAGAAGTCGAAAAAGTACGCAGCGCACGACGAGGGCAACGTCTGCAAGGTCGGGGATAAAGTCTCGATCCAAGAATGTCGCCCGCTGTCGAAAAACAAGCGTTGGGAAATTGTGACGGCCAGCGCTTAAGCGCGGTTGTCCAGATAGAGGAACCGGAACATGATTCAGGCTGAATCGAACCTTGAAGTTGCCGACAATTCCGGCGCCAAGAGGGTCCAGTGCATCAAGGTGCTGGGTGGTTCGAAGCGTAAATACGCCGGCGTTGGCGACGTGATTGTGGTGTCTGTGAAAGACGCTATCCCACGTGGTCGCGTCAAGAAGGGCGATGTTGTCCAGGCCGTCATCGTACGGACTGCGAAAGACATCCGCCGTCAAGACGGCTCGGCGATCCGGTTCGATACCAACGCTGCTGTGTTGATCAATAAACAAGGCGAGCCGATCGGTACGCGTATCTTTGGCCCCGTGACCCGCGAGTTACGTGCTAAGCGCTACATGAAGATCATCTCGCTCGCACCGGAGGTGCTGTGATGGCGAGCAAGATTAAAAAGGGCGACCAAGTTGTGGTCCTGAGCGGTCGTGACAAAGGTCGCACCGGCGAGGTCATGAAGACCATGCCAACGGCGAACCGCGTCATTGTTGCAGGTATCAACAAGGTGAAGCGTCACACGGCGCCGTCGAACAATTCGGCTGGTGGGATCATTGAGAAGGAAATGAGCATTCACGTTTCCAACATCGCCCACGTCGATCCAAAAGATCAAAAGCCGACCCGCGTCGGTTTCAAGACGCTCGATGATGGCCGCAAGGTTCGCTTTTCTAAGCGTTCCGGCGAAGTCATTGACGCTTGAGCGAGGAGAGTAAGACCATGACCCCACGCTTGCGTGAAGTATATGACCAGACGATCGTGCCGGCGATGACCGAGGAGTTCTCGTATGCGAACCGCCTCGAAGTGCCTCGCTTGGACAAGATCGTAATCAATATGGGTGTCGGCGAAGCCAGCCAAGACAAGAAGAAGATGGAAGGCGCGCTGACCGACCTGCAACTGATTGCCGGCCAAAAGCCGATCGTCACGTATGCAAAGAAATCCATCGCCGGCTTTAAGCTGCGCGAAGAAATGATGGTCGGCTGCAAATTGACCTTGCGCCGCCAGCGTATGTACGAATTCCTCGATCGCTTGGTAACCATTGCGTTGCCGCGCGTACGGGATTTCCGTGGGCTCAACGGTAAGAGCTTCGACGGGCGTGGTAATTTTTCGATGGGCATCAAAGAGCAGATCGTCTTCCCGGAAATTGATTACGACAAGGTCGATCAAATCCGCGGGATGGACATCATCATCTGCACGACCGCCAAGACGGACGCCGAAGCTAAGGCGCTGTTGAAGGCGTTCAACATGCCGTTCTCAAATTGAGCGGCGAGAGGAGTAGAGCGTAATGGCTAAGAAAAGCTCTGTGGAGCGGAACAAAAAGCGGGAGCGCCTGGCGAAGCAGTACGCATCGCGCCGCGCCCGGCTTAAAGCGACCGCAAAGGACGACAGTCTGTCGGCGGAAGAACGGTTTGAGGCGCGCCTCAAGCTGAACGAAATTCCGCGTAATGCGGCACCTGGGCGCCAGCGCCTGCGTTGTGAGTTGACCGGGCGTCCGCGCGGCAACTATCGGAAATTTAAGCTGTGCCGGATCAAGCTCCGGGACTTGGCCTCGTTTGGTCAGATCCCGGGCATGGTCAAGTCGAGCTGGTAAGGGAGATAGACGGATGTCGATGACAGATCCCCTCGGCGATATGCTGACCCGGATCCGGAACGGCCAACAGGCGCGTAAAGGTTCGGTCGTGTCTCCGAATTCGCGGCTTCGCCGTAACGTTCTTGAAGTGCTGAAGCGTGAAGGGTATATCCGCGGCTTCTCCGAAGCCGAGGTGCGTACCGGGATTTCAGAGATCAAGATCGAATTGAAATATCACGAAGGCGATCCGGTGATTCGTCACCTGAGCCGCGTGTCGACGCCAGGCCGGCGGATTTATACCGGCGTGAGTGATCTGGGCCGTGTTTATAACGGTCTTGGTATCGCGATCTTGTCGACGCCGCGCGGTGTGCTCTCGGATGCCGAGGCACGAGCCCAAAATGTTGGTGGCGAGGTTCTTTGCGAGGTCTTCTAAGGCCGCCGCACGAAACCAAGCTTTTAGTTGAGGATTGATACGATGTCGCGAGTAGGAAGCAACCCGGTTCAGGTGCCCGATGGGGTAACCATCGAAATGGCCGGCAATGTCGTGACCGCAAAAGGCAAGCTCGGTGCGCTGTCGGTGACGCTCACCGACGACGTTAAGGTCGAGCAAGCCGACGGCCAGGTTACGGTGACGCCGCTGGCAAGCCACAAGCGTGCCCGTCAAATGTGGGGCACCGCGCGGAGCTTGATCAACGGTCTTGTTATTGGGGTCTCCGAAGGCTTCACCCGCAAGCTCGAGATCAACGGTGTTGGTTATCGTGCCGCTGTGCAGGGCAAAGACGTCGTGTTGCAGCTCGGTTTCAGTCACGAGGTTCGTTATCCGATCCCCGAGGGCATTAAAATTGACGTGCCTGAGCAGAACCAGATTGTGATCACCGGCGCCGATAAACAGCGCGTTGGTCAGGTCGCGGCGGAAATCCGCAGCTACCGTCCGCCTGAGCCATACAAAGGCAAAGGCGTTAAGTACGCTGACGAATATATCCTCCGTAAGGAAGGAAAGAAGAAGTAAGATGTCGAACGCAAAAGCACTCTTCAACCGCCGCACGATGCGCAACCGTTCGCGTATGCGCAAGGTGGGTTCGGGTCGGCCACGCCTCTCGGTGTTCCGCTCCGGTAAGCACATCTATGCGC
>JAFMCK010000014.1 GCA_017857825.1 Rhodospirillales bacterium
TGCATCCGACAACATGAACAGATCATTTTCTGAGGCGTTGTAGTCGTTGATGATATCGGTGCCGAGCGACGTTGCATGAGCCAACGCATCGGCGCCGGTGCCACCCGTTAACGTATCGACCCCTACGCCGCCGAGCAGCACGTCATCACCGGCATAGCCGAAAATATTGTCGTCGCCCGCATCCCCTTCGAGCTGGTCATTGCCGCCGCCACCGTCCAAAAAGTCGTCGCCATCGCCGCCATGCAAAGTGTCATTGCCCGCCGTCGTCGCGCCAAGGGAAAACGAGAATGCCGACGTATCGGTCGGCACATCGCCATAAAGTGTATCGTTGCCGGTACCGCCCCAGAGCATATCATCCCCAGCCCCCCCCGATATCGTATCTGCGGCACCGGCGGCAAATGTCGGGTTAAGCAGTGCGTTGCCGGCGTTATGAGTGCCGGACAAATAATTCGTCGGCGTATCGCCATACAAAAAATCGTTGCCTTCACGGCCACCCATCGTCGTCGCGGAATTTCCACCCACCAAAAAATCAGCAAGGCTGGTGCCGACCTTCTGATCCGCTTGCGAAGATGTGACCGTCGCCGTCAGGCTGACCGCATCATCCCGGTCATCGTCATCAATGTTCGATTTGTTTAAGCGCAACACAATCGGTGTGAACGAGAAACCGAATCCGAACACACCATCAATACCGCCCGATCCGAAACCGGCGCCACCGGCCAAACCGTCTTCTCCGGCGCTACCAATCAAAACATCGCTGCCAATCGCACCGGCATCACCGCTGCCCCCGGAAAACCCACCATCACCCCCGGCAATCAGGATCGGGCCGTCAGCAGCGTCATTTTCATCGATCAAGCCATCCGGCCCGCCGGCCAAAACACGATCTGCGCTGGCCGCACCGCCATAGGCTTCAGCGGCAACGATTGCGCGTTCCAACGCTTCTTCAATAGATGACCCTTCACGTAGCGCGTCCCGGTACGCCGCACGCGCCGCATCTTCGCCTTGCGCCAATGCAGCTGACGCCACATCCATAGACGCCCGCACCTGCGTAATCCAATTGCCCCGGGCGCTGGACGGATCATCCGGCGAAGGCGGTTTCAGCAGAGCGGGATCAATCGCGGCCAGTTCCCGCGCGACAACGGTTTCAACAACTTCCGCTGCCGTGCTGGCTTCTTGGGCGACTCGTTCAGCAGCAATCGCATCCCGTGCCGACGCTTCGGCGACGGCTTCGGCGGCGCGCAGCGCGGCCGCGGCAGCTTCTTCGGCGGCATCCGCTTCGGCGGCATCCGCTTCGGCCACCGCGAGCGCTTGCGCGTCTTCGTCGGCTTTGGCTTCTTGCGCAGCCTGCTGAGCGGCGGCAAACGCTTCTTCTTTTTGTTGTGCCTCGGCAAGAATTTCCAGAGCTTCGGCGCGGGCCTGTTCGGCTGCCGCAAGGGCTTGGCGAACGGCTTCCTCGGCAGCAGCCAGACGCTCCGCAACCTGAGCTTCGGCAACATCGATTTCGGCGACTTCGCGCGCCGCAGATTCTTCTTGGGCGGTCGCGTTATCGGCCTGACGGACCGCGTCTTCAAACGCCTTGTCGCGTTGGTCCGATTGTTCGAGAATCTTCAGCGCTTGGGCGCGCAAGGCTTCGACCGTATCGGCACTTTCCTCGGCGCGCGCTTCAGCTTCCAGCGCTTGCGCACGGGCCGCTTTCTCAGCTGCAGCCGCGTCACTGAGCGCTTCATCGGCAGCATCGCGCGCAGATCTGGCGATGGCCGCTTTGCGGGCCGCGATTTCAAATGCGGTGTCGCGATCGACTTGTATTTCGTCGCTCAAATCACCGGGTGTAACCGCAACATCAGATCCGTCTTCATCAAATGGGGACGGCGCAGATTGCGAACGCTCAACCGTTAATAACGTCGACGGCATCACGGCATGCGCATCGGGGAGCGCGCTCAACGCGTTGCCGAAATGCTCTGCCGCGTCACGGGGGCCCAAGCGGAAAACATTGGAAGGGGCTTGAAAAAAGTCTTCGACGGTGAGCGCTTCATAAGATTGATCAAGCAGCTGCGTGCCGCCCGGATTATGAACCTTAATAACGCCATCCGCCCAATCATCCGCGCGCAGATAGGTTACCGACGTCGCCCCATCCGCTTCGACGCGCCCGGCACCCGACGCGCCATCGATGTCCAATGACGCGGCCGGCGTTTTAATAACAAACGCACCATCAACCGCAGAGATACCGCCACCAGCAAACGAGAACGGGCCTTCTTGAACAACGAATGTGGCATGCACCGTTGCCGTGTCCGGATCAAACACCAGATCATCAAAAATCGCTCGCGCGTGTTCACCGACCGCAAACGTACCTTCGTCAGCGAACAAGAAACCGGCACTGCCGTCGGCGCCGGTCTCGATTCGATCTCCGCGTGCGATCAATGTACCGACTTCGGCGTCGACCCGCGCACCATCGGCGCGCACGATCACTGCGTCGCCTTCAACGGTTTCAACGCGGCCGATCGGGGCGGCAACGGGTCCGGCGTGTTGAACGGTCATCGCATCGACGCCGGCCAGAGCGCCGACCACATCTGCGCCGATATGGGCACCGGCTTCGGTTGCCAATGCGGGCGACGTGGCCGCATCAAAATAGCCTTCAACGACGAATCGGGTGCCGTCGGCAAATTCGATCAACAAGTCACCATCAAGACGCGCATAGACCGCTTCAGACAACAATCCACCGCCCGGAATGACGACCGGGCCACTTGTCGGCAAACTTATGACCTCAGGCGTACCTGTCGGTGCCGAAAGAGCAGTTGTTTCGATATCGTAGCGTGTTGCCATCGGCAGCAATCCAGGGGAATGACTTCAATATAAAGTATCATAACCCAAGTATCACACTACAGATAGGGTAGATTTGGACTGATTAAGGAGTTTTTTCACCTGGCTAAAACGCCGCACTGGTGTCTTATGAGGGCCTTGGGCGCCCGATCATGCCGCCCAAATCGCGCTTGCCGACGACATGAATATGTAAATGCGGGACCTCTTGATGGGCGTCGACCCCGGTATTCGACAAAATCCGATATCCGGTCTCGGCAACCCCAGTCATCCGCGCAACCTCGCCGACCGCACGGATTAAGGCAGCGATTTCTGCGTCCGATGCGTTGGCATGAAAATCATCCATGCTTTCATACGCACCTTTAGGGATCACCAGCACATGCACCGGTGCTTGCGGATTGATATCGTTAAAGGCCAGCGTGTGGTCGTCTTCGAAAACCTTGTCGCACGGAATTTCGCCACGCAGGATTTTCGCAAAAATATTATTAGAATCGTATGCCATTGTGTCCTCGCCCCGCGTCAGCTTTCGCGGCTATTCTTCTCGTCGATACCGGACATGCCCTCGCGTCTGGCCAACTCATCAAAAACGTCTTGAGGTTGGATGCCCTGATCCGCCCACATCACCAACAGGTGATATAACAAATCGGCGCTTTCACGGGTCACCGCGTCTTTGCCTTCGGTGAGCGCGGCGATCACAACTTCCGCCGCCTCTTCATTGATTTTTTTGCCGATCTTCGGCGCGCCACCGGCCAACAGTTTGGCAGTGTACGACGTTGTGGCATCGGCACCCTTACGGCTTTCAATGACACCGAACAGTCGGCTCAAAACGTCATCGGACATGGAACTTCCTCATACTTCGCGCACAGCAACCCCGGCCGCTTTCATGTGCGCTTTGGCTTGTGCCACCGTATAGGTCCCGAAGTGAAAAATCGAGGCCGCGAGCACAGCCGACGCATGCCCCTCGGCCACGCCGTCCACCAGATCCTGCAATTCACCGACACCGCCAGACGCAATCACCGGAATGCCGACCGCATCTGCGACGGCACGGGTCAACGGCAAGTTGAAGCCCTGCTTGGTGCCGTCCCGGTCCATGGACGTCAGCAAGATTTCACCGGCGCCGAGCTGTTCCATTTTTTGCGCCCACGCCACCGCATCGATGCCGGTCGGCTTGCGGCCACCATGGGTAAATATCTCGAACGTGTCAGGGCCGGTCGCTTTCGCATCAATCGCAACGACGATGCATTGAGTGCCAAATTTCTCCGCCGCTTCACGGACAAAATCCGGATTGTGCACGGCAGCCGTGTTGATCGAAACTTTATCGGCACCGGCGAGCAAAAGTTTACGAATGTCTTCGGTGGTGCGTACACCGCCACCGACCGTCAACGGCATAAAACATTTTTCCGCCGTGCGCGCGACCACATCGAGGATGGTGTCCCGATTTTCGTGGCTGGCGGTGATATCCAAAAAACAAAGCTCGTCTGCACCGGCAGAATCATAAACCTGTGCTTGTTCGACGGGATCGCCGGCGTCCACCAAGTCAACGAAGTTCACACCTTTGACGACCCGGCCCTCGGCGACATCCAGACACGGAATGATCCGCACTTTCAGCATTAAGCGGCCTCCCGCAACAGCGCCACTGCTTCGGTCGGATCGATGCGCCCTTCATACACGGCACGACCCGAAATCACGCCTTCGAGTTTGCCGGCACCCTGCGCCAACGCAGTTTCGAGATCCTGCATCGACGACACGCCGCCCGACAAAATCACCGGAATGTCGACGGCATCGGCAAGCGCCAGCGTCGCATCAAGGTTCGGCCCCTGCATCGCGCCGTCCCGTCCGATGTCGGTGTGAATCAAGGCCGCCGCGCCAGCATCTTGGAATTGTTTTGCAAGCTCGATGGCCTCAATCGTGGTCGCTTCGGCCCAACCTTGAACGGCAACGAAGCCGTCTTTGGCATCAATGCCGATGGCGACTTGGCCCGGGAACGCTTTACACGCTTGGCGTACCAAATCCGGATCACGGACCGCGGCAGTGCCTAAGATCACGCGCTTAAGGCCACGCGCCAACCAATTTTCGATGGTCTGCATATCGCGGATGCCGCCACCCAATTGCACGTCGATGTCGACTGCATCCAAAACCGCCGTCACGGCATCCGCATTTTCCGGCTTGCCGGCGAACGCACCGTCGAGGTCCACCATGTGCAGCCACGTACAGCCGGCATCGGCAAAAATTTTCGCCTGTGCGGCCGGGCTGTCATTGAAGACCGTCGCTTGGTCCATATCGCCGTGCACCAAGCGCACGCACTGACCTTGCTTGAGGTCGATGGCTGGGAAAAAGATCACGGTTGCCACCTTAAAAAGTTGGTGATGATACGAAGGCCCGCGGCCTGGCTTTTTTCGGGATGGAACTGCGTGCCGACGATGTTGTCGCGCCCGACCGCTGCCGTCACCGGCCCACCATAGTCGGTCGTCGCCAAAACCTGTGCCGGATCATCGGTCACCAAATGATAGGAGTGCACAAAATATACATGCTCGCCGCTTTCGATGCCCGCCAAAAGGGGGTGCGGCGCATTTGGGACCTGTAAACTGTTCCAACCCATGTGCGGAATTTTCAACGCCGGATCCGTTGGCACGATGCGATCCACATTGCCGGGAATCCATCCGAAGCCGTCGGTCTCGCCATGCTCCAAGCCGCGCGTCGCCATCAACTGCATGCCGACGCAAATCCCAAAGAACGGTTTGCCGCTGTCGACGTGGGCCGTTAGCGCCTCGGGCATCCCGGCGACCGCAAACAAACCGCGCTTACAATCGGCAAACGCGCCAACGCCCGGCAAGACCACGCGGTCTGCACCGGCGACGACTTTCGGATCATCGGTAACATGGATGGTCATCGCCAAGCCGGCTTCTGTTGCAGCCCGTTCAAACGATTTCGCAGCGGAACGCAAATTACCCGAACCGTAATCGATGATGGCGACGGTTTCAGCCATCACGCATAAATGCCGTTCGCATCGATGTCGGCGTCATCCAGAAAACGTCGTTCGGCTTCGTCGCCTGATTTACCGGACGCCATGGCCACCTCATCAAAGCCTTTGTCGGCCAGCGCCCAGGCACGAAGGTCGTTGCCGATAAAGCCGATTGCCAGTGCAGCCGCGAAGCTGCAAATGCCTTCAACCTCGCTGCCGAGTCCGGCCGCACGGGGCGCCCATCCCGCCAGCGTCACAACTGCAAAAATGCCGAGCGCCTGCCACCACATGCGGTTCCAAAGCGCCCAAAAAGCCGTAAAGAAAAACGCCGGCCAACAAAAACCCTGTTTGACGAGCACCAGATCAGATGCGGTGTCACGTCCGAGGTTTCGCAGAAACACAGAATACATCTTCATGAGAGTCGTCGCCCCGTGGTCAGAGCATACCCTTGGTGGACGGTACCTCGTCGGCTTTGCGCGGATCGATTTCGATTGCTTGGCGCAATGCTCGTGCGAGGCCCTTGTAGCACGACTCAACAATATGGTGGTTGTTCTCACCATACAGGTTTTCAACGTGCAATGTGATGCCCGAAGCTTGGGCGAAGGCTTGGAACCATTCTTTGAAAAGTTCGGTGTCCATATCACCCAGCTTCGGCTTGGTGAAGTTCACATGCCAAATCAGATACGGACGGTTCGACACATCCAACGCGATCCGAGACAACGTTTCGTCCATCGGGATCAACGCCGAGCCATACCGTGTGATGCCCTTGCGGTCGCCCAACGCTTCGCTGAACGCTTCGCCGATGGCGATACCGGTATCTTCGGTGGTGTGGTGAAAATCGATGTGCAGGTCACCGGTCGCTTTGACGGTCAAATCCATCAAACTGTGACGCGATAACTGCTCGAGCATATGATCGAGAAAACCGATCCCGGTCGATACGTCATAGAGTCCCGTGCCGTCGAGATCGAGGCTCACGGAAATCGAGGTCTCTTTGGTCTGGCGCTCAATAGTCGCGGTGCGCATGCGGGCTCTCCACATCGTCTAAATGACTTCGGCGTTCTTCTAGCAGGTCGTTTCCGGCTTCACCAGCCCCGACGCCGCTTTGATGTTCTCACGCCGCCGCCTTGACCGGACTGGATGATCTGACCAAATACACCATCTATGCCTTTTATACACGCAAACCAGTTTTGAGGAATTTCAATGGCGAGTGACAGCCCGCTGCCGTCTTGGCACGCAACGACGATCTTATCGATCCGCAAAGGCGGCGACGTCGTGATCGCAGGTGACGGCCAAGTCAGCTTGGGTGACACGATTATCAAGGGGAATGCCCGCAAGGTGCGTAGGCTCGCCGGTGACAACGTGATCGCCGGCTTCGCAGGGGCCACCGCCGATGCGTTTACGTTATTTGAGCGCCTGGAAGCGAAGCTGGAACAATATCCCAACCAGTTAATGCGGGCCGCCGTGGAACTTGCGAAAGACTGGCGGACGGATCGCTACCTGCGCCGGCTCGAAGCGATGATGGCGGTCGCCGACAAAGATGTTTCGCTGATTCTGACCGGCAATGGCGATGTGCTTGAGCCATCAGACGGCATTATCGGCATCGGATCCGGTGGCAACTATGCATTATCGGCCGCGCGTGCGCTGATCGACATCGATGGTTTCGATGCTGAAACGATTGCCCGGCGGTCCTTAGCTGTGGCCGGCGAGATTTGCGTCTATACCAACACCAACGTAGTGATCGAAAAATTATGAGCAGTTTTACCCCGCGCGAAATCGTCTCCGAACTAGACCGCTACATCGTCGGCCAACAAGACGCTAAAAAAGCCGTTGCCATCGCACTCCGCAATCGTTGGCGCCGACAACAGCTTGATGATGATATGCGCGATGAAGTGTTGCCGAAGAATATCTTGATGGTCGGACCCACCGGTGTCGGTAAAACCGAGATCGCACGGCGGCTAGCGAAGCTCGCAGAGGCGCCGTTCATCAAGGTTGAAGCGACCAAATTCACCGAAGTGGGTTACGTCGGGCGCGACGTCGAGCAAATCATTCGTGATCTTTTAGAAGCCGCGATCCACATGAGCCGGGACGCGAAGCGGAAAAGCGTTCAAGCGACGGCTGAGCTAAATGCTGAGAACCGCGTTGTTGACGCGCTGACGGGCGAGAATGCATCGAAAGAAACCAAAGAACGCTTCCGCAACATGCTCCGTAACGGCGAGCTTGGGGAGCGCGAGATCGATCTTGAGCTGAGCGACAGCGGCAGCGGCGGCATGCCGACCATGGATATTCCCGGCATGCCCGGTGCGCAAATGGGCATGTTGAATCTGAACGATATGTTCGGCAAAGCGTTCGGCCAAAAAACCAAAAAGAAAACCATGACCGTCGATGCCTCCCACGACATCCTAATTCGTGAAGAAGCCGACAAATTGTTGGACGAAGAAGCCGTGATGAGCGACGCCATTTCAAACGTTGAAGACAATGGCATCGTCTTCTTGGACGAGATCGACAAGATCACCGCCCGCGCCGAACGTCAGGGCGCCGATGTCAGCCGCGAAGGCGTGCAGCGCGATCTATTGCCGTTGATCGAAGGAACCACGGTATCAACGAAACATGGGCCGGTGAAGACCGACCATATTTTGTTTATCGCGTCAGGCGCTTTCCACGTCTCAAAGCCATCCGATATGTTGCCGGAGCTTCAGGGCCGCCTGCCAATTCGGGTCAGCCTGAATGCGCTGACTCGCGATGATTTCGTGCGCATCTTGACCGAACCCGAAGCAAGCCTGGTGAAACAATATACCGCCTTGATGGGGGTCGAAGACCTTAGCCTTGATTTTACCGAAGACGCGATTGCCGAAATCGCCGACCTGGCAGCCGAGATCAACCAAGGTGTTGAAAACATCGGTGCACGGCGTTTGCACACGGTGATGGAAAAGCTGTTGGAAGACGTCAGCTATTCTGCGTCGGAGCGCAGCGGTGAAGTGCTCCGCATTGATGCTGCGTATGTGCGCGAACAGGTCTCAGATTTGGCCCGCAACGCCGACGTCAGTAAATTCATTCTTTGAAGATTTAACCGTAAGTTGTTGATTTAGTGCGTGGGGCCGGTGGGTTGCGTCCCAACGCGGAGCCGGACTTCAGCAATGATCCAGTCCAGCGTGTCCTCGTCCATTTCGTCGATATGAACAGCGAGGAGGTTGGCGAGCTCAGTCGCTTTGGGATGAAGGCCGGCGGTTTTGACCGTCACTTTTGGATGTGACATCGTCGCCAAACGTTTGAGTTCTTCGGCGTCATCCCACATCAGATCGAAATAACCGGCGATCTGCGCAACAAAGCCGGAGCTCGGACGGCCCCGGTGGCCATGTTCAAGCGCCGACAGATATGCCGATGAAACATCCAGATCGGTCGCCATCTGTTTCATCGTGATGCCGCGCGCCATGCGATGTTCGCGGATGCGTTTGCCAAAAGGTGTCATGATCACACCCTAACCACGTAATTCTTAATATTTTGTCGCTATCGGCGGCGTTTGACACGGATATGCAGCGCGCCCTCGCCGCCGTCTTGACGGGGTGCATAAGAAAACCCTGCAACCCATTGCCGCATCGGCAGTTCATTGAGCCAGCGCGGTACCGCATCTTTAAGGACGCCGGGGCGACCGTCTTCACGGCCGCCCTTACCGGTGATGACACGGACCGTGCGCCGGCCAGCGTTAAAACTTGCCGACAAAAACGCTTCAAGCGCGCGGTGTGCCGCCGTTTGTGTATGGCCGTGAAGATCCAATGTCGCTTCGATATCAAGCTGGCCACGTTTAAGGCGGCGCGCGGTGCTACGGTCCATACCCGGCGTCACGCCAGGGGCTAAAATAGGGGCGGTGGGTTTTGGCGGTGTGACGGGGGTCGCGGCAAGCGGCGGTAAATTGCGCGTTTTCGATTGTTTTGACGGTTTTAGCTTGGGGGTGTCGGCCATCGCATCTTGGAAATCTGCGAGGTCATCGAACGATGGGGTATTTGGGGTATCCGTCGCACGCCGCACCGAGCGGGTTACATGGTCCCAAAGCGCGCGCTCTTCAGGGCTAAGCGGTCGGCGGCGGCGGGTGGGTTTATCCGCCGCCATATCTAAGCGTCCGCCGCAGTTGTCTCCAACCCGTCGACGATCAGGATATGCAGGCGTTGCGGCCCGTGCGCACCCAGTAGAAGGGTTTGCTCGATATCCGCCGTCCGGGAAGGGCCGGTAATCCAGTTCACCGTGCGGGGCAGGGTACCGGGTCTGCCGGCGGCATCCGCCTGAGCGCGCAAGCGTTCCCACACAGCTTCGTAATTACCCGCAATATCATCGGCCGACACGACAACGATGTGATCAAGAGGCAAAAAATTCAGCGACGTCGGCGTATCGGGGCCGGACGCCATAACAATGGTGCCTGTTTCCGCAACACCGCCCAGCGCCACACTGACCGACACCGGATCATCGCCATTGGCACGTCCATCAAGGACCTCAATCGAGGTATCTTCGGCCCACCGTAAGTTTTTCAAACCCGGATGCGGCGCGATCTTAATCGCTGCGGGCAGTTGATGCTGACGTAAATAATCCGCGACCGCATTAGGTACGTCGCCGAAATGACTTAGTTCAGAGACAGTTGCATTCACTTTCTCCGCTTCTTGTTTAAAAAGCGCAACACGTTGAGCTTTAGGTAAGTCACCGCGAGCAGGAATAAGGTTTTTCTGATGCGCTTGCATGTGATTAAGCGCGGCATTTTCACTTACTGTTGTCGAAGCACGCCCGAGCTTGGACCTCAATTTACCAAGAATCTGATCCCTACCGCTCATCGCATGATCTTTCTACGGATAAGCTCACCGCTTTGATCGCCGCGGGCACCCTTATGGTATTGGCTGATAAACGTGTCACCTGTCGGCGCTGCAAGATCGCGTTTTGAGGTCCAGCCGCCTGCGAACGGCACCGACTTAAACCGTCCGGCGCCGCCGAATTGTCCCATCATCGCAATGCCCAACGACATCACGTACCGATAAACTTTCGGCCGCTTGGCCAACCAAGCCCAGGCATGCAACGCCCATCGCACTTGTTTGGAGCCGATTTCGGCGCGGTATTGTCGTTCCCGCCATTTGCGCAACATTTTTGGCAACGGAATGCGCATCGGACAAACGCTTTCACACTTGCCGCATAGCGTAGATGCATTGGGCAGGTGCTGTGCATCTTCCATACCGATCAAATTGGGGATCAGCACAGCGCCCATGGGTCCAGAATACACCCACCCGTAGGCGTGCCCGCCGATGGATTTATAAATCGGGCAATGATTCAGACACGCACCGCAACGAATACAGCGCAGCATTTCATGAAATTCACTGCCGATCATGTCGGTACGACCGTTATCGAGCAGCACCACGTGGTATTCCTCGGGCCCGTCCAGATCATCCGGGCGACGGGGGCCGGTGCAAAACGTGGTATAGACCGAAATTTCTTGGCCCGTCGCCGAACGCGCCAAAACCCGCAAGATCGTCGTCGCGTCTTCGAGGGTCGGCACGATTTTTTCAATACTCGCGATAACAACATGCACGCGGGGAAGGTTGTTGGTGAGATCCGCATTGCCTTCGTTGGTCACCAAAACGTTGGTCCCAGTCTCGGCGATCAGCATATTCGCCCCGGTCAGACCGACATCGGCGCGCAGAAATTTTTCACGAAGTTTGCCGCGGGCCTCTTCGAGCAGGGCGCGCGGCTCTTCCAAGGGACGATTGGCCGCAAGATCAATGTGCGCATTCCGAAAGGTTTCCGCGACCTGTTCTTTCGACAGATGAATCGCCGGGGCGATAATATGACTGGGCGGTTCTTTGCGCAGCTGGATGATGTATTCGCCGAGATCGGTTTCAATCGGCTCAATCCCGTTGTCTTCCAAAAAACCATTCACCGCAATTTCTTCGGAAATCATCGATTTGCTTTTGGTGACGGTCTTAGCGCCGGCGTCTTGGCAGATTTTTAAAATCGTCTCACGGGCGTCGGCCGCCGTTGCGCACCAATGCACGTGACCGCCGCTGGCGATGACTTTTTCTTCATACGCTTCAAGATAAAGATCAAGATTTTCCAAAACATGGTTTTTGATGTCGCGAGCTTGATCACGGAGGCCTTCGAATTCGGGCAAGCGTGCGGCGGCTTGCGCACGCTTCAACGGGAAGCCGACCGCGAGCTTCGCCAACGCTTTTTGCAACGGGTCATCAGCGATTGCGCCGCGCGCGTTATTCTTAAAATTCAGCGAGGTAGCGTCCATCGTTTGATCCTATACCTTGCTGACTTTGTGGGTGTTATCGGGACCCATCGGCTCGCCGATCGCAGGGGCTGCAGTCATGCCCGCCAAAACTTCTGCCGTATGGCGCGCTTGAATTGGAATGCCGCGGCGCTGCAGGCGGCCGGCGATATTCATCAAACACCCCAAATCACCAGCCAACACCGTATCTGCACCGGTAGCGACGATATCCGCCACTTTGGCATCGACCATTTTTTCCGAAATGTCTGGATACTTCACACAAAACAAACCGCCGAAGCCACAGCAGGTCTCGGTCTCGTTGCCTTCAGAAAGGCTCAAGCCGGTAACATTCCCAAGAAGTGCCCGGGGTTGGTCTTTGATATTCAGCTCGCGCAATCCAGAACAAGAATCATGGTACGTCACCGTGCCATCGAACGCCGCTGCCGGCGTGACTTTTAAAACATCATACAAAAATGCCAGCAACTCATAGGTTTTATCGGCGACAGCCTGGGCGCGGGCTTTCCATTCGGGGTCGTCTTCAAACAACACCGGATAATGATGCGAAATCATGCCGCCGCATGACCCGGACGGCACGACCACATAATCGAACGCTTCAAACGTCGCGATCACACCTTTCGCAATATCAATGGTGTCAGGATTGTCACCGGAATTATACGCCGGTTGACCACAACAGGTCTGCGCTTCAGGGACCGACACCGTGCAACCAGCATCTTCGAGCAACTTCACCGCAGCGAAGCCGACAATCGGACGCATCAAATCAACGAGACACGTCGCGAATAAACCAACGCGGGGGGAGGGTGAATCAACCATGACTTAAGAATGTGGTTTCCGGCCTATGAAGACAAGAGCGCAGGTGAAGCTCGCCCGATAAAATACCGGTCGCCTGCCATCAACGGCTTAATTAAAGACCGGTGCCGGGCGTGCTGCCGAGCGCGGCAGCAAAACGAAATAAGAGCCGTTTTGCTTCATCAATCCAGCGCGCCGCGCCGCCTCATTGCCGAAGCCCCAGAATACATCACCGCGAACGGCGCCTTTGATCGCACTGCCGGTATCTTGTGCGACCATAAGCCGCTGCAACGGCAGCTTCTCATCCAAAGGATCGGTGGTATCCAACCAAATCGGTATGCCTAACGGCAAGAATGTCCGATCCACGGCAAGGCTGCGGCCCGGCGTCAGGGGAATCCCCAGTGCGCCAATTGGCCCATCACCCTCAATCACACGAAAAAAGACGAAGGATCTGTTTTGATTCATCAACTCGTCCGCTAAGTCAGGATTTGTCGCAAGCCAGTTGCGGATAGCCGGCGCAGTAACTTGTTCTAACGGCATCACATTTCGATCGACCAATACGCGACCGATAGATTTGTACTCATGACCGTTACGGCCGGCATAGCCGACCCGAACGTGCGAACCATCTTGTAATTTTATCCGGCCCGAACCTTGGATATGCATGAAAAAGGCGTCAACCGGACTATCAACCCAAAGAATTTCAAGCTCTCGCCCCTTAAGCGCACCTTCGTTAATTTCCGCGCGCGTATAGTAAGGTATGACCGTGTTACCTTCCATCCGCCCAACCAGTTTAGCGCCCACATACATTGAGCGAAAATCCGCTAAATTGATCGAGATGATATCTTTCGGTCGCGCATAAATCGGGGTTTGAAAACCCTCTTGCGGCGCCCAGCGACCGTCCAACTCGGGCTCATAATACCCGGTGAACAAACCGTTGGTGTCATGAACGTCACCAACCCGGTAGGCAATAAAACGAGATTCAAAGAAATACTTTGCCTCGACCATATTGCCTGGGCGAATTTTGCGCGCATCGGCACAAATTGCCATCCAATCTTCGACGCGACCCATGCGCAGGTCACTGCCCAGGCTCGCGCTCGGATCTTTCGCTTCAATTTTTTCACACGACCGGATCAACGTCGGCAATACAGACGCATGATCATCACCGTTCCAGCCTGGAATATCAAGATAATCGGTGACACGTAGCGTCAATGACGATGCATCTGAATCCGTGGGCGGCGCCGTAACCGGCACAATGGGCGCAACGCCTGAACACGCAGCAAGAAGTATCAACGCCCCGAAAGCCGCAAAACGAGCACCTTTCGTCGCCGACATCTGCCACACGTTAGTTATTGCTCTCAGTGCCGACCAACGTCCAGTTCGGATCTGATGAACGTGTGTCACGCGAGAACGTCCAAAAATCGGTCACTTCAATAATTTCATTCGGGTTGCCGTCGATAATATTGCCTTCGGCATCACGAAGAGCACTGACCTGCTCTGACTTGAATTTAACGGTTACCATCGCATTGTGCCCGTCCATCGAAGCTTCGACGATTTCAGCCGCGCGAATGCCGACGATCGTTTCTTCAAGGACTTCGCCATTTCGCTCCCGCTCCGAGATCACATCGTCAAAATTGCGCATAACATCGGGGCTGAGCAGACTTTTTAACGTTTTTCGATCGCCTGCAGCAAAGGCATTCAAGACCATTTCAAACGCGGCTTTTGCACCCTCGCTGAACTGATCCGGCCGGAAGCTCGGGTCCGCAACTTGAATTTGCGTCAGCCCAGCAGCGGCAGGATCGTCCGGATCAATCGCTGGCTGAGAAGCGCCGTCCACGTGGTCTGCACGATCAGGCAAATGCACGACGTTATCGTCATCATTTTCCACAGGTGCTCGATTGTTTTTATTCAGCGGATCACGAGGATCATTTTCGTGACCGTCACGCCGCCCGAGGACACTACGCAACCGTAAAACCAAAAAACCTGCGATCATCGCCAAGATAATGATATCGAAAAATTGAAAGTCGCCGCTCATGATATCCTTGACCCTTCGGGTCTTGCCTGTTGTCGTAGTGTACCGAATGAATTTGATATTGTCGCGTCGCCACCGTATCCATTTGCGCGCGCCACGTCCAGAACCACCACCGTAACGGTCTACAGTTTTGCATCCAACCGTTACACGACGCCTCTATTGAATCGTGATGCACAGTGTAGATAAGCCCTTAACAACGCTGGGACAAGCCAAGCATGGCATTCCTTTTATTAATTGCCTTTATTGCCACCCCGATTATCGAGATCGCGGTCTTCATAGAAGTCGGCGGGCAGATCGGTCTTTGGCCGACGATTGGTATCGTTATACTGACCGCCGTCATCGGCACGGCGATGCTGCGTCAACAAGGCATCTCCATTTTATTTCGCATTCAGGAAAACCTGAACGCAAACCGCATGCCGGTCCGCGAACTTTTTGACGGAGTCTGTCTGGTGGCAGCCGGCGCGCTGTTGCTCACGCCCGGCTTTGTGACCGATGCCATGGGGTTCTTGTTATTCATTCGGCCGCTGCGCCAAGCGATTGCGACCTATATCGGCAGGCACATGCTGGCACGCGCCGAGGTCCACATCCGCACCCAAGGGATGCGCAGCGAAGGACAACACCCCGCAGGGCCCGACGGTACCGTCATTGATGGTGAATTCGAAGACATAACACCCGATGAGCACGATCAAGACCGAACCCGATTACCGAAACACGATGACGAGCCGAAACCCTAATTCGGCTAAATATTGTCGCGACGTAAAAGACGTGCTACCAGAGCGCGCCCACGTACAAGGAGAGAACAACATGGCCGACGAACAGACGACGACACCCGAAGCTGCCGCAGCCGCCGAACAAGGCTCACCGATCACGGTGAATGCGCAGTATACAAAAGATTTGTCGTTCGAGGTACCGTCGGCACCGCAAGTGTTCTCGGAAATGCAAAAAAATCAGCCGGACATCAACATCAACATTGAAGTGAATGCCCGACCCCTTGGCGAAAAGACCTTTGAAGTTGAACTGAGCATCAAAGCATCATGCACCGTGGGCGAAATGACCGGCTTTATTCTCGAGCTGTTGTATGCAGGCGTCTTTACGTTGAACGTGCCTGACGAACATCGTCAGGCGATCTTGTTGATTGAATGTCCGCGCCTGCTATTCCCATATGCCCGCAACATCCTATCCGATGCCACCCGCGACGGCGGCTTCCCACCGGTTATGCTGGGTCAGGTCGACTTTGTGGCGATGTATCAAAACCAGCTGAAAACGGCACAGGCCAATGCCGACGCCAATGGTGGCAATGCCACCGCGTAAGCGATGATTTGAGCTTAATCGCGGCGCCAAATCGGATCTGTTAAGCTTTCAATGAACTTGCTGTGCAGCGCCAATTCTTCCGCGCTTGGTGCATGGGGACGGGGGGTGCGCCGACCTTCCGTCGCTGCATCAGAAACGGTGGCCGCATCACTTGAGCTGTCTTGCGGCACGGTCACGACGGCATCTGCCGCCAAATCCATGCCGTGCTGACGGCCACCCAATAATTCCAGATACACATCCGCAAGCAATCGTGCGTCCAACAACGCGCCGTGCAGCGAACGTTCGGATAAATCGATACCAAAGCGACGACACAGCGCATCAAGCGAAGCCTGGGCACCTGGGAATTTTCGCCGTGCCATGGTGACGGTATCAATCGTGCGCGCCATCGGAATTGTGTCCATACCAAGTGCCGACAGCTCAGCATTGATAAAACCCATATCAAACGATGCGTTGTGAATGACCAATTTTGCATCGCCGACAAAGTCGACGAACTTGGTGGCAATGTCGGCAAACACCGGATGACCGCTGAGAAAATCGACACTCAGGCCGTGCACGCGCTCGGCCTCAATTGGCATATCGCGTTCCGGATTGATGTATTGATGATAAACCTTGCCGCTGGGCACATGGTTGATCAGCTCGACACACCCGATTTCAACAACCCGATGCCCAGACTTCGGATCCAGGCCGGTGGTTTCGGTATCGAGAGCAATTTCGCGCATGATGTTTCCCGCACTTTATCGATTTTTATCAGCGGCGTTGCCAAAAAGGCGGCCAGTGGGAGCCGATATAACCCTGGGTTAGTGTGACAATCTGACGAATACGTTGCAAGCTGAAGCCACGCCCTAACCCTGAATATATCACAAAATCTGCCGCACGGCGCTTCTCATAATCCGATATTTGGTGTTTCAGGATGCTTTTAAACTTTGCCTCCGTCATCCCGGGGCGGCTCAAAACACGGCGCCGCTGTACCCGGTACGGCGCCGAAACGACCGCCACGGCATCACACCTTCGTTCACCACCGGTTTCGAAAAGTAACGGCACATCAAGCACGACAAGTGGCGTTTGCAAACGGGCATGCTGCCCCAAAAAACGCAATTCAGCCGCCCTGACACGAGGATGTAAAATCGCCTCAAGGCGCTTTAAAGCGAGGTCATCATCAAATACCTGCGCACCGAGCAAACCGCGATCAACGGCATCAGCGTTGACCACACCTGGAAATGCATCGCCGACGGCTTTCACTGCGTCACCGCCCGGACCGATCAATCCGTGCACAACAGCATCTGAATCGTGTACGGGTATGCCGAGCTTCGCGAAATCCCGTGCGGCGACGGTTTTGCCCATCCCGATAGAACCGGTCAGGCCAAGGATAAACATTTCAGCCGAGACTTTCTAACACGTGCCGACGAAGATCAGCCGTAACCTCGGGCCGAACACCGAACCAAGCCTCAAAACCTGGCCGCGCTTGATGTAAAAGCATACCGAGACCATCCACCGTCGTCAGTCCACGCGCGTGTGCCGAGGCCAACAGGGGCGTTTGCAACGGTGCGTAAACAATATCCGTTACCACCGCATCATCTGCGAGGGCACGAATATCCATTTCGAGTGGAGCTTTGCCGGTCATGCCTAAAGTCGTCGTGTTCACCAACAACGTGACGCCTTCAGCCGCTGTATCACGTGCCTCCCACGGCACCACGGCAACGTTACCACCAATGTATTGCGCGACGTCATCAGCCCGCGCCAAAGTTCGGTTACTCAATGAAATTTCTGTCACACCGGCATCGATTAAAGCGGTGATCACGGCACGCGCCGCGCCGCCTGCCCCCAACACCAAGGCGCGGCCGGAATCTGGACGCCATGACGGTGCCCCGGCGCGTAAATTTTCGATAAAACCAAACGCATCGGTGTTATCGCCGTAAAGCGTTCCGTCTGATTTACAGATCAGCGTATTCACGGCACCGATCCGGTTCGCAATTTCACTCACCTCATCGACGGCAGCCAACGCAGCTTCTTTATGTGGCACCGTAACATTGGCGCCGGCAAAACCCAGTTTCGGTAGCGCCCTGAGCGCATCCGAAATGTTTTCAGGTGCGACGGGCAACGGCACATAGGCGCCATCGATCCCTAGGGTTTGCAGCCAATATCCGTGCAGCCGCGGCGATAATGAATGCGCGACGGGCCATCCGATCACGCCTGCGATTTTTGCGTTGCCGCTTAAACTCGACATAGCTACCTCCGTTATGTCTGCAGAATGCCGTGTTTACGGAGTTGTTCCAATAGGGGAAGCAGCGGCAGCCCTAAGATGGTAAAATAATCACCATCAATCTCATCAAATAACTGAGCACCCATACTTTCCAGCCGATAAGCGCCTACCGAAGACAAAACAGCTTCGCCTTCATGTGCGATGTAAGTTTCAATAAAATCGGCTGAAAGGGCGCGGACTTTGAGGGCGGCGCTGTCTATCGTTTGCCACAGGGGATGACCGTCTTGCACCAATGAGATAGCCGCAATTAATTGATGCGTTTTACCTGAGAACGCACGCAGATGCCCCCGGGCCTCCTCTAAATTTATCGGTTTATCAAAAATGTTACCGTCAAGTTCCAGCACCTGATCGCAGCCGATGACGAGAGCATTGGGAAATAACGCACTCACTGTTTGTGCCTTTGCCGTAGCGAGGCGTGCTGCAATCTCAGGAGCAGACAGGTGGTTTTTCAGGGCATTTTGTTTGATGGCATCTTCATCCACCGCAGCATCATGCACACTAAGTGTTACCCCAGCACCACTCAATAAGCTGCGACGGACTGTGCTTTTTGACGCTAAAACGAGATCCGGCCGGCTCACAAATATGTATCTTCGCCGCGGCGCCGCGCCAAAAGCTGCATAATTGTCGCGGCTGTTTCTTCAATCGATCGCCTGGATACATTGATGATCGGCCAACCAAACTTTGTATAAAGACGCCGTGCATTGTTCACTTCATCACGGACAGCTTCGTCATCGACATAATCTGTATCGTGATCTTGATCTAAAAACCTTAGTCGTTGGCGGCGAATTTCAATCAAGCGCTTCGGATCATTGGTGAGACCAACCACCATCGGACCGTTTTTTGCGAATAATTCTTCTGGGAGCGAACATCCTGGCACAATCGGAATATTTGCCGCTTTGATGCCACGGTTCGCCATATAGATACAGGTTGGTGTTTTTGATGTGCGTGAAACACCGACCAAAATCACATCCGCTTCATTTAGATCTCGCGATAATTGACCATCATCATGGCTCAATGCGTATTGCATTGCTTCAATACGATTAAAATATTCTGCATCCATGACATGCTGACGACCGGGCCGGGCATGACTTTTCGCATTTAAATAGGCACCGAGCGCGGCAACCACAGGTTCAAGCACAGGGATACATGGAACCTGGATCGCACGACATCCATCTTCAAGCGCATAACGGACTTCTTCATTCACCAACGTGCACATCACAAAGCCGGGATGTTCACGTATTTTTTCAATGACACCTTTCACCTGATCAGCGCTGCGCATCATCGGCCAAAGGTGTTCATGCACCTGAATATCGTCGTATTGGACCAAACATGCGCGAGCAAGTAAGGTCACTGTTTCACCCGTTGAGTCGGAAACCAGGTGCAAATGAAATTCATGTGGTGCAGCTGTCTCGGGCATGAAAAATACGACCTATAACCCGGGGGATAGATTTGTGAATAAGTCATCGCCGCGCGAAAAAGGCGTTTCATACCCGTATTCAATCACTTGGATACACACGTTATCACGTTGTGTAAATGTTGCGAGCGATGTGTGTATAATATGGATAACAAAATATCCCTGAAATCAGCCGATTTTTAAAATTTTAGATTTTTTCTCGATCCTACTGAAATCGTTGATTCTTTTTGTAATATTTTTATTGGTATTGGAAAATCTTCAAGTTTTTATGTTCTCACCCTTGTCTGGATAACCTGTGGATGAGACATAATCCCCAGCTTTCTATGGTCCAACAACTACCTCTACTTTCTATCTATATAATTATATAGAAGAGGGCCGGTGTAGAACTGGCGATTTAATCATGAATACGGAGACGACATGACGGCTAAATTATCGAGTAAACCATTCTTGCGTGTTCTCTCCGGTGAAGCTTTGGATCCACCGCCGATTTGGATGATGCGGCAAGCTGGTCGTTATTTGCCAGAGTATCGGGAAGTGCGTGCAAATACGTCGTCGTTTTTAGATTTTTGCTACACGCCTGATGCAGCGGTTGAAGTGACATTGCAACCGCTACGTCGTTACGGATTTGATGCGTCGATTTTGTTTGCGGATATTTTGGTGATTCCAGATGCCTTGGGTCAAAAAGTTGAATTCAAGGAAGGCGAGGGTCCGGTGTTGGAACCGATCCGTGATGCGGCTGGGTTAGATCGTTTAAATTTAGATGGCGTTTTGGATCATTTGGCGCCGATCATGGAAACGGTGCGGCGGTTGTCACAGGAAATTCCTGCAACAACCGGGTTGATCGGTTTTGCCGGTTCGCCTTGGACGGTGGCGGTGTACATGGTCGAAGGTCGTGGCCGTACCGATGGTGAGCGGGCTCGCGATTGGGCGTATCGTGCCCCAGACGAATTTGCGCGATTGATGGATATTTTGGTGGATGCCACCTCGCGGTATTTGATTGCGCAGGCAAAAGCTGGTGCTGAGGTTTTGCAGTTGTTTGATAGCTGGGCAGGTGTATTGTCTGCCGCTCATTTCCGCTCGTTGGTGATCGAACCAACGCGCCGGATCGTAGAAAACGTGAAAGCAGCCATGCCCGATACACCGATTATCGGGTTTCCCAGACAAGGTGGTGTGATGATCCCGGAATATGTTGAAAAGACCGGTGTCGACGGTGTGTCCTTGGATCACTCGGTGCCGCTTGAATGGGCGGTTGCGACGTTGCCGAAAAAGTGCGTGTTACAGGGAAATCTGGATAACCGCTTGCTGGTCGTTGGCGGTGAGGCAATGGATCACGCGATTGATCAAATTTTGACGGCGACACGTGGCCGGCCGTTCGTGTTCAATTTGGGTCATGGTATTGTACCGCAGACACCACCGGAAAATGTTGCTCGTGCAATGAAGCGTATCCGTGGGGAGCAGGCAGACTGATGAGAACAGCTGTTGTGCTGTTCAATTTGGGGGGACCGGATTGTCCAGATTCGGTGCAGCCGTTTCTATTCAATTTGTTTCATGACCCGGCGATTATTGGTGTGCCACAGCCGATGCGTTGGTTGCTGGCAAAGTTGATTGCAAAACGCCGAGCCCCAATTGCGCGTGAAATTTATGCAAAAATTGGCGGCAAATCGCCGTTGCTTGAATTAACCAACGAACAAGCGCGAGCGCTTGAGGTTGCGTGTGATGATTTGGGCGAAATTCAGGCGTTTGTGTGTATGCGCTACTGGCATCCGATGAGCCGTGAAACCGCGCAGGCGGTCAAAGAATTTGAACCCGATCGCATCGTTTTGTTACCGCTTTATCCGCAGTATTCAACGACGACGTCAGGTTCATCGTTGGAAGATTGGCATCGCGTGGCGAAGTCTACCGGGATCAAAGCACCCAGTATCGAGATATGTTGTTACCCAAAAAGTCCGGGCTGGATCGCGGCACAATCTGCGTTGGTTAAAAATGCAGTGGATGGTTTCAACGCATCGTTGACCCCGCGCGTGTTATTTTCCGCACATGGATTGCCGAAAAAAATTATTGCTAAAGGTGACCCGTACCAGTGGCAGGTTGAAAACACCGCGCAAGCTGTTGTCGATGATATGAAAATTGAAGGTCTTGATTGGACGGTTTGTTACCAAAGCCGAGTCGGACCTTTGGAATGGATTGGTCCATCCACGGATGATGAAATTGAGCGTGCGGGTAAAGACGGTGTACCTGTCATCGTGGTACCCATCGCGTTTGTTTCTGAGCATTCAGAAACGCTCGTGGAATTGGATATTGAGTACAAGGAATTGGCCGAAGAAGCCGGTGTGCCGACATATGTGCGGGTCCCAGCGGTAGGGACACACTCGTCGTTTATCGACACGCTGGCCGTCCTAGTGCGCAAAGCTGTTCACCATGACGGTCCGCGCATGTCCGGTGAAGGGGATCGTTTGTGCCCGCAATCGTGTGACTGTTGTGCGTTTGCAAGCTGAGGATTAATTGATGGATGGTTCCGTGTACCTTTGGATTAAAGCACTGCACATTATCGCCGTGATCGCGTGGATGGCCGGTTTGTTATATTTGCCAAGGTTGTATGTTTATCACGCGGATGCGGATATAGGTTCTGAGTTTTCAGAAAAACTAAAGATTATGGAGCGTCGCTTGCTGCGCGCGATCATGAATCCGGCAATGCTGGTGTCGTTGATTGCCGGTGGTGCGCTGCTGGCGTATCAAGATTTTTCGAGCGGGTGGTTGCACGTAAAGTTAACCGCGATTGTTGGTTTGCTGATTATGCATATGCTGATGGCGAAGTGGCGGAAAGACTTTGAAAAAAACACAAATACTCACAGTCATAAGTTTTACCGCGTCGCAAACGAAATTCCGACGGTGCTGATGATCCTGATTGTTATCCTCGCGGTCGTGAAACCTTTTTGAACTTGATAGACTTTCATACAAAGCCAGTTGACATAAACGAAGGCTTCCAGTAACGGTTTAACATCTTTCGCGGATTTGGTCCGCTTCACACACACGATCACACGTTCTTGACGGCGCCCAGCCGTCCGCCGGCCCTAGAATACCCCCGGCATCTCGCGTTGACGCGCCTTTCCCCCGAAACCGATATCGAAATAAAAACGCATGAATCTGAAAGACCTCAAAGAAAAAGCCCCTGCTGATTTGCTGGCATATGCCGAAGAGCTGGAAATCGAAAACGCCAGTTCGCTGCGTAAGCAGGATATGATGTTTGCGATCCTCAAGCAGTTGGCTGAGGACGATATCGCGATATTCGGCGATGGTGTTTTAGAAGTGCTGCAAGACGGCTTCGGTTTTCTACGGAGCCCTGAATCAAACTATTTGCCGGGCCCCGATGATATTTACGTCAGCCCGAGCCAAATTCGACGGTTTTCGCTGCGGACCGGCGATACGGTTGAAGGCGAGATTCGCTCGCCCAAAGACGGTGAACGCTATTTTGCGTTGTTGAAAATAAACAAGGTGAACTTCGAGGAGCCGAGCGCCGTTCGCCACCGGATCAACTTTGACAACCTGACGCCGTTGTACCCGGAAGAGCGGTTGTTGATGGAAATTGACGATCCTGAAATCAAGGACCCGACCAATCGCGTGCTCGATCTGATCAGCCCCCTGGGCAAAGGACAACGTGGTTTGATCGTGGCGCCGCCGCGGACCGGTAAAACGGTGATGTTGCAGAATATGGCGGCGTCGATCGCACGCAATCATCCGGAATGTTATTTGATTGTGTTGTTGATCGATGAGCGGCCCGAAGAAGTTACCGACATGGCGCGCACCGTGCGCGGCGAAGTTATTTCATCAACGTTTGACGAGCCCGCGACCCGTCACGTGGCGGTGACCGAAATGGTGCTTGAGAAAGCCAAACGATTGGTTGAACACAAACGTGATGTGATCATTCTTTTGGATTCCATCACCCGTCTCGCGCGGGCCTATAACACCGTTGTACCGTCGTCGGGTAAAGTCCTGACCGGTGGTGTTGACGCCAACGCGCTGCAGCGTCCGAAGCGCTTTTTCGGTGCGGCACGAAACATCGAAGAAGGCGGTTCGTTGACGATCATTGCGACGGCGTTGATTGATACCGGCTCGCGCATGGACGAAGTGATCTTTGAGGAATTCAAAGGGACGGGTAACTCGGAAATTATTCTGGATCGTAAGCTCGCCGACAAGCGCACGTGGCCGACCATCGACATCACCAAATCCGGGACGCGCAAGGAAGAGCTTCTGGTCGACAAAGCAACCTTGTCGAAGATGTGGGTGCTGCGCCGGATCTTGATGCCGATGGGCGTCACCGATGCCATGGAATTCTTGCTCGATAAGATCAAGCATTCGAAGAACAACGATGATTTCTTCGACTCAATGAACCAATAGTTTTTGTCCAAGATTGCTGTTTGGGCAATAAGAAACGGCGGCTCCTGAGAGCCGCCGTTTTTGCGTCGATCTTGGTGTTCGTGGTGGTTAGATCGTGAACACCGTGGATCCGGTGGTTTTACGGTCTTCCAGATCGGCATGGGCTTGTGCCGCATCCGACATTGCGTAGGTCTGGTTGACGTTGATCTTCACGTCACCCGAGGTCACCGCATCAAACAGATGCTTGGTGCCGTCTAAGACCAGCTCGCGGGTCGAGGTGTGCGTGCCCAGGGTCGGGCGCGTTACGTACAGCGAGCCCTTCGGGGCCAGAATGCCGGGATCAAATGGCGCGACTTTGCCTGACGCGTTGCCATAGGTCACCATCGTGCCGAATGGCTGCAGGCTGTCCAACGAGTCCATAAACGTCGCTTTGCCGATGCTGTCGTAAGCCACCGCAACGCCCTTGCCGTCGGTGATCTCTTTGACTCGGGTCGGGATGTTTTCGTCGCGGTACATAATGATGTGATCACAGCCGTTATCTTTTGCCAGTTCAGCTTTTTCGTCGGAGCCGACACAGCCGATGATATTGGCACCCAGCTTTTTGGCCCACTGGCACAAGATCAGGCCAACGCCGCCGGCAGCGGCATAAACCAAAATATTGTCGCCCGGCTGAACTTTGTAGGTGCGGAACAACAGGTATTGTGCGGTCAGGCCTTTGAGCATCATCGCCGCGGCAGTTTCATCGCTGATCGCGTCCGGTAATTTGACGACTTTGAGGGTCGGCATGCAGCGGGCTTCTGTGTATGCACCGGGGACCATCGGGTAAGCGACACGGTCGCCGGCTTTGAACTCGGTAACGCCCTCGCCGACAGCATCGATGACGCCGGCAGCTTCCATGCCGATGATTGAGGGAAACTCGATGGGATACAGGCCGGAGCGGAAGTAGACGTCGATGTAGTTAAGGCCGACGGCCTTTTGTTTGATGCGGACTTCGCGGGGTGCCGGATCGCCGACCTCGACGTCTTCCCATTTCATCACTTCCGGACCGCCGGCTTCGTGGACGCGGATGGCTTTGGTCATGCTGTTCTCCCCAAGATGTTTATACGTTAAAGATCGATTGAACGTTTATATTGGGATTTGCAGGGCTAAACAGCAAGGTGAATACCCTCAAGCGTCAGCAATTGGCGTTTGGTGTCCGGCCCGTCGGCGAATGAATATCCGGCGAGCGTGTTCCCTGCTCCTAAGATGCGATGACACGGAATAAAGATCGGGAGCGGGTTTGCTGCGCAGGCACCGCCGATGGCACGGGGCGCACTTTGGATACGGGCAGCAAATTCACCGTATGTCTCGGTCTTACCATAACCGACGTCACACATCGCCGCCCAAATTTCCTGTCGGCGCTTCGGTCCGTGGGGGGCTAAGGGTAAATCAAAGGTTGTTAGACGGCCGTCAAAGTAGGCGTCCAGCTGGGTTTTGGCTTCGATAAGCAACCTGTCGGGGTTGCCGTCATCTGGGGCACGGCCGGTCTCTAAGGCGATCAATGCGGCGCCATCGCTGAAAATGGTGAGGGTGCCAAGCGGGGATGGAAACGAAAGATGGTTTGATTCGGTCATGTGTGGTCTCGCTATGCGACGTATGAGGGCCGTTGCCAGCGCGCCCCTCAACCGATTAGGTTGTCATGAGCGCGGCCACTGGCTGCGGCTCGTACCCGGACCTTGGGAGGGACCGTGATGAAGGTCAAGATTGATATCGACTGCACACCGGAAGAAGCACGTTCGTTCTTTGGCTTGCCTGATGTGAAACCAATGCAAGATGTGATGATGAAAGAAGTCGAGCAACGTATGATGGCGAACGTTCAGGCGATGGATCCGGAAATGCTGGTTAAGACCTGGTTGCCGGCGGGTATTCAGGGGTGGGAACAGATGCAGCGCATGTTCTGGTCGCAAATGGCCGGCGGCGATAAGGATAAGAAGGACGATTGAGTATGAACGAAGGCGATCCGGCGGCGTTTTACGATGCCCATGTATTCGTGTGCATGAATGAACGGCCCGAAGGACATGAACGTGGCTCATGTGCCCGTAAGGGTGCCGTCATGCTGCGCAATTATTTCAAGGCCCGGGTGAAAGAGCTTGGTTTGGAACGGACCCGAATCAATCAAGCGGGCTGTTTGGATCGATGTGAACTTGGGCCAACGCTGGTGATCTATCCGGAAGGCATCTGGTATCATTGTGAAACCGCTGAAGACGTAGACGAAATCATTGCCGAGCATCTGCAACATGGTCGCCGTGTTGAACGCTTAATGCTTCGTCCAGAAGATGGTTGAACACATTATATAGTAGCACCCACAATATGTTGGGCTTGAGAAAGACCTAAGCCCTTGAAAACAGACTCAGAAACGATTTTTGCCCTCGCCAGCGCCCCTGGGCGTGGGGGTGTTGCGGTGGTGCGGGTGTCTGGTCCTGAGGCCGGGCGGGCGTTGCTGACGCTGGCACCGGACCTTAAATCCCTGCCCCTGCCCCGGATGGCGACCCGGGTATTTCTTTACGCATCCGAATCAAATAAGGACGATGTTGCTGCCCCGCCGGACCGGATCGATGATGGCCTGGCGCTCTGGTTTCCGGGGCCGGCGAGCTTCACCGGTGAAGATGTGGTCGAGTTGCATGTGCATGGTGGCGCCGCCGTGTTGGACGCTCTTTTGACGAGTCTCTCGCATCTGGGCGGGCTTCGGCCGGCGAACCCGGG
>JAFMCK010000015.1 GCA_017857825.1 Rhodospirillales bacterium
TACGCCGCACAGGCACGCCGGGCTGCGGTATTGGGCTGCGAAGGTAAATGGGCCATCCACCCCACCCAGATCGATCTCGCCAACGACGTCTTCAGCCCGTCTGAGAAAGCGGTCGCACAAGCGCAAGCGATCTTGGACGCCATGGAAGAAGCACAAAAGCAGGGGCGCGGCGCCGTGACCCTGGATGGCAAGCTGATCGATATCGCATCCATCAAGCAAGCCCGCGTATTGGTCGACACCGCCGCGCAAATTGCCGGTGACTGATTAACACAACGTGGAAACGTTCGACCTTTTCGTAACATGGATGCGGCCCGGCAATGCAGCCTCGCCAAACCGCCCCCAAAGATGGTAAGCACTGAGCCATGCAGGGATATTTAGACTTTGAAAAGCCGATTGCCGATCTTGAGAGCAAGATCGAGGAGCTTCGCCATCTGTCGAGTGAGGGCGAGGTCAATATCGTTGACGAGGTCAGCAGATTACAAAGCAAGGTGCAGCGGTTACTTACGCAGACCTACAACAAGCTGACGCCGTGGCAGAAAGCACAAGTCGCCCGCCATCAAAACCGGCCGCATGCCCTATCCTACATCGAAGGCATGATTGACGATTTTACGCCGCTGGCCGGCGACCGTGCATTTGCCGAAGACACCGCGATTGTCGGTGGCCTCGGTCGGTTTCGTGGGCGCTCGGTGGTGATCATCGGCACCGAAAAAGGCAGCACCACGGAAACCCGCATTCGCCATAATTTCGGCATGGCGCGGCCCGAAGGATACCGCAAGGCACAGCGGCTGATGCAATTGGCCGACCGTTTCGGCCTGCCGTTGATCACATTGGTCGATACGCCGGGTGCGTATCCGGGCGTCGATGCCGAAGCGCGCGGCCAGGCGGAAGCCATCGCACGCTCAATTGAGACCTGCATTAAGGTCCGCGCGCCGTTCGTCAGCGTCGTCATCGGCGAAGGCGGATCAGGCGGCGCCATCGCGCTCGCCGTCGCCGACCGGGTACTGATGCTGGAACATGCGATCTATTCCGTCATTTCGCCCGAGGGCTGTGCGTCTATATTGTGGCGCGACCAAGACAAAGCCGCCGACGCCGCCGAGGCGCTCAAACTGACCTCCGGCGATTTGTTCAAGTTAGCGGTGATCGACAGCATTATCTCCGAGCCGCTGGGCGGCGCGCACCGTGAACCCGACGTGGCGATCAACAAAGTCGCCGAAGTGATTGAGAAATCTTTGAACGAGTTGGCCCCCATCCCGCTCGACACACTGATCCAGCAACGCCGCGCCAAATTCCTAGAGATGGGTCAAAAAGGCCTGGGCTAAGCGCCAGGTCATCGGCACCGAAACACCAATCTGAACAAAGCCCGACTTACGCCTTCCCCTGCGCCTTGCCGTGGCAGTGCTTGAACTTGCTGCCGGAGCCGCATGGGCACGGCGCGTTGCGTGGGACGCGGCCCCAGGTATCCGGGTTGTTGGGATCAATGTCACCGGCAGCTTGGCGGTTGGTGATCGGGGCGGGTCCGGCCGGCGTGCCGGCAGGTGCCGCATCGCCTGACTGAATGGCCGGGTCCGAGCGGGTTTCGTGCATTTCCTGAGCCGGACGCTGGAACAATTCGGGCTCCGGCTGCTCTTGGAACTGCACTTGCGCCAATACCGTGGTGACACGGTCACGCAGACCATCCAGCATTTCCTCGAACAGATCGAAGGCTTCGCGTTTATATTCGTTGAGCGGGTCGCGCTGCGCATAGGCGCGAAGGCCAATGCCTTGGCGCAGGTGATCGAGCGTCAATAGATGCTCTTTCCAGTTTTGGTCAAGCAACTGCAGCAAAAGGCTCTTTTCGACCATCCGCATGACGTCGGGGCCGACTTGCGCGGCTTTTTCAGCCATTTTGCGGTTGGTGATATCCAACAAACGCTCACGGATTTCCTGATCGGCGATACCCTCTTCTTTCGCCCAATCGTGTACCGGCAGATCAAGGCCGAACACGCGTTGGATTTCTTCGTGCAAAAGGTCGACATTCCACTGATCGGCATAAGCCTTTTCAGGGATCGCAGATGTCACCATATCGTTGACCACCTGCTCGCGCATATCGACGATGTCGTCAGCGACATTTTCGGCGGCCATCAGATCGCGGCGCTGTTCATAGATCACCTTGCGCTGATCGTTCATGACGTCGTCAAATTTCAGCAGGTTCTTCCGAATTTCAAAGTTCCGCGCCTCGACCTTCGTTTGCGCTTTTTCAAGCGCCTTGTTGACCCACGGATGGACAATCGCCTCACCTTCTTGCAGGCCGAGCTTTTGCAGCATACCGTCGATTCGCTCGGACCCGAATATCCGCATCAGATCGTCTTTCAGCGACAGATAAAACTTCGATGTGCCCGGATCACCCTGACGACCGGCACGGCCCCGCAACTGGTTATCAATGCGCCGGCTTTCGTGGCGCTCGGTACCGAGCACGAACAGGCCGCCGGCTTCCAAGACGATCTCCCGGTCACGTTGAATTTCTTTGCGGAGTGCGGCGGCTTTTTTCTCGTACGCCGGCGAGCCGACCTCGTCGTCGACTTCTTTATCCAAACGCATTTCCAAGTTGCCGCCCAACTGAATGTCGGTACCCCGACCTGCCATGTTGGTGGCGATGGTCACGCCGCCCGGCCGACCGGCCTGGGCGATGATATAGGCTTCCTGCTCGTGATAGCGGGCGTTCAAAACGTTGTGCGGGATCTTCGCTTTCTTCAGCGCAGCCGCCAATTCTTCGGACTTTTCAATGGATACGGTACCGACCAGCACCGGTTGCTTGCGCGCATAGCATTCTTTAATTTGTTCCGCGATGGCATTGTATTTTTCTTCGACGGTGCGGTACACCTCGTCGTCATAGTCCTTACGCGAAATCGGCACGTTGGTCGGAATTTCGACCACGTCCAAGCCGTAAATCTCACCGAATTCGCCGGCTTCCGTCATCGCTGTACCGGTCATGCCGGCCAGCTTCGGATACAGGCGGAAATAGTTCTGGAACGTGATCGAGGCCAGCGTTTGGTTCTCGTTTTGGATTTTGACGTTTTCTTTGGCTTCCAACGCCTGGTGCAGCCCTTCAGAGAAACGGCGACCTTCCATCATGCGGCCGGTGAATTCGTCGATGATGATCACCGCGTCGTCTTTAACAATGTAGTCGACATCGCGTTCGAACAGTACGTGCGCGCGCAGGGCTTGGTTGGCATGGTGCACCAACGACACATTCTGTAAATCGTACAGCGAGCCCTCTTCGAGCAGCCCGGCATCGGCCATCAAGCGTTCCATCTTTTCCATGCCGGCTTCGGTGTACGATGCGGCACGCGCTTTTTCGTCTTTTTCATAATCGTCTTCGTCGATCTTCGGGATCAGCGCATTGACGGACGTGTACAGTTCGCCCAAGTCTTCGGTCGGGCCGGAAATGATCAGCGGCGTACGCGCTTCGTCGATCAAGATGCTGTCGACCTCGTCAACGATGGCGAAATTGAACGGCCGCTGCACCATCTCTTCGAGGCTGAATTTCATGTTGTCGCGCAGATAATCAAAGCCGAGTTCGTTGTTGGTGGCATAGGTCACATCGCAGGCATAGGCCGCGCGGCGCTCATCATCGCTGAGGCCGTGTTTGATGACGCCGACGGTGAGTCCCAAAAACCGATAAACTTGACCCATCCACTCGGCATCACGGGCCGCCAGATAATCGTTCACCGTGACCACGTGCACGCCCAGCCCTTCGAGCGCGTTCAAATACACCGCAAGCGTGGCGACCAGGGTTTTACCTTCACCGGTCTTCATTTCCGAGATCATGCCCCGGTGCAGCACGGTGCCGCCCATCATCTGCACATCGAAGTGGCGCTGTCCCAGCGTCCGCTTTGCGGCTTCGCGCACCGTCGCAAAAGCGTCAGGCAGCAGGTCGTCCAAGCTTTCACCGTTAGCGATACGCCCCCGCAGCCAATCGGTGCGAGCTTTCAGCTCATCATCGCTGATACCCTCTACATCGGGTTCCAGCGCAGTGATCGCATCAACAGTACTGTGCAGCGTTTTAACAAAGCGATCATTGGACGAGCCGAACAGACGTTTGGCGAGATTTTGCAGCATGCGAGGCTCCGGATGCGCGAGGCGAAACAGTAACCATGGCCGCGCGCTCAGCGGCTCTTAGATGGTCTGCAAAAGAGATAGAGTCCTTGCCCCATACTGTCAACGCGGGCGCACAAAGAAGATGCGCGTGACCAAGATGAAAAGCCACCCCATCCCCACCTGGTCCCGGGTCTACATGTGCGCCAACGGATGGCTGGTCTCAACCAAAGTCCGGAGACGCTCTTCTAGGACATGGGTATAGATTTGCGTGGTTGAAATATCTGCGTGTCCCAACATCTGTTGTAATGCCCGCAGATCAGCGCCGTGCGCCAACAAATGCGAGGCGAACGAGTGTCGCAAAACGTGCGGCGACACACGTCGGCGGTCCAAACCGGCTTCGACCGCCAAGTCTTTGACGACTTGGCCGAAGCGGGCCCGGGTTAAATGACCCTCACGCCCCCTGGAGGCGAACAGAAATTTATTGCTGCGGGCCTGCGCACGACCTTTCGGCAGGAAACTGTCCCGAATTTCCAAGTAGTTACGCACCGCATCCTGCGCCGGTTCACCCAGTGGCACCATCCGCTCTTTACCGCCCTTGCCCGTGACCGTCAGCACCGGACTCTCGCGAATAAACGCCGACAACGGCAACGTCACCAGCTCACTGACCCGAAGGCCGGTGGCATAAAGAATTTCCATCAACGCCTGCACGCGCAAGCCGTCAGCCCCCGGACGGCGCTGAGCGGCGTCCAACAACGCCTCAACTTCCGCCTCTGATAAGTACTTGGGCAGGCGCTGACCAAGTTTCGGACCGTCCATGCCGGCAGTGGGGTCGTCTTCACGAAACCCCATATCCAAGGTGAAACGGTAAAACCGCTTCAGCGCCGACAGGCGCCGGGCGGCGGTGGCGGCGGCCAAGCCCTTTTCATCTAGCGATTTCAGGTACGCGCGGACCTGATCGGCGGACGCACGCTCGGGCGCCGTCTGTCGGCGGCCGGCAAACCGTGCAAATTCGGTCAGGTCACGGCGATAAGCGGCAAGCGTGTTGATTGATGCGTTGCGGCTCGAACGCATCATGTTCAAGAAATTTTCGATCCACGGATAGCTCAGTGGGCTCGGCTCGGCCATTCCCCGTCCCTATTTAGGTCTATTTAAAGTCCGGCAGCGAGTGCAGTTTCAACCGCCAGGCGACGCGCAGCACCGTCTAAACCCAAGGTTTTCAAGGCGGTAACGGCTTCGAAAACCACAGCCAAGCCCTGTGTGCCAGGTCCGCCGGCGCCCATCGCTTGCAGCACCAAGATCGCCGGTACGGCAACGCCGGGTGGAATATCACTCTCGGCTTTGGACATGGCGACGCTGGTCACTTGGCCTAAACCGGCGGTACCCATCGCACCCATTTGCGTTCGCGGTTCGGCGACCATCGCCTGCATGCTTTGACGCAATCGGAACCACACGCTCAACGCCGGCAAATTTTGCGGATACATACCGACGCTGGGAATACCGTCCCATGCCTCAATCGGCACAGGCTCACCCAAAGCCAACAGAAGTCCGTTCAAAAGCTCGCGGCGGCTGACGGTTTCCGGCGTATCGTCGAGGCTATTTTCCCATGCCAACAACAACTGAGCCACATCTTCGCGGCGGTCTCCAGCCCCCATCAAGCGCGCCAGCGGCGCAATCCGATCAAGGGCACGTTTATTTTCGTCGCGCACCTGCGCGCTGGCACGCAGTAACGCCAGCCATCGGTTGGTACCGACAGGATCACCCAGCGTCAGGAATGCCCGCACGCCGCGCAATGCGAACCAAACCATTTCCGGACTTGGCGGTAGGCGGTCAATCAACGGGCGAAACGCCATCACGGCCGGCAGGAAACGATCATCTTCACGGGCGACATCAAACGCAGTCGCAATAATCTCAGCCCGGGCGGTCGGAATGTTTTGGTTCGCGGCCGCTTGATACAGAAGCGCGCGCGCTGCAGCGCCGCCGATGTCCTTGGCACGGCTCAGCGCATTCTGGCGATCCGCGTCGGAATACGGGACCTCCGCATACAACTGACGCAATTCCAACGGATTGAGCGCCCCCATCGCCACCGCACGCTCGGCGGCTTCAATACGGCTACCCAACACCAGGTTTGGGGCCAATGCCGCGCCATGCAAAACCAGCGGATCGTCGCTTTTGACGATATCAACAGGCAACGGAGAATTCGCCGCGCGGCTTAATACCAAGTGTATCGGTTTCGGGTCTTTGATGGTCTCCAACGTCACCGCATTGCCGGTCAGCAGCGAATCCGTCAGCAGCGCCATCGCTTGATCATCATCGCCGACTTCGCGAAGCAACGACAGGCCCAGGTTCACGCTTTCCGACTTTTTATCGAGGGCATCGCAATAGACCAACACGCGCTGCCAAAAATCATCAAGCGCACGGGCTTGATTGTTTCGTGCTAACCCGCACGCACGTGCATTATTGAAACTAAGTAGACTTAGCATCGCATCAACTGCGTCTAACTCGACCGGACGCCCCTGGCTGGGCGAAACCGAAAGCATCAGACGCGCACCCTCAACATCGCCCAAGCGCAGCAACGCTTTGGCACGCGCTGCCAACAAGCTGGGCGCATCGTCGCTGGCTGAAATCGGCACCGTGACTCGGCTCAACAGTAAACGCGCGGCGACATCACGGAGCGCCATGTAGCCGGTTTGGCTTGGGATCGCATTGACGTAATCGACAGCTGCTTTGCGCGACACACCTCGCCACATCTCGGCGCCCAATCCGCCGTCTCTACGCGCATAAGCGCCGACCGATTCGCTGTCGATGGCACCGACGCCTTCAACCTCAATACCGGATTTTGTCGACTGCGCGGCGGTGGGGCGGCTCATACGTGCCGCAGGCACTTGCTGCGGCATGCTTTCTTTTGCCGCATCTTGAGCGCCCTCTGGTGCCACCAAGCGCCGGGGTGCAGCGACCGGCTGTTGCTGCGCCGTACCACCTTCGGGCGCGGCGGACTCGGCAGGCGTCGGGTCCAGCGATGTTGGCGCGTTCAACGTTTGCGCCTGAACTGCCCCCGATAAAAGCAGCACAGACAACGCCAAGGCCCAAGCTGAGCGGTCTTTAGCGCGGGAACTGGTCATCCGGCAGGACCTTTTCAACGTTGCTGATCGGCGCCGGAATTTCCCAGGTCGCCAAGAACGCGCCGCCGCCAGCAACGGCGACAAGCAACACCAGAAGTACAAAAACCGTCAACTTTCCCATAAAATCACGCTATCCGTTCGATTGTTCTAGACGGGTGCCGCATCCTCCAGAGGTATACGGCAGTTACGCGTCAGTATTTGATGCTGACACATGAGTGTGTCATTTTTTTGGCCCCTGCAAATACATTGAACATTAAAATGTTGATTGCTTGAGTTAAAAATTCGACTACCTGAAGTGTATCGGTGGCGCTGCAGGCTTTCAACGGCTGCCAAAGACAGCATATGATGAACCACTTAAGAAAAACACGTAGGAGATAAACGTACAGATGGCGACAACGCCAACACCAGACACCGAATTAACAGCGACGACGGCGATAAAGCCGCTCGCGCGGTCAGTCGTGCTTGTCGGTCTGATGGGCGCCGGAAAGTCTTGCGTCGGACGCAAACTTGCAGAAGTCTTCGGTGTGACATTTGTCGATTCCGATCATGAAATCGAAAAAGCGGCAGGCTGCGGCGTGACGGACATCTTCGACGTTTATGGCGAGCCGGCGTTTCGCGACTGTGAGCGCCGGGTGCTGCACCGAATTTTAAATGACACGCCGAGCATCATTGCGACCGGCGGCGGCGCCTTTATGGACGACGCGACCCGCGCTTCTATTAAAGCGTTGTCGACATCGGTATGGCTTAAAGCCGACCCGGAAGTCCTGTACAAGCGCACCAAACGATCCACGCACCGCCCGCTGCTGAAGACCGAAGACCCGCTCAGCACACTGAAAAAACTGGCCGAAATCCGTTATCCGGTCTATGCCGAGGCCGATATCACCATCGAGACCGGCGACGAAGGCCTAGATGCCACCGTACGCGCGGTCACCGAGCGGTTAGAAACCGCCGCCATTTTCGCGGACACATGAGCACCTTATGACCGAGCCTGCCGTATCCGACCCGATACAAAACGACGAGCCTGAAAATCCTTTGCCGCTGGCCACGTTGAACGTGGCGCTCGGCGATCGCAGCTATGACATCTTTATCGGTGACGGCGCGATCAGGCAGGCTGGGCATTTGATGCAAGGTGTCCTCGCTTCGCCGAACACCGTCATCGTCACCGACGAAAACGTCGCCCCGCATTGGTTGGCGCCGTTAGAGGCGTCGCTTAATGCCGCGGGTATCACACATCGCGCCGTGATCTTGCCACCGGGCGAACACACCAAAAGCCTTAAATACCTGGATGAGTTGACGGACAGTTTGTTGCGCGACGGCATCGACCGCAAGACCACGTTAATTGCGCTGGGTGGCGGCGTCATCGGTGATTTGACTGGGTTTGCAGCTGCCGTGCTGTTGCGCGGCATAGACTTCGTGCAAGTGCCGACGACATTGCTCGCGCAAGTCGACAGTTCCGTCGGCGGCAAAACCGGCATCGACACCCGATACGGTAAAAACCTGATCGGCGCGTTTCATCAGCCGAAGGTCGTGATCGCCGATACCCAAACCCTGGATACCCTGCCCCGGCGCGAGCTGCTGTGCGGCTACGCCGAAGTGGTGAAGTACGGTGTGATTAATGATCCGGCGTTTTTCGAATGGTTGCAGAGCAACGCGGCGGTGTTGTTGGATGGCGACGCAGCGGCCAGACGCGAAGCCGTACTACGGTCGTGCACCAGTAAAGCAGAGATCGTCGCCGCCGACGAACGAGAGTCCGGCGTCCGCGCGCTGTTGAACCTAGGACACACCTTCGCCCATGCGCTTGAAGCGCAGGTCGGCTTTGAGGATAAACTCAAGCATGGCGAAGCGGTCGCCATCGGCATGGTGATGGCATTGGATCTTTCGGCGCGCCTTAAAATGGGCGATACCTCAGCGCGGGACCGCTTGATCGCACACTTGCAGGATGTCGGTCTGCCGACGGATATCAAAACCCTGCTCGGCGATAATTGGACAGCGAATGCGCTTCTCGACCACATGGGTCGCGATAAAAAGACCGAAGGCGGCAAACTGACGTTTATTTTGGCGGGCGACATCGGCCAATCGGAAGTTGTCCGCAACGTGGACCCGGCAGTGGTAACGCAAACACTCGACGCCTTTATCGCGGCTGCCCGCTGAGATACTCTCGCCAGCCATACCATTTTAACACACGATACGCTCTAAAAGTCCCTCGTTACAGGGCACACGGAAGGATACGTTGATGATTGAAATCGGCCTCGCGATCTTTGTATTGCTTGTGCTGTCCGGCTTTTTTTCGGGCTCGGAAACAGCGCTTACGGCAGCGTCCAAGCACGTCATGCATCAGCTTGAGCAAAGCGGCGACAAGCGTGCTGGAATCGTCAACGCATTACATGAAGACAAAGAACGCCTGATCGGGGCTATTTTGCTCGGCAACAATTTGGTCAACATCTTGGCCTCCGCGCTGGCAACCAGCCTTTTGATCAAGCTGTTCGGTGACAATGGCGTCGTATACGCGACCATTGCTATGACGTTAATGGTGCTGATTTTCTCGGAGATTTTACCGAAGACCTATGCCATTCGGAACGCCAACAGCGTGGCATTGACCGTGGCGCCGATCATCAAACCGATGATTTCAATCTTTGCGCCGGTGACACTCGGTATCAACGCTTTCGTACGACAGCTACTGCGTGTGCTTGGTGCCGGCAACAGTGCCAACGAGAGCCGAGAAGCGGCAGAAGAAGAACTGCGCGGCGCCATTGAGTTGCACGACGGTGACGAGCCGACGGTGAAGCAAGAGCGCGATATGCTGCGTTCCGTGCTGGAACTTACCGAAGTGCAGGTCGAAGAAATCATGACGCACCGCCGCAATGTGGTCGCAGTCGATGCCAACTTACCCGCCGACGAGATCGTGCGCCAAGTGCTGGAAAGCCCCTACACCCGCATCCCGTTGTGGCGCGACGACAGCGACAACATCGTCGGTGTTCTGCATGCGAAAGCACTGTTGCGTGAATTGATGCGCCTGAAGGGCGAGACCAAAGACCTCGACATCATGAGCATTACTGCAGAGCCCTGGTTTATCCCCGAACAAACCATGCTGCTGGACCAGTTGCAGGCGTTCCGGGATCGGCGCGAACATTTTGCGCTGGTCGTCGACGAGTACGGCTCCAACATGGGGGTCGTGACGCTTGAAGACATCATTGAAGAAATCGTCGGCGACATTGACGATGAACACGATGTGCAGGTGGTCGGCGTAACGCCGCAAGCCGACGGCAGTTATCTGGTCGAAGGCTCGGTGACGCTCCGTGACCTCAATCGGGAGTACGAATGGGACCTGCCGGATGAAGAGGCGGCGACCATCGCCGGGCTGGTCTTGCACGAATCTCGGCGCATCCCCGAAGTTGGGCAAAGCTTCATGTTTCATGCATTTCGTTTCGATATCGTCGGTCGTCAACGCAACCAAATAACCCGCATCCGCGTAACCCCGCCGGCTGACGAAAACGCTGTCCCCGTCGAGCCTGACGAGAGCTAAGGCGTTTCTTCTTCATTTGCGGTGCCGACTGGCGTAGAGTCCTTAGGTCAGATGGTCGAAGTTGCGCGAAACGACGCGACGGGCCAGACCTAGGAGGCAAAACATGCAACGCAGTATTATTCCCGATATCGTGCAACCAACGGATGTCGCCTATGCGACCCTAGATGAAACCATCGGTCATGCCGCCGCCGCCATGCGGGATCGTAAGATCGCCGCATTGGTGATCAACGACAACGACGGCAACCTCAGCGGCATTGTCACCGAACGCGACATCGTGTTTCGCGCTGTCGCCGCCGGCATGGATCCAAAAACCGCGAAAATCAGTGATATCATGACGCCGAACCCAGACACCCTGGCCCCCGGTGACAGTGCTTCCGATGCACTCGAATTGATGCAAACCCGCGGCTATCGTCACCTGCCGGTGGTCGAAGACGGCAAATGCATCGCTATTGTGTCGATCCGCGATCTGTTCAACTCGGTCAAAGAGTCTCTCGAAGACAGCATTCGCGAGACCGAGGCCTTTGTGTTTGGCGACCGCTACGGCGCCTAAACAAGACGCGTGCAGGCGAAATGAACCTCTTTTGACACGGATATTGCCATCCCCTCGGCAATGCCTTAAGTCGCGTCAATGAGACGCGCCCCTCAACAAGACAACGCGAGCTTGGGCATCACTTTGGTGGTGTCGGCGATGTTTATTTTTGCCACCCAAGACGCCATCACCAAACTTTTGGCCGACAGTTTCGACGTCCCACAAATCTTGCTGGTGCGATTTGCGTTCTATGCACTGTTCGCGGTTGCCTATTCTGCCCGTAAAAAACCCCTCCGCGAGATATTAAAGAGTGAAGTGCCGTTGCTTCAAATTGGCCGCTCGCTGCTGATCTTGGTCGAAATCGGCTTATTTATCGTCACCATTCGTTTTCTCAGCCTCGCCGAAATCCATGCGCTGCTGGCGACGTTCCCATTGATGGTGACCGCGATTGCCGCTGTTTTCCTACGCGAGCCCGTCGGTATTCGTCGCTGGGCCGCCGTCGGCGCTGGATTCATCGGCGTGCTGGTGATCCTGCGCCCGGGCGTCGAAGCATTGCAGCCGGGTGCCCTTTTGGCGCTGCTGACGGCATTTATGTTCGCCGGTTACAACGTTATGACGCGCTTGGTCGCCCGCCACGACGACGGCGAGACCTCAACCGTCTATATGGCGCTGATCGGCGCCGTCGTGATGGCCTGCATCGGCCCGTTTTATTGGCGGGGCCCAACGATGGAGGAATGGTTATGGCTGGCGTGCCTGTCGTGCACGGCGACCGCCGGACATTTTCTTTTAATCAAAGCCTTGGAAGCCGCACCTGCCTCGACGCTGCAACCGTTCAATTACACACTGTTGGTTTTCGCGAGCATCATCGGCTATCTGGTATTCGATAACCTGCCAGACATTTGGACCGTCGTTGGCGCCACCATCGTGGTATCCAGCGGTTTATATACGATCTACCGCGAACGTCAGAGACTTAACGCGCAACCAAATCCTTGAGTGCCTGCTCAGTCACATAGACGGTCCCGGTGAATGCAGCGATCGCGGTCCCATCGGCGGGGCGCGTGACGTCGATGCGATATACCGCCTTACGTCGCGTGCGCGAAATCTCGGATGCCTGCGCCTCAATCACATCGGCTTCGCGCACACCTGACAGATAGGCCATGTGAGCATCAATCCCGACGGACACCGTGTCGTGGGAATTGGACGCCAGGCCAAACGCAGTGTCGGCCAGCGCAAAGATCACCCCGCCGTGTGCCCAGTCCAAAAAATTAAGATGATCGGCCCTCACCGTCATGCCGACGCGCACCGCGCCCGGTGCCGCGTCGATCACGGTGATACCGAGCGCGCCCGCATAGGCATCCTTCGCCAAAAGCGTTTCGACTTGCTGGCGCGTTTCTGTATTGGCGGTCCTCATGCGGCGATCAACGGCTGACCGAATCCCAACTCGCGGCGCAGACATGCGCACATTTCACCATGCGTTGCCCCGGCTTCAGCCGCCGAGACCAAGCGCGCGAAGACGTTGTCCCCTTCTGTCCCGCAGGCGCGTGCGAGTGCATCCAATGCTTTATCGACATCGGCGTTTGAACGGTCGGCTTTAAACTTGGCAAGCTTTGCGAGTTGCGCCTGCATGGCCGCCGGGTCCGGACGTTCCAACGGGCGCACGGGAATGGCGTCATCATCATCTTGATAACGATTGACCCCGACAATCGTGCGCTCGCCGCTTTCAACTTGGCGCTGGAAATCCATCGACGAGTCGCCGAGCTTTTCTTGCACTAAGCCTTTGCGGACGGCTTCGAACATGCCGCCGTGCGCTTCAATTTCATCGAACGCGGCCATGATCTTTTCTTCCATCTGATCGGTCAGCGCTTCGACGTAATAGGACCCGCCGAGCGGATCGATAACATCGGTGAGACCGGCTTCTTCGCGCAAAATATTCTGGGTCTGAATTGCGATCTTCGCCGCCGCTTCGGTCGGCGTCGACAAGACTTCGTCATAAGCATCAGTATGCATGGATTGCAGGCCGCCCAAAATTCCAGCGATCGCCTGCGCCGTGGTCCGGGCGATGTTGTTCAACGGTTGCTGACGGGTCAGGTCGACGCCCGACGTCTGCGCATGAAACTTAAACCGCCAGCACCGCGGATCCTTCGCGCCCAGCCGTTCTTTGGCGAGCCGCGCCCAAATCCGGCGTCCGGCACGGAACTTCGCGATTTCCTCAAAGAAGCTGATCGAAATATCAAAAAAGAACGTGAAGCGCGGCAGGAACTGATCCACATCCAGTCCGCGCCGCTGGCAGTCTTCGGCATATTGGATCGCCGATGCCAAGGTAAACGCCATCGCTTCAGCCGGCGTCGCACCGGACTGCTGCATGTGCTGGCCGACCACCGACACCGGGTTCCACATCGGCAGGCGTTCATTGGCGAATTCCACATGATCGATAAACACGCGTCTGGAGCCTTCGAGCGCCAAGCGGAAGAACATATGATTGGCAACGTAGTGCGAGATGTAATCGCTTTGGTTCGAAGTCCCGGAAATCCGGTCCCACGACACATTCCGACGCTTCGCTGTGGCCAGCAAAAACGCCAACAACGTGAACGGCGACGGATCGTTCAGCGCAATCGACATGTCGCCGATCGGCACGCCGGCCAGGCACGTTTCCATATCTTCCACCGTATTGATGGTGGTACCGCAGGTGCCGACGATTTCGATATCCACCTCGTCGATGTCATACCCCCGATAGACGGAGTTACACGGAATCATGCTGAGCGCGGTGGCGCCTGAATCAACAATACGGCGCATCCGCGCGTTGTAGTCTTCGGGCGTCGCCAAGCCGATCAGCTGGCGTTGCGTCCACGACCGGCCCCGGTGCATGGTCGGATAAATGCCGCGAGTGAACGGCGTGTCACACGGAAAGCCAAGATCCGGCAGATACGCATCCCCAGACCAGTCCTCGGGCGTATACAACGGCTTAACCTCAATCCCTGAGCGATTGCGACGCACCTTTTCGTTCGGCAACTGTTTATCATAACCATCGCGCCAGCGATCGCGTGCGGCTTCAAAGTCCTGGCTCATCTGCGTGTTCTTACGATCATTGCTCATCAAACTTCTCCCAACTTACGGCGGCGTTCGACGATGTGATCGGCGATGCCTTCAACGATATCGGTGCGCGAGCAGCCCGGATGGAAGACCTGAGCGACGCCGCGTTCAAGCAGCATGCGTTCGTCTTTGTCAGGGACAATGCCGCCAACGATGACCACGACGTCATCCATACCCGCCGCGTGCAGCGCATCCATAAGCTTCGGCACCAATAAGTGATCGGTGGCGAGGGAGCTCACGCCGATGCAGTCCACGTCTTCTTGCGACGCTTGATTGACCACGGTCGCGACCTCTTGCCACGGCCCGGTGTAGATCACCTCCATCCCGGCATCCCGTAAAAACGATGCAACCAAGCGCGAGCCGCGATCATGGCCGTCCAAGCCGATCTTGGTGACCATCACCTTTGCCGGACGTGACAGTCCTGCGATGGCCGCAGGTACGCTCGACTCAGGTGCAGCGGTGGTTGTTGTCATGCGGAGTCTCCTTTGTGATGAGGTGCGCGCACCAGACGCACGAACTTTGCGGCGATTTGAGCAGGCGCCATGCCATCGGTGCGAAACCATGTTTTCGACCAATTCGCGGCACCTAACAGCAACAACCTGAGGCCGGTTTTGTCGGCAGCCGGCACCGGCAGCGCATCGGTGAGCGTGCGGAAACGGTCTTCGTAATCATCCCTGAGCTGGATCAGTTGCTGCTTAAGGTCAGGTTCATCGGCCGGCAGATCACGGATCACCACCTGCGCGTAATCCCCGCCATCCAGCAAACTTTCCAAATGTGCGGCCAAGGCGGCTTCCAACCGTACCCACGGATCGGCAGAGAGACTTTTAACGGCCAGCGCGGCATCGACGGCATCGGCAATCCGACGCACGCCTTCTTGATGGACCGCCAGAAGCAGCGCCGATTTGGCGGCAAAATGATAATACATCGAGCCCGCCAGCATGCCCGCGTCGGTCGCGATGTCGCGCATCGTCGTCGCGGCATAGCCTTGTCGCCGGAATCGATACGCGGCCGCATCCAAAATCGCCTGGCGGCGATTGTTGCTGCGCGGCTTATGTAACGGGGCGGCTTGTCCGTCCATGAGTATCGGGCTACCTTAAACAAACGTTTGTTTGGTAAATATAACCCTTGCCGTCCGCCGCTGTAAACGCGAAATACGAAGGCTATGCCGAATGGTTATGTCTGAGGAGAAACCGATGTCCCTATCGAAAGCCGCAGCCCGGCGTCATATTCACACCCGTGAAATTCGCTGCGACGCGTATGAACGTGAAGATGGTCTATGGGATGTGGAAGGCATCATCACCGACACCAAATCGTATTCCTTCGACAACTATGATCGGGGCGGCGTGGCAGCCGGCGAGCCGGTACATCGGATGAAAGTTCGACTGACGGTCGATTCCGACCTGGTGGTGCAGTCTGCCGAAGCCGAAACCGAAGCGGCACCTTTCAACATGTGCCCAAACATCACACCGGATTACAGCGCGCTCGCCGGGCTCAAGATCGGCCCCGGCTGGCGGCGCGACGTGCTGCAACGCTTGGGCGGCACCAAAGGCTGCACGCATATTTCAGACTTAGTCTTGGGTCCGTTGCCGGTGACGGCGTTTCAGGCCGTCATTCCGGCACGACAACGGCGCGATACCGAGCCTGCCGACGGCAAGCGACCGTCTACGCTGAACACCTGTCACGCCCTAGCTGCGACCAGCCCCGTCACCAAACGACGCTGGCCAAGCTTTTATGAGGGCGACGCATAAAGCCTACGCGAAGCTGACGCGCAGTCTAGGCAGCAAGCCCGTCCGACGTCGTCAAAGCACGCTCAATCGCGTCGCCTGCGGTCGGTTCAGGCTTCAACGCGAGCCGATAGTAATTTACAACTGCAGCGCGAACGGCCTGTGCCCGATTCACACCGCTTCGCTTCGCTTCAATACGCGAGCAAAGTTCGTGACGGCTCACCCGTTCACGCATGCACAGTTCGTCTAAAGCCTCCCAAACGGCGGATTCTACGCGTATTGTCGTTCTTTTTTCTTGTATGATCACGCTTCTAGTCAACATACGCGCATTCATGAAGTTCTCCTCTGGCGGCACCTACAAACGGCAGGATCATCACACTCAAGGATGATAAAACCCCCTCAGGGAGAAAACAGCAAAATTTTTCTAAATTAATCTTACTTCGACGTCATGACAAAAACACCGTCCCAATCTTTCGGGGGGTCTGCCTTTAACGCTTCACAGCGGTCGATGTAGATTTGCGCGAGTTTATCGCTCGGATTGGCCTTCAAACACTCACGGAAAAGCGCCACGGATTTGTCCCAATCGCCATGATTGTAGTGCTGGCGCGCCGCCTTAAAGTTGTTCACGACTTCCATCAAATTCGGGAAAGTCTCTTCAGAGTGGTAATCCAAAACTTCGAAAATCTCGACAGGCTTGGTCTTCCCCTTCACCACAACCCGGTCGATATCGCGAATCCGATAGGTGCCTTTGAGCTTCTTATAGGTCAAATCACTGATCAAAATTCGTGCCGCATATTGCTTGCATGCTGACTCCAAGCGAGCCGCCAAGTTCACGCCATCGCCGATCATGGTGTAGTCCATTCGCTTCGGTGAGCCGATGTTACCGGTTACGACACTATCCGTGTTGAGTCCGAGCCCCATATCAATCGGCATCTCGCCCCGGGCTTCGCGGACTTTGTTCCACTCCCATAGCTCACTGATCATCGCAATGCCCGCGCGCACGGCCCGATCTTCATCGTCATCATGCGGAATCGGCACCCCAAAACCGGCCATAATCGCATCGCCGATAAATTTATCGAGCATCCCGCCTTCACGGGAAATGCACTCAACCATGATGGTGAAGTATTCGTTCAACATCTGCACCGTGCCCTGCGGCCCGAGGCTCTCAGTGATCGTCGTAAACGAGCGCACGTCCGAAAACAGCACCGTGGCTTCAATCGCACGACCGCCCAAAGCATCGTCGCCCCCGGCCATCAACTGATCGGCAAGGCCCGGATCCATATAGCGCGACATCGTCGACTTCATCCGCTTTTCCGACGAGATATCTTCGATCATGTACATCACGCCGAGCTTTTTGTTCTCAGGGCTCAGCAGCGGCAGACAGTTCAGGTTGACCGAGATTTTTTCCTTGGCGTCGTCCTTGCCGACGATGATTTCCGCGTCGACCTTGATGTCGCCCTGCCCAGTTTCGTCGACTTCCTTCGCCAAGTCGTTGAGCCACGCATTGTCTTCGACAAAAAAGTCTTCAGCTTTTTTGTCGATGATTTCAGATGCTTTGGTGCGCAATATCCGCAGGCCCGCCGCGTTACACGTCACGATCTTACCGTCTTCATCCAACGTCACCACGGCGTTGGACATGGATTCCAGCATGCTCTCGTTATAGTTCTTCATGTTCTGGACGCTTTCGAACAGCGTCGCGTTTTCCAGCGCAATCGCGATCTGCGAGGTAAACGCCTTGAGCCGGGCCTCGTCCTCATCCGTGAATGGTCCGCCGCGCTTATTCAGCACCTGCGTCACGCCGATCACCTTGCCATCTTTGTTGGTGACGGGAATACACAAGATCGAACGCGTAAAATAGCCGGTCTGCTTGTCAAAAGCCGGGTTAAAGCGCAGATCAGCGTAAGCGTAAGGAATGTTGACCGACTTCGATGAGGTAAACACGGCGCCCGCAATACCGGCGGAGTTCGGCAACCGAATCTCGCCGATGCTGTCGCCCATGGCGACCCGCGAAAATAATTCGTTGGTCTTCTCGTCATTGATGAACAACGTGCCGCGGTCTGCGCTCAGCATCCGCGTCGCCTCGGTCATGACCTTAGACAGCAATGAGCCCAATTCGAGGTCCGACGTCACGTCGGTCACAAGATCGAGAAACTCCAACTCCTGTTCGCGCGACTTCTTCATCTTTTCCACGAACTGTGTCGACTGCAGCGCCACCGAGGCCTGAGTCGTCATCGCTTCGAGGAGTTCCAGGTCTTCTTGTTTGAAGTCGCCCTTCTTCTTGTTCAGTACCTGAATCACGCCGATCAAATCGCCCTTTACGGTCTTCACCGGCGCGCACAAGATTGATCGCGTCTTGAAACCGGTCTGCTCGTCAACCGTGCGGTTGAAGCGCGCGTCACTATAGGCGTCTTGAATGATCAGACCTTCGCCGGTCTGGAACACTGCACCGGCGACACCGGAATTGTTCAAGATGCGGATTTCACGCTGAAAGTTGCCTTGCGCGAAACGGGAATAAAGCTCGTCGGTGACCGGGTCGTTGAGAAACAGCGTGCCCCGTTCTGCAGACAATTCCCAGGTCGTCATTTCGACGATGGTCTCAAGCACTTCGTCGAGGCTCTCAATCGCCGCCACACGCCTGGACACGTTAAGCAGCATCTCCGCCTGCTTCAGCTTACGGTCTGCCTGACGTAATTTTTCCATGCGGCTGGTGCGTCCGGTCTTGCCGTCAGCAACGCCGTCCGTATCATCGAAGTCATCGTCGTCATCGGCGCCGTTGTTTGCGGGAGCGCCCGCTTTCCGAATCTTCGCCGGTTTCTTTTTGTGAATAGGCGGATTGCGCGGTCCTGCACTCGGTTTGTCAGCGACCATGTTGACTGTTTCGTCTTCCGGCTTTTCGCTCGCTGCGGTCGGCTTAGCCGCATCGCGCGGCGACGTCCTGCCGCGTGCACGTCGCGAACCGGCGCTCAGACGAATGTTACTTGCCATCGCCCGCCCTCTTCGATGCTGATTCCAGTTCCAGGCGAAGTGCAGCGACGGTCTGCTGCAACTGACCAACTTCGTCACGATTGACGCGTTCTTGTTCTTGCATCTTTTCCATCGAATCAAAGCGCATTGTCTCAAGCTCGTCGCGCAACGTAGCGACGGTCTGCTTAAGTTGACGAATCTCGTCATTAGCATTGCGCACAGAATCCTGCACCGCATCTTCTTTTTCGACGCGCAGCCGCTCCATCTCGTCGCGCAGCGCCTGCGCGGTTCCGACTAGCTGTTTGATTTCGCTGGCTGAGTTGGCCACCGCTTCTTGAACCCGCGCTTCGGCGGCGGCGCGATGCGCCTCTAATTCGTCGCGCAAGGCCTGTGCGGTGTCGCGCAGTTGCTTAATCTCGTCCGCGGAATTGGAAACGGCGTCTTGAACCGCTTGTTCTTTCAGGACCTCGACACGCTCCAACTCGTCGCGCAACGCGTGCACGGTCTGCTCCAGCTGGCGGATTTCCATGCCCTTGGCATGAAGCTCACCAGGTTCGTCACGGGTCAGGGTCGCTTGTTTGCTCATAAAACTTTACGCACGCTCCTGTTAAGACATTGATATCATAGTGTCCCTTAAGGCACCCTGCAGCAACTTTCCTGCATCTTGTGCATTCCGAGCTGAGGCTAAGCGATGAGCGCGATCTGTCGCGATTGTGCAAAAACTTTCGAAACCGCGCCAGACGGGCCATGTCCGGCCTGCGGCGGGGCCCGATTTTTTGCCCATCCAGAATTGATGGAGCTAGAAATCGCGCACTTAGACTGCGATGCCTTCTACGCTTCCGTCGAAAAACGCGACAACCCAACGATACGCGGCAAACCCGTGATCGTCGGCGGCGGCAGGCGCGGTGTGGTCTCAGCATGCTGCTATATCGCACGAATTTACGGCATTCGATCCGCGATGCCGATGTTTAAAGCCCTCGCCGCCTGCCCCGATGCCCTGGTGATTCGCCCGGACATGGAAAAGTATCGCCGCGTCGGCCACGAGGTGCGCGCGCTGATGAACGACATCACCCCTTTGGTCGAGCCGATCTCCATCGATGAGGCCTTCTTGGACCTGTCCGGCACACAACGCCTGCATCACGGCGCACCGGCAGAAACCTTAGTCAAACTGGCAATGCGGATTGAACGGGACATCGGAATCAATGTCTCCATCGGCCTCAGCTTCAATAAGTTCTTGGCGAAGATGGCATCCGACCTTGATAAGCCACGGGGCTTCGCCGCGATTGGCGAAGCTGAAGCCGTGGAATTTCTTTCCGACCTGTCGGTCGGCAAGTTGTGGGGCGTCGGGCGCGCGCTCCGCAGCAAGCTTGAGCGCGACGGAATTGATCGTATCGGGCAGCTCAAAGACTGGGACGAAGCCGATTTGGTGGCCCGCTATGGCTCCATCGGGCGGCGCCTAAAGCGGTTTGCCAACGCGCAAGACATGCGCATAGTCGACCCTGAAAGCAGCACCAAATCGATCTCCGCCGAAACCACCTTCGAAGACGACGTTGCGGATATCGACGCCCTTCGAGTCACGCTCTGGCGCTTATCAGAAAAAGTCGCGCGCCGCCTGAATGCCGCCGCATTCGCCTGCGAGGGCGTACAACTGAAACTCAAAAATTCTGAGTTCAAACTGGTGACCCGGTCTCGAAAACTGCACGGCCCGACCCGGCTTGCCGACGAAATCTATAAGGCCGCTGAACAACTGCTCAGCACCGAAGTCGACGGCTACAAGCAATTTCGCCTGATCGGCGTCGGCGCTGAGCGCCTCGTCGACGGCAGCCAAGCCGACCGCCCAGACCTCGCCGACCCGGACCTTGATAAGCGCATCAAAGTGTCAGACGCAATTGAAGCGGTGCGCAAAAAATTCGGCACCACCGCCATCGGCAAAGGCCGCGGCTTTCGAAAGTAACTGCCCTGCCCTCTACCCATGAATAGGAGAGAGGCACAAAGAAAAATCCCAGGGCCGCACGATGTGCCCCGGGATTCTTAAACATAAAAAGTTGCGCGAAAGCTTATCAGCTTTGCATCGCGACTTTCAGGTTGGCATCCAGTTTATCGAGGAATTCCTGGGTCGTCATCCAACCTTGGTCGGGACCGATGAGCAGCGCCAAGTCCTTGGTCATGTGACCACTTTCGACGGTGTCGATGCAGACTTTTTCCAAGGTTTCGGCGAACTGGGTCACCTCAGGCGTGCCATCGAACTTACCACGATAGGCGAGGCCACGGGTCCAAGCAAAGATCGACGCGATTGGGTTGGTCGAGGTTTCTTTACCCTGCTGATGCTGGCGGTAGTGACGGGTCACGGTACCGTGGGCTGCTTCGGCCTCAACGGTTTTGCCGTCCGGCGTCAACAACACCGACGTCATCAGACCCAACGAGCCGAAGCCCTGCGCCACAGTATCAGACTGCACGTCGCCGTCGTAGTTCTTACACGCCCACACAAAACCACCTTCCCACTTCATGGCGCACGCGACCATGTCGTCAATCAGGCGATGTTCGTAGGTCAAACCTTTTGCTTCAAACTTGTCCTTGAATTCGGTCTGATAGATTTCTTCGAACAGGTCTTTAAAGCGACCGTCGTACTTTTTCAAAATCGTATTTTTGGTCGACAAGTATACAGGCCAGCCAAGATCGAGACCGTAATTCATACACGCGCGCGCAAAGCCCTTTATGCTGTCGTCCAGGTTATACATACCCATCGCGACGCCGCTGGACGGTGCTTCAAACACCTCCCGCTCGATCACGTCGCCGCCGTCTTCTGGCACAAACTTCATGGTCAGTTTGCCGGCACCCGGGAACAAGAAATCAGTAGCCCTATACTGATCACCGAACGCATGACGGCCAATCACAATCGGCTTCGTCCAACCTGGCACCAAACGCGGCACGTTTTTGCAGATGATCGGCTGACGGAACACGGTACCGCCAAGGATGTTACGGATCGTGCCGTTCGGCGACCGCCACATTTCTTTCAGACCGAATTCCTCGACCCGCTCTTCATCGGGCGTGATCGTTGCGCACTTAACACCGACGCCGTGTTCTTTGATCGCATTCGCGGCATCAACGGTGATCTGGTCATTGGTCTCGTCACGCTTTTCAACGCTGAGATCATAATATTTAAGATCCACATCCAGGTACGGCAGGATCAGTTTTTCTTTGATAAATGACCAAATGATGCGGGTCATTTCGTCGCCGTCGAGTTCGACGATAGGATTGGCGACTTTGATCTTTGACATGATTTATCTCTCCTCATTGCAGCCTGACACCCTCGGACGGCGCAGATGGTCATACCCCAAAATTTACAGCGATTGATCTATTCTGGGCCGCACGATATGCGGGGATGTGGTGCTTTGCAAGGCGCGGCGATGGCGCGCCGGACACGAAGCAGGATTTTACTTCCGATAGGTAAACGTCGCGTCGAAGCGGCTCTGCAAGAAGGCGCCCGCATTGACCGGCTGATAGGTGCTTGCACCTGGCAAATGCCGACACGTCGGCACTACATCAATCTCGGCATCGACATTTGGATCGAGAAAAAACGGGATCGAGTAGCGTTCCCGCGTCCCCGCGTTCACCACCCGATGACGGCGCGCTTGGTACAAGCCGCCGGTCCAATGGGTCAACAAATCACCTAAATTGACAATCAACACGCCCGGGCGCGGCGCCAAAGGCAACCAACGCCCACCAGGCCCCTCAATTTCAAGCCCGCCCACGTCATCTTGCGCCAACACCGTTAAAAAGCCGTAATCCGTATGTGCGCCACAGCCTTGGCCGTGCGGAAGTTCTTCGGTCTCACCCGCCGGGTAATGCAACAATCTGAGATTCCCGACGGGATCACCCATTGCCGCGTCGAAGTACCCTGATGGCAAACCAAGCGCGACCGCCGTTAAGCGCACAAGGTCGAGCCCAAGCCGCATCATTTCAAGACGATAAGCCTCGATCGCTTCGCGGAAGCCTGGCACCGGCGGCCAGATATTCGGCGCCGCGAACAATTTTCCGGCCAAAACATCCGGATGATTCGGGGCGCGGTCGACGCCCAAGTCGAAGCTTTCTTTAAAATCGGGCAACGTGCCCTCGTCCAAGCTTTCTTCAAATAGCGGCACATAACCCCGCTGATGCGGATGCGAATGGCAGATGTGATAAGCACTTTTCGTCTTGAGCGGGGCGGCAAAAAAGCTCTCGGCCGCAGCAAACGCCTTTTCAGTGACCGTCGACGAAACACCATGCCCGGTCAGGTAAAAGAATCCATGCGTGCGACACGCATCATCGACCGCCTGTGCGGCTGCCCCGGTGCTGAGATCCACCGTCGGGATTAAAAATGCGTCAGAATGGTTCAGCCACATGATGCCTCACAAAACATCGGGTGTATCAGTCACCGCCGACCAGTCGATGGTCTCGAAAATATCGAACACCGCGTCGACGCTGTCGACAACATTATACAAATCACCATCGGTCGGGTTGGCAAAACCAGCACTCAAAAAGTCCTCGATCATCGCCTCAAACGCGCGCCAATAACCGTCTTCGCTGAGCAATATAATCGGCTTTTTATGCAGGCCGAGTTGTTTCCAGCTTAGGATATCTGCCGTTTCATCCAAAGTGCCGATGCCGCCGGCCAACGAGACGAATCCGTCTGCCAACTCGAACATACGCTGTTTGCGTTCATGCATGGTCTGAGTGACCTCGAGCTTGCCGCCCACGTCACCGATTTCGCGCTTCATCAAGAATGCCGGAATGATCCCGGTCACCGTGCCGCCGCCGTCTCGCACGCCATCGGCCACGCCCCCCATCAGGCCAACCCGCCCGCCACCATAGATCAGCTCAATATCACGCGCGGCCATCGCCGCGCCCAAGGCCCGCGCCGTCGCCATGTGACGCGGGTCGGCGCCCGGCTTAGAACCACAGAAAACGGCGATAGATTTCGGCATTGGCATTCAAAAATATCCATATGTCAGGCATGTCGGACCCCTATCCCTTCACGAGAGTGTGAATATAGAATTTCCGGCATCCGTATATTATCTTATGGTTATATAGCTTACGCTGCCGCGCACCTCCAGCGACAGGCGCGTAATACGACATCGTTCACCATGGAAGGTTCACACCAGTGCTTTTCACATCCCGCACAATCAAGACCCTCACCGCAGTCGCCTTGTTGGCCGCTGTTGGCTTTACCACTCAAGCTTTCGCCGGTGAGGACGATATCAAATACCGCAAAGCCACGATGAAAGCCGTGGGCGGTCACATGACCGCCATCTCTACAATCTTAAAGACAGATGCCGGAAGACCTGGTGACATCGCGCTGCACGCAAATGCCATGGCCGATTTAGCAAAAATCTCTGCGCATGTGTTCCCCGAAGGCTCCAGCAAAATGGACGGCGAGACCGAGGCGACGATGGCCATTTGGGAGAAACCCGAAGACTTCAAAAAAGTCACCATGGCGTTTATCGCGGAGTCTGAAAAACTAGCTCAAGTTGCCGGCAGCGGTGATAAAGCCGCCATCGGCGCGCAGTTGGGTGCACTCGGTAAAAATGCCTGCAAAGCTTGCCACGATGATTTTCGCGAAAAGAAGTGACCTGATCAGTACGTCTTGACGAAGTAGGCAATGGCCGCCGCAACAGCCGCAATCGCGGCGGCGGCGAGCCAGTTGCCCTTCGCATCAGACACACCCGGCCCAAGGTTCCGGCTCGACTTGATCCCCGACACCATCGCGCCCAGCAATTCCTGCCCTTTCGCCGAGTAAATCATAATCGCCAACAGGTGTGCCGCGATCAGCACATACAACACGGTGCCGCTGGTTTCATGAATATAGGTCAGAAAATCACTGGTCGATTTTGAGACCAGCTTCATCAAGGGCCCTTCGGTCAGGATATCGTCGTTGGCAAATAGGCCACTGCCGACCTGCACCATCAATGTGCCCAACAATGCCACTACCGACCAACCACCGAGCGGATTGTGCCCCGTGTACTCTTGGCTCTCACCACGTATGAACTTTTTTGTATAAGTGATGACGGTGCGAGGCCCACGGACAAAGTCGGTGAAGCGTGCATAGCGCCCGCCAACAATCCCCCACCCCAGCCTGAACACGACCAATGCCAATACAACATGCCCACTGATCACGTGGATACCCATGTTGCCGAGCTCGCCGGCGGTCAGCGATGTTGCCACTGCGCCGACCAACACCCAATGGAATAGCCTGGTCGGCAAGTCCCATACGAAAACCTTGTTCGGCGAATCATCCGATGAACTATCCGACATGACCACGCTCCCAACGCTGATGTTTCACGTGCACAACGTATTCATAAATGCCAAAGGCGGGCAGGCATAGTGTCTTTAAGTTAATTATCACAAATGCTTTGCGGCGCATTGCAGTTTACCTTGCTACATGCCCGATGCAGGTTATGTCTTCCCTGTAGGGCAGAAATGTGGCAATCAGGATCAAATGTCAAAAACTGTCATCCTCCTCACCGTTGTCGGATTGCTGGCCATTGGGGCGGCAATCGGCCTCAATCAGTTCGACTTCCAAGATGACTTGGAATCGCAAAGCGCCGAACAACCGCCCGCCCCCCCAAAAGCATCCGCGCCCGATGCATCTGTGGCACCGACAACACCCAGCTTTGACGTGGTCCGCATTGATCCGGACGGCAACACGGTAATGGCCGGGCGTGCACCCGCCGGTGCCACTGTCGAGATCCGCGATGGCGAAACTGTGATCGGTACCGTGACGGCCGATGCCAGAGGCGAATGGGTTTTTATTCCTGAGACCCCGTTACCATCGGGGTCACGGACGCTGTCGTTGGTCGCGACGCTTGAAGACGGCAAGCAGATTAGTTCCGACGAAAAAGTCGTGATCGCCGTACCCGAAGGCACGGGTGGAACGGCAACCGGCAAAGCGCTGGTGCTCAAATTCCGCGAGGACGGCGATAGCCCAACGAAAGTTATGCAGACCCCAGACGCCGGGGTCGATCGTGCGACCTTCCCGTTGACCATCGACACATTGGATTACGACAGCAATGGTAACGTTGTTGTCGGCGGTGGTGCCCCCAAGGGTGCGCTGGTGCAATTGTATTTGGACGATGCTTTGGTCGGTCGCAGTACGGCAGACGACAACGGCACTTGGGTGATCCGGCCGGAAGAATTGATTCCGCCAGGAATGTATACATTACGTGCTGATCAGGTCGACACGGCGGGCAAAGTGCTGGCGCGCGTCGAATACCCCTTTTCCAGGGCCGAAGACATCCGCAAAATGGCCGAGGGCACATTTATTTTGGTGCAACCCGGCAATTCTTTGTGGCGGATCGCCCGGCGCTTATATGGGTCCGGTTTCGCGTACACAGAGATTTTTCAGGCCAACCAAGACCGCATCATCGATCCCAACCTCATTTACCCAGGTCAAGTTTTCGAGATTCCGAAAGCCAACTAAGACTTATGTGGTTCGGGCTTGGTTGACGCTTGAATCTGAGAGAGGCGGTGGCACGACCAACGCCAGCAATTCCAAATACGGCTTCGCGCGGAGCACCCTTTTTGCGACCGAGGTCATGAGCACCGCCGGCGTCAGGATATTTTCAGTCATAAACGACTCAACAAACACAACGCGTTGCTGATGATCAAAACGAATGTTGCCGCCGATATCCGCAGACGCCGCGTCCAAGATCGCCAACGCCATAGTGCGGCTTTCTTTGTCTTCGGCAGAAACTGG
>JAFMCK010000223.1 GCA_017857825.1 Rhodospirillales bacterium
AGGTTACGTCGAAAGTTCGGCGGTCGGCCTCATGGCCGGACGCTTTGCTGCGGCTGAACGGCTTGGCCACGCACCATCCGCACCGCCGTTGACCACATCAATGGGCGCAATCTTGAACCACGTCACCGGTGGCGCCGAGGCCGATACGTTCCAGCCGATGAATGCGAATTTCGGGCTGTTCCCGCCGCTCGACACGGATCACCTACCGAAAAAGCAACGCCCACGTGGCCGCGACCGCAAGGTTGCCTTGTCCGAGCGTGCCCGCGCCGACATGGAAACCTGGCTTGCCGATGCAGCCCCGCTGGCAGCAGAGTAAGGCCTCGTTCAGTCTACCGGACGTCCGGTGATCGGATACTGAGGATCGTTATAACCGGCGGTCGACGGGTGTCCCGACGCGACCAGCTTATTCCAGAATTCCTCGTCGTCTTGAGACCACTCGTTGATATGGTCGAGCGCGCCAAGATAGCCCTTCCATTGCGCCAAGGTGCGCGGCCCCGCCAGCACCGACGTGATAATCGGGTTCGCCAGCACCCAGTTCACCGCCCAGTCGGCCGCGGTCATTCCTTTTTTCTCGGCATGCTTTTTGACTTTCTGCGCCAGCTTCAAGCTTTCCGGACGCCATTCGGTATCCATCATTCGCTTGTCGGCAACGCCGGCGCGGGTGCCTTTTGCGGGGGCAGCGCCAGGCTCGTATTTCGCGGTCAACACGCCACGTGCAAGTGGGCTATACGGCACGACGCCCAAGCCAAAGTGATCACACGCCGGCAGAACATCGCGCTCAACTTCACGTGTCATCGCGTTATAATACGGCTGGCATGCGACGGGCAGCGGCACGCCCATCGCTTCGGCGGTCGAACACAGCAGCGAGGTACGCCAGCCGAAATAGTTGGAGATGCCGTAATACCGAACCTTCCCGGCATCGATTAGCCGTGCGACCGCCGCTAGGGATTCCTCCAACGGGGTCTCGGTATCGTCTTTGTGGAAGTAATAGACATCAATGTAGTCGGTACCGAGCCGCGCCAAACTCTCATCGCATCCCTGCGCCAACCATTTCGCGCCAAGCCCACGTTGATTTCGGCCTTTGCCCATGGGGTTACAAATCTTGGTCGCCAACACCCAGTCATCACGATCTTTTTTGATCGCTTTCCCGGTAATACGTTCCGATTCGCCACCGTTATAGGCATCTGCGGTATCAATAAAATTGATCCCAGCGCCCCGCGCGTGGTTGATAATTTTAACGGAATCCTTTTCCGACGTGCGACCGCCGAACATCATTGTGCCGAGGCAAAGCGCCGAAACCGTAAGGCCGCTGTTCCCCATTCTCCGATAATCCATCCGTCTCTTCCCCCTGAAGGCTTGCTGTTTTGACGCTAGGGCTGGTAGCCGGCCCTATATGTTTGAAAGCTCCGCGAAAGCGAACACGAAATAGAGTGGTTTTTGCCCGCTTCGCCGTGTTTAAAAGTTAAAATTCAATGTACTATGGCATTCGAATCGATTCTACGAGGCAATATCTGGGATCGGCCATTGAAATGCCATGTTTTCAAGTCGTTATCAGGTAAATGGTCATTGAGGACAGGATAGCGGATCACGTGCGGATGAGCGAGACCTCCCTCACGCAATTTAACGCGGGCCATAATCGGCGTTCGTGGCGTTGGGCGCGTGCCGTTCTGCTTATCGTTATGTTACTCATGCCCCACGTCCAGACCATGGCACAAAGTCCTGATGCCGCACTGTTTCAAGCCGTCGAATTGAATGACATGTCAGGTGTCGAAGCGGCGATTGCGGCAGGTGCCGATTTAGGGGCTAAAAATGCCGACGGCATGACACCTGCCGATGTCGCCGTCGACCTTGGCCATTTCCGGATCGCGCACGAGCTCTTGGCGAAACGCACGGCAGCCGCCAACACATCGCCCCGCGTCACCGACAAGGGCAAGCAGGCTTTGGCTAAGCCCCGCGCACGGGTGGCAGACCAACCCCCGGCAGCGGCGCAACCGGCCAAACCGTCACCGGCCCTCGCAGACTTGAAACCACCGAAAAAGCCGCCCCTGCCGGCACGGTTGGCGCCCCCGCCCACACCCGAAGCGGACATGCCCGAAGTGCCAGGCATGGCCGCACCTTCGCCTGCGCCTAATCTCATCACACCACCCGGCATGATCGAACCCCGCCCCGACGACGAAATGGCTCAGTCAGCCCCCGTCGCACCCGCTGAACAGAAAATGGCCGCAGCCCCCGAAGACGAAGGCGGCGGCTTCTTAGGGAGCGTTTGGGGTGGGATCAAATCGGTTGTAACTTTGGGCGGCCTGATTGGGGCTGACTCACGCAGCGATGATCAGAAAGCGGCGGACGAGGCAGGCACGCCGCGCCGTGCATCACCTGCGGACCGGTTTTCCAACGACCCGCGCGCCCCGTCGAGTGAAAATGCCCGCGAGATGGCAAGGCAGAATAGTGATCAAGATAGTGGCTCCGCTGGGCGTATGGTTGATCGGATGACCGATATCATTGGCAAAGAACCGCCACGCGAGAATGCTTTCGGGCTGCCGGAATACCGCCACTTGCCCCGCTTGAGCCTTTACCTGGCCAAACGGAAATGGCCGAACGATCTCCGGCGATCACAAGCCCGCCGGGCGCTGATGTGCCGGGGTTAGTACCACCTGTGGAAACCGGTAAGATGTCGCTCACGGCGCCGCCGGGCCTGACGCCACCGAGTGATGATCTCAGCGGACTGCTCGCACCTGAAATACCGGGCCTGCCAAGTTTAGCCGAATTGCCCGACGGCCCGGCACCGCCAGACCCGGAATCGATGCCTGTCGCGCCAGAAGTCCCCGGCATTATTCCGCCGCCCGGTGATGTTCGCGGCGAGATTCCCGGACTACCGCCGGGCTTGGAGCCTTTGCCTGGCTCCGAAACGGGTGAGCTTCGCCGCCCCAACGGCCTGATTGTGCCGGAAGATCCGACGGCGCTGCCGGCGCCACAAGGTGCCGACATTCAAAGCCGGTTGCGACGCATTGATGAGATTCTCAATCGGTCTCCTGAACAGGGAGGCGATCGATACCTTACACCACGCGACACCCTAACCGGACGTCAGCTGCCGACCGACGAGCCGACCGTAAGGACCGCCCCCCGCAAAGATCCCGTCAGCGAAGCGGCGCCGAATCCGCTGATGGAAATTCCACGCGGCGTCAGTGATGGTCAGACCACCACATACAAACCAACACCGAGGGCGACAGCCAGACCCGTCGCGCCCCGACGTACTGCACCTACCGGAGGCGCCCGCGATCCCGCAGAGATTTTGCGCCGCGCCAAAGAAAGCGATGCCGTGCTCGCCGAGCGCAAGATTTTCGGTCGAAATCCGCGTGTCTCTGGTTCATCCACACCGGAGCGTTTAGGCGGCCACGCCTTGCAGCCCCCAAGCAAAGGCATCACTGCCCGCGAAGAGCCTGCAACACGTATGTTTGACCGTTTGTCCAACTTGACCGGAAATCCATACGAAGACGAAGACGTCCATGGCTTACCAGTCGTTCGCCCATCGGTTGATGGCACAACGCCACCCCGCAAAGATGTCGCCGTGGCCGAAGTCCCTGACCCACGTCAAGACAAGGCGGATGCGAAAATATATGCTTTGGCGCGGTTCTTTAAAGGCGATCAAGAAGAAGAAACCGGGATGGTACCGCCGCCATCCGTACCGCCGGTCCAAGCTGAACCCCTGCCCCGCGTGATCGACAACATGCTGCCGGAAAACGATCCAGCCAGAGCGCGCATCGTCGACGACAAAATGCTCGATTTTAGTGGCGTCGAACGCAATCCGGATGCAGGCACATCAATGCCGCAACCGGGCGCCACACGGACCAGAGACGGCAACATTGATGAACGGTTTTTGGATCGCCTGACTACGGTGATCGGACCTGCCAAAGAACAACCGCGCGCGGTTGACGGCACGACGGCGCCGCCACCGGGCACTGTCGGGCTTGGTGCGTTGGACATTCCAAAAGAACAAACTATCCCGCCAAGACGTCCTGAAATTCCCGACCCGTGGACCATGACTGTAGAAAAAAGCGGACCCGCCGGCGAGAAACAAACATTAGGTGTCAGCGCAATCTCGCCCGAAGACGGTACCGAAATCAAAACCGAGACCGGGGTCGTCTCGCAGATGGTTGGTCGTATCCGGCAATTGCTTGGCGGTCCCGACGCTCAGCCAAGCGATGGCAAAGACATCAAGGCCCTTGATGATGCAGACCGCCAAGCCGCCGCAGAACGATTGCTGGGCGATGCGCTTCGCGACAGCACCCCTGCGGCCCTGCCCGATCAAAATCAATGGCCGGTGACCGAAGTCGAAGCGCGCAACGCGCCGCCCGGCGTGCCCCCGGCGCCGCGCCCGGGTGCACTGAGCCGCACATCGTTGACCGATGTCGTGCTCAGCCTCGGCGAGTCGGTGACCCTCGAAAATACGCTGCCGCCGCAGCAAGACGGCATTGATCCGCTTAACGCGTGCGTCAAAAAGAACCGGGGCACGACGCTGTTTTGTGTCGAGCCGATCGACTGGCCCGAGGACTTACGACCTGCGTTTGTGGTGCCGACGATTTTGTATACCGGGCCGATGGCGATCACGCGCTACGACCAAGGCAGCCCAACGCGCTTCCATTCACTGTTTTCATCCGAAGATTTTGAAGACGTGGTCGCGTATTTCCAGGTCCGCTATGGCGAGCCGACGGAAATTTGGAAACGCTCCATCGCGCCATTGGCAAAGCCGCGTATGGACAACCCGACCGTCACTTGGCGCAGCCGTGACACCCGCACCAACGCAATCACGGTTTTAGAAGTGCGTAAATTCGATGACTCGCGAGGCGGCTTTCCGGATACCAACCGGGGGGCGGTGATGCTGTATTACCTGAACGCACCATCAATCTTCCCGCAGGTGTCCTCACACGAACTGATGCGGCTACGCAGACCGCCGCGCTAAGGCGCGCCCCGCATCGAACGCCATAATAACGTGATGTGCCGGGCAGCCGCAGGCGGCCGTTCATGAAAACGTTTCGGGTCCCCACCCACAGCATTTAACCGCTTCAAGTACAACGCTGCGAGGCTAAGCGGTAAGAACGCGGCGAGCCCTTGCCGCGGCACACTGCGGGCCGATGCCCGAGCCCGCGATAAATGATCGGACGCGACCGCCAACAACGGCTTGGTAATTGCCGACACATCGGGGTTCTGCGGCCATTGATGCGGTGCCGTGTGATCGAGACCGGCGGCTTGGCATAAATCAAGC
>JAFMCK010000224.1 GCA_017857825.1 Rhodospirillales bacterium
CAGAATTCCATCAGTTTTTCGCGGTGCTCAAAGCCCCACAGCATCGGCGTCATGGCGCCGACGTCCATGGCGAACGCGCAGATGTTCATCAGGTGGTTCAGCAAGCGCCCGATTTCTGCGTACAGCACGCGGATTGACTGTGCGCGGGCCGGTGCTTCGAGCCCCAACAGCTTTTCCGTTGCCAACGCAAATGCGTGCTCTTGGTTTTGCGGCGATGAATAGTCGAGCCGGTCGAAATAGCCGACCGCCTGCACATAGGTTTTGTGCTCGATCAGTTTTTCCGTGCCCCGGTGCAGCAAGCCGATGTGCGGATCGGCGCGCTCAATCACCTCTCCGTCCATTTCCAAGACCAGACGCAGCACGCCGTGCGCCGCCGGGTGCTGCGGACCAAAGTTGATGTTGTAGTTCTTGATCTGTGTTTCGGCCATTATTTTGCCTCCTGCTTGGCGGCATCGGCCTCGGTTTCGGCTTTCTCGTCGCCCGGCAGCATGCGCTGCACGCCTTCCCACGGGCTCAGGAAGTCGAAGGTCCGGAATTCTTGGGTCAGTTTCACTGGCTCATAAACGACGCGCTTCTGCTCGTCGTCATAGCGCAACTCGACATAACCCGTCAGCGGGAAATCTTTGCGGAGCGGATGGCCTTCAAAGCCATAGTCGGTAAGGATACGGCGCAGATCCGGATGATCGATAAAGCCGATTCCGAACATGTCCCAAACTTCACGTTCCCACCAGTTGGCAGAATTGAAGACGCTGGTGACGCTGGCGACGGGGGTATCTTCGTCGGTCGACAGCTTGACGCGAATCCGCGTGTTGTGAGTCATCGACAACAAGTTATAGACGACCTCAAAACGTTCGGTGCGCTCAGGGTAATCGACGGCACAGACATCCAACAATGTGGAGAACTGGCAATTAGCATCATCGCGGAGATACTTGATGACGTTCAAAATCTCATCGCGCTCGACCTCAAGGCACAATTCGCCCAGACGTACGTGTGCATCCTTGACCGCATCGCCAAGTTCGTCGCGAATGAAATCGCCTAATTCTTTGAGCGCAGTATCCATATCAGTCCGTTTTCAATACGTTCTGGTGCTTGATCGCTTAGCGGAACAGCACGCCGGTGCGGCGAATTTTCTTTTGAAGTTGCAAGACGCCGTAAACCAGTGCCTCTGCCGTTGGTGGGCAGCCTGGTACATAGACGTCGACCGGCACCACGCGGTCGCAACCGCGTACCACCGAATATGAATAATGATAATAGCCGCCGCCGTTGGCGCATGATCCCATCGAGATCACATAGCGCGGCTCGGCCATCTGGTCATAAACCTTGCGGAATGCCGGGGCCATTTTGTTGGTCAGCGTGCCGGCGACGATAATCACGTCGGATTGACGGGGGCTTGGGCGCGGCACGACGCCAAAGCGGTCCAAGTCATAACGGCTGACGTAAGCGTGCATCATCTCGATGGCGCAGCACGCCAGACCAAACGTCATCGGCCACAGCGATCCGGTGCGCGCCCAATTGGCCAACTTGTCGACGGATGCGATGACGAAGCCTTTATCCTGCAGCTCGCCGGTAACTTGGCGCAGAATTTCATCTTGTTCGGCGCCTGGCGGTAACGGCATACCCGTTGGCGCTGGTGCGTTACTTACTCCCATTCCAGGGCTCCTTTACGCCACTCGTAGACGAATCCGATGGTAAGAATGCCAAGGAACACCATCATCGACCAAAAGCCAAAAACGCCGATGCTGCCCAGCGAGATGGCCCACGGGAACAAGAACGCGACTTCAAGGTCAAAAATGATGAATAGAATGGCGACCAAGTAAAAGCGCACATCAAATTTGTGACGTGCGTCTTCAAACGCCTCAAAACCGCATTCGTAAGCTGAGTTCTTTTCAACGTCCGGCCGTTGCGGCGCAACGATGTAAGAACCCAGCACCGCGACGCATGCGATGGCGGTAGCGATCCCAATAAAAATCAGGATCGGCAGGTATTCGCTCAATAAGCCTTCCAACGCTTCCCTCTCCCCGGCCTACGCCAGCCTTCGACGTCGGCGAGCGCATCCACTGGATCCCGCATCGCAACCCCGTTTTAACAACGGTAGGCATTTAAGGTATGCCCCACAAGCGCCTATTTTTCAATGCAAAGGCGCGCCTATTTGAGGTTTTTTTCGCAGGTGCAGCGAGACCGCGCAATAGCCCCGATTTGCCGTGTTTTGATTCCCCCTCTCCCGAGCGTTGCCCCGCCGCCGACCGCACTCCATCCACTCATTGCGACTTCTCGAAATCGCTTAGCGGTATCTGGAGTCTTAGCGCACGGTCGCAGGTCGCCGTCAAATATCCCTAACAATGCCTGCGGCAGTTCCTGGAAGTTATCGGGGGAATGGCCGTGAGGCATGCTTTATGGGGGCCGCCGATGGGGCCCGCTTTATCTTTAGAATGGGAAGTAATGGCGGGAGTGACGGGACTCGAAAACGTTATTAAGCGTATGGCTGCTTATCGATTAACGTGGAAAGTCCCGCTCACCGTGGCTGAGTGTATGTGTTGGCGATTTGCACTTGCCGTTAAATCAGCCTTCATGTGGATAGGTTTGTGATCAATTGTGTGATCATCTTGGTATCTGATTTTTTTGAAAGGGTTTTCAAACGGCACGCAAGACATCGACGTGAGGGTTCGGTAGCCGTTTTTGTCATTCGGCCAGGGCCCATGGGAGATTGACAATGTCAGGCTATCAACAAAAAGGCTCAAAGTTTTCTTTGCGAGGGTCTTGAGGGCTTCCTTTTTGTCAGAAGGTGTTCCAGCCCGCACTCTGGGAGGATAATTAGTAATATCATACTCCCATATTTCTCCTGAATAATTATTCTCCCTCACGTAATCATGAATGCCGTCATTCAAAATTCGACCTTGTTCGATGAAGACATATGCTTCGCTGAAAGGTCGAAATGACTCGTAATCTTTACTTGGGTCGCTTGCTTTTATGAAGCCGTGACAGCTAAGACGCACTACGTCTTGCCTGGCTTGTGCCGGAGTTATTGAGAAGAGAATGATAAAGATTGAGACAATATGACGAAGCATAACTTTCCTTTGCTTAATTTTTAAAAAATTACACGCGTAGCATCGAATATACAAATTCGCGAACCGCTTTTGGGGGTGCCCCCCCTCTTTGATCGATACAAGCGCCGGTCTTGGGATCAAAACAATTCTGGCCCTGTAACTTTTAAGTATACTCTAAGTTTACATTCAAAATGTTACATATGCTCTGTAATAATAGGGTTGATATTATATTTTGTTACATGTACAAACAAAGAGTTTAAACCCTAAGTTTACAGAAAGGCTTCATCATGGCGATATACGGATACGCGAGGGTCAGCACGGCTGATCAGGATCTCAGTGTGCAAGAGGCAGCGCTGAAAGCTGCAGGGTGCGAACACATCCGATCAGAAAAGATCAGCGGCACAAAGTCGGACAGGCCAGAGTTGAAGACCCTTCTGCAGTTCATGCGTGAGGGCGACACCTTGGTTGTCACCCGCATCGACAGACTGGCCCGCTCCATTCGTGATTTACAAAACATGGTCCACGAAATGAAGGAGCGCGGTATTTCCCTCCGCGCAACGGAGCAGAACGTGGACACTGGCTCTGCTGCCGGCAAAGCCTTCTTTGATATGCTGGGTGTATTTGCAGAGTTTGAAACAGGTCTCCGCAAAGAGCGCCAGGCCGAGGGCATTGCCAAGGCACAGAAGGCGGGTAAGTACAAAGGGCGTAAGCGCTCCGTGGATGTCGATAAGGTGCGAGACCTTAAAGAGGCTGGGCAGAGCGTGAGCGCTATCGCCCGCGAACTGAATATCAGCCGCGTGTCGGTTTATCGAGCATTGGATGCCGCTTAACGCCCTTGATGAAGTCCAAAAACTTAAAGGGCCAAGACGCAAAAACAGCCTCAGCCTCAGCGGTGATGGTCACATCCACCTCGTTGAGGACACGGCGCAGGGCTCATTGGTTTAAGCCGAATAACCCCCTACGCCTTCATGTCCGCTGTTAGTTGGAGAGCGGTCGAAATTCTGATGCGCAAAGGTGGTCTGCTTATAGCCAGAAGGAGAAACACACCGAAACCTTCAGGGCCACCGCTAACTCGCCGGCTGGTTCCAGCCTTCGACGTTCTTTAGATAGTTCACACAGGTATCGACTGACTCGACATCGGCAAATTTCGCGTCAATGTCATATAGGTTCCAGGCTACAGCACCCGGAACTCGATCACCGATACACTCCCGCACCGCGATGGTGCGAAATCCCTCCTGAAGCCCATCGCAAACTGTTGTCCGGACGCACGCCGTCGCCGTGACGCCCGTGACAATCAGGGTGTCCACTCCACAGGTCTGCAGGTAACCGGCGAGAGGCGTCCCGGAAAACGATGACGCGCGCTTTTTCATCATCACCCACTCGCCTTCGACGGGGGCGATCCGCGAGTCGATTGCCCACAAGTTCTCGTCCGCAAGATTGACGGCCTCGACAGGAATTTTGTTGTGCCACTGCCCCATGTCGGTGTGGGGGTCTTTTCGATCCGTATTCTGGTAAGCAGTCGTTACATGCACAACGACGTGTCCGTTGGCGCGCGCAGCTTCAAGCAGGCGTTGCATGCCGGGGATAATCTCATTGTCCATCTTGTCCATGTCGCAGGTAAACGGGTTGCCGGGCCGGGTCCAGGCGTTCGCCAGGTCGACACTAATGATGGCTGGTTTTTTGCCGAAACCGATGCGCCGCTGAAAGCCGCGTTCCTGGTAAATTTTAGTGCTTTCATCAAAAGCTTTCTGCAGCATGGCATCCAGATTTTCAGTCACCATTTTACTTTATTCCGATAGTTGTGACGATTGTTCATTTATCAGGCCGCAAGCGCGATTGCGGCATAAACATTCATAACATGGCTCATAACCCTTAAAAATGGCCGTATTTCCCTATGTTATTGTCAATATTGCAATAAGGTGCGAAAACTTGAGCATGAAAAAATTGCCTGACCTTGATCAGATAACCGCCTTTATCGCCGTGGCGGACGAATTGAGTTTCAAACGCGCCGCCGAGCGCCTCTCGATTGATGCATCGGCCTTGTCACGGCGGATCAAGGATCTGGAGGCCCGGCTTGGCTTCATATTGTTGCATAGAACGACCCAGACCGTGCGATTGACGGATGCGGGGCGTCAGTTCTATGACGGCAACCAGGAGATCGTTTCGGCGATACGTGAAACGATAGCCTCCGCCGCCCGC
>JAFMCK010000225.1 GCA_017857825.1 Rhodospirillales bacterium
CTTCGGAAACCTTGACGAACATCATAGCGATTATTGACACTAGCGGTCATGAGCGCCGCGCCCTCCCTGTATGCGACAGAGCTGACCATCAACCTTGATGTCGTCGCAGCCAACTATCGCCTATTGCAGTCCAAATTGGTCGGCGCCAAGGCCGGTGCGGCGGTCAAGGGCGACGGCTATGGTCTGGGCGCCGCGCCGTTAGTCCGCGCCCTATGGGCCGCCGGGTGCCGTGACTTCTTTGTCGCCCATCCGACCGAGGGCATTGTGGTCAGAGACGAATTGCCCGACGCCCGTATTCATATTCTCAACGGGCCCCTACCCAACGCCATCGACGAATATCTTGAAGCGGATTTTATTCCGGTCCTGAATGCGCTGGGCGACATTCAACTTTGGCGTAATGCCGCGCATGCGCGGGGGCAAAAACTAAAAGCCGATATACATATTGATACCGGAATGTGCCGCCTTGGTCTCGATCGGACCGAGACCAAGGCATTCTTGGACGATGCCACGGCCCTGCTGGACGGCATCGACGTACAGTTGGTGATGAGCCACCTCGCCCATGCCGATGACCCGGACAGCCCACAAAGCGGCCAACAATTGGCAGCGTTCACGTCTGCGTTTCACAGCCTTGGCATCGGGCAAGGATCGCTTAGCAACTCGTCGGGGATATTTCTGGGCGGCGATTACCATTTCGACGTGGCCAGGCCGGGCATCGCTCTTTACGGCGGCAACCCGACTCCGTTCGCAGACAATCCGATGGCGAATCCGGTGCGCCTGACCGCGCGTATCATCCAAGTTCGCGACGTCGCACCGCCGGAAACGGTCGGCTATGGCGCAACCTATCCGGTGACGCGACCAAGCCGCATCGCCACCGTGCCGATCGGGTACGCAGACGGCTTTCATCGTGGCCACCCCACCACCGGCATGGCGCACATTTCCGGCCATCCGGCGCCGATTGCCGGGCGCGTATCGATGGATTTGATCACCCTGGACGTCACCGATGTCCCCGCACATTTGGTGCACGCAGGCGCCATTGCGGAATTCATCGGCGCTCATCGTACCCCCGATGATCTTGCGCGGGATTGGCAGACCATCCCCTATGAAGTATTAACCGGGCTCGGACGGCGCTATCGCCGCCTTTACGAGGGAACCGGTGCATGATGAATCCCCTGCGTCCAATCGGTCGCGCGTTTATCGCGTTTCTTGCGACCTCAGGCAGGCTGGCGGCTTTTACGGCGCTCGGCGTCTCGCATTGTTTTCGCCCGCCGTTCTATGGGCGGCAGCTGCTGCGCCAGATTATCGAGATCGGTTTCTTCACCCTGCCCGTCGTCGGCCTGACGGCGATTTTTGCCGGTATGGTGTTGGCGCTGCAAAGCTATACAGGCTTTGCCAGATTCTCTGCCGAAGGTGCGATTGCCAACGTCGTAGTGCTTTCAATCACCCGCGAATTAGGCCCTGTGCTCGGCGGCTTGATGGTGGCCGGGCGCATCGGTGCTGCGATGGCCGCGGAAATCGGCACCATGCGCGTCACCGAACAAGTCGACGCGCTGACCACGCTATCGACCAACCCGATGAAATACTTGGTTGCGCCTCGCCTGATCGCAGGCACGGTGATGTTGCCGTTGGTGATCTTTGTCGCCGACATCATCGGCGTGTTCGGCGGCTATTTAGTGTCGGTGTATAAGCTCGGCTTCAACCCGTCCAACTACCTGCAAAACACCTGGGAATTCCTTGAGCCGATGGACGTGATTTCCGGCCTCGTAAAAGCCTCGATGTTCGGCTTCCTGACCACGTTGATGGGCTGCTATCACGGCTATCACTCGGGCGGCGGCGCACAGGGCGTGGGTAAGGCAACCACAAACGCCGTGGTTTCGGCTTCGATTTTGATTTTGTGTTTCAACTATATCCTGACCCTCTTGTTCTTCAGCAAAGATGTCGCAGGATAACGCCGCAAAGATCACCCTATCCGGCGTCCGCAAAACCTTTGCGGGCGGACGCAAAGTTGTGCTGGACCACGTCGACCTGGAAGTTGGCAAAGGTGAAAGCCTGGTCATCATCGGCGGTTCCGGCACCGGCAAATCCGTCACCATCAAGTGCATGTTGGGCCTGCTCAAGCCGGACAGCGGTGCGATCTACATCGACGGCCAAGACGTCACACAGATGTCTGAGGGCGCCCGTGAGGATATTAACCGCCAAGTCGGCATGTTGTTCCAGGCGGCCGCGCTCTTCGACTCCCTGCCGATCTGGGAAAACGTCGCGTTTGGCTTGCTGGCCCGCAAGATGTGCTCGCGCGCCGACGCCCGCGACATTGCCGCCGAAAAACTTCGCTTGGTGGGCCTGGCCCCGGATGTGCTCGATCTGTCGCCCGCCGAACTTTCGGGTGGCATGCAAAAGCGTGTCGGCCTCGCCCGCGCCATCGCGACAAATCCAGAGATCATCTTTTTTGACGAACCGACCACCGGCCTTGATCCGATTATGGCCGACGTCATCAACAATCTGATTGTCCACGTCAACCAAGAGATCGGCGCCACCGCCATCACCATCACCCACGATATGGTTTCCGCCCGCAAGATCGGCGATCGCATCGCCATGCTGTACGATGGCCGTATCATCTGGGCCGGTTCAACCGACGCTATGGACCACACCGACAACCCCTACATCCAACAATTCATTCATGGCCGCGCCGACGGCCCGATCAAGATGGCTGTGCGGCGTTAAAGGCCCACTTAGTCCCTCGCCCCCCCGAGAATGGGGGGAGAGGGACCCTGACGCGACACCAGCCAACCAATCCTTCGATTCGCCGGTATCTTCCACAGCGCTGCCGTAAAACCGGCGGGCACCATGGCGGCTTGCGATGAATGAGCGGATGGCGTAAGCCTTCGTCTTGCGCAATTCAGCGAGGATCCGGCTTGGCCAAGGCGAAATCCAGCTACGTCTGCCAGGAGTGCGGCGCCACCCATTCAAAATGGATGGGGCGATGCGATGCCTGCGGGGCATGGAACAGCCTGACCGAAGAGGCGGCATCTGAAAGTGCGCCTAAAGGGCTTGGCGGAAAGCGCGGCAAGAAAATCAACTTCGTCGGCCTCGAAGGCTCGGAAAAAGACCCGCCGCGGCGGGTGTCTGGGATTGAAGAATTCGACCGCGTCACCGGCGGTGGCTTGGTTCCCGGCTCTGCCGTACTGATTGGTGGCGAACCTGGGATCGGCAAATCCACCTTGTTAATGCAGGCGACCGCAAAACTCGCCGAGAGCAGCAAAACGGTTTATATCTCCGGTGAAGAAGCGATTGCGCAACTGCGGCTACGTGCACGCAGGCTCGATCTCGATAAGGCACCCGTCGCATTGGCAACTGCGACCAACGTGCGCGATATCGTCTCAACACTCGATACGCCCGATCACATCGATGTGGTGGTGATCGATTCCATCCAGACCATGTATTTGGACAACCTAGAAAGTGCCCCCGGCACCGTGTCGCAGGTGCGGGCGTCAGCACAAGAATTGATCCGACTGGCGAAGCGGCGCGGCTTTGCGCTGCTGCTTGTCGGCCACGTCACCAAAGAAGGCACCATCGCCGGCCCGCGTGTGCTTGAGCACATGGTCGACACCGTGCTGCATTTTGAGGGCGAGCGCTCGCACCAGTTCCGTATCCTGCGCGCCGTCAAAAACCGCTTCGGCCCGGCGGACGAAATCGGCGTGTTTGAAATGTCGGACGCCGGCTTGGTCGAAGTTTCGAACCCGTCGGAATTGTTTCTGGCGGACCGCGAAGGCGACGTGTCGGGTGCGGCCGTTTTTGCAGGCATCGAAGGCTCGCGCCCGGTTTTAGTGGAAATTCAAGCACTTGTGGCGCCGAGCGCGCTGGCCACGCCGCGGCGCGCCGTGATTGGCTGGGACACCAACCGATTGGCCATGGTCATGGCGGTTTTGGATGCCCGCGCAGACCTTGCACTAGGGCCCTTAGACGTATATCTCAACGTCGCAGGTGGTCTGAAGATTTCTGAGCCCGCCGCCGATCTCGCGGTTGCCGCCGCGTTGTTATCGTCGCAAAGCGGTGAGGCCATTCATGGTGCCACCGTGGTGTTCGGCGAGATCGGGCTTTCCGGGGAAATCCGCCCCGTATCGCGGATCGACGCCCGCCTGAAGGAGGCCGCAAAGTTGGGATTCACCCGCGCCATCATCCCACGCATCCGAACTTCGAAATCTGGCAGCAAGTCGGCTGTTAATGCGACGGGCCTCGACATCGTTGAGATCGCCCACATTCGTGACCTTGCCCAGGCCGTGCTGCCCAAGCCGCGCCAAAAGCAGGCCTTGGGCTAAGGATCGGCACATGGACTCACTGTCAGATTTTCCGGTCAATGTGATCGATATCGGGGTACTGGCGGTCCTTTTAATTTCAGCCGTTCTCGCCTATGCGCGCGGCTTTGTGCACGAAGTGCTCTCGGTCGGTGGATGGATCGGTGCGATCTTCGCAACGTTCTACGGCTTTCCGTATGCAAAACCATTTGCCCGCAAATACATCCCGTTAGAAATCGCTGCGGACCTGACCGCAGGCATTGTGATCTTCATTGTCACCCTGGTGTTTTTATCACTGCTTACCCGCGCGGTGGCCAAGCAAGTGCAATCGAGCGCGCTGAATGTGCTCGACCGTTCACTTGGCTTTCTGTTCGGCTTGGCGCGCGGCGCCGTGCTGGTCTGCGTCGCCTACATTGGCCTGGAAGTGATTATGCCGCCGGCCGAGCAGCCGCAGATGGTTCAGTCGGCGCGGACAATACAGTTGATAAAACCGGGCGCCGCCCTACTTAAGGCACTCGTGCCTGACCACATCAGCGCACGTTCGATCACGGGCGACGACAGCGGTGGCATAGACTTACAACGATTGAATTCCCCGGCACCGAAACAGCCGAATGCACCGAAGACCGAAGGATACGACGCCGGAACCCGAAAGGGCATGGAACGCCTGATTGACGGTACCGGTGCAGATACAAGTTCCAATCCCAGTTCCAATTAAGGGACAAAAGTACTAGGATGCCGCTATGACTGATGCCGCCGCTGATTTTCTGGATGACGACCATCTGCATGAAGAATGTGGATTGTACGGCACCTACGGGCATATCGATTCTGCAGCCCATACAGCGCTAGGCCTTCACGCCTTACAGCACCGGGGGCAGGAGTCCGTCGGCATCGTTTCGTATGACGGCGA
>JAFMCK010000226.1 GCA_017857825.1 Rhodospirillales bacterium
CCTCTGAGACGACGGCGCAGACTGATGCGGCGCCTGTTGGATTTGTTGCCGCATTCTTGGATGTCTGGCGGGAGCCCCGATCGCGACAATTTGCGCTTTTCGTGTTTGTCTCAATGCTCGCATACAGCGCTCAGGATTTGATTCTTGAGCCCTTTGGCGGCGAGATTTTTGGGATGACGCCGGGCGAATCCACCAAACTTTCCGGTACCCAACACGGCGGTGTGTTTATCGGAATGATCTTAGTGGCCATTTTGGGTACAGGCTTTGGCCGGGGCCGATTCGGCTCGATGCGGGCATGGGCGGTCGGCGGATGTTTGGCGTCGGCGGTGATGCTGGCGTCGTTGGCGTTCGCCACCAAGGTCGGGCCAAGCTTTCCGCTGCAAGCAGCTGTGTTCTTGCTGGGCGTCGCCAATGGTGCGTTCGCGGTCGCCGCCATCGGGTCGATGATGGGGATGGTGCGCCAGGGCAAAGAGAAGCGCGAAGGCACTCGGATGGGACTTTGGGGGGCTGCGCAAGCGATCGCGTTCGGCGTCGGCGGTCTTGTCGGCACGGTAGCGCTGGATGCGGTCCGGCATTTTTCAGGTTCAGCGTCGACGGCGTTTACCTCGGTCTTTGCCCTCGAAGCGATTTTATTTTTGGTCTCGGCTTATCTGGCTGTCGGGATCAGCAGCACGGGGCGTACTGAAGCGCTCGGTCTCGACAACAACGTTAACAATATGCCGGCGCTCTGATGCTGGCGATTGGTAGGAAAGGCGAATAGAGATGGAAAACGCACAGGTTTCAAATCAACAGACGTTTGATGCCATTGTCGTCGGCGGCGGTCCTTCGGGGGCGACGGTGGCAACGGAACTGGCGCGCGCCGGATACTCGGTCATGCTGCTGGACCGGGCCGGGCGAATTAAGCCTTGCGGCGGTGCGATTCCCCCACGCCTGATTGAAGACTTTGATATCCCCGACAGCCAGATCGTTGCCAAGGTGAATTCCGCACGGATCATCTCGCCGAGCGCACGCGAAGTCGATATGCCGGTTGAGATCGGCTACGTCGGTATGGTCGACCGCGATGTGTTCGATGAATACCTACGAAATCGGGCAGCCGGTGCCGGTGCCGTTCGCGAAACCGGTGTGTTCGAAAAAATCAAATACGGCGCTGATGGTTTGGTCACGGTGTTTTATAAATCCGGCGTTATGGGGCGCGACGACGAGATGAAAAGCGTCCGCGCGAAAGCCGTGGTCGGGGCAGACGGCGCGCGCTCTAAAGTCGCGAAGCAGACGATGCCCAATGCGGAACGTGTGCCGTGCGTGTTTGCATATCATGAAATCGTTCGCACCCCCGCCAATGGCGAAGCGCCAAAGTACGAAGAGGATCGATGCGATGTATTTTATGACGGGCGCATCTCGCCGGACTTTTACGGCTGGGTTTTTCCGCACGGTAAAACCGCCAGTGTGGGCACGGGATCGGCAGTGAAAGGCTTTTCGCTGAAAGACGCGGTGGGTGCACTTCGTCACACTGCCGGTCTGGGTGACGTTGAAACGATTCGCCGTGAGGGTGCCCCGATCCCGTTGAAACCACTCAAGAAATGGGATGACGGCAAGAACGTCATCTTGGCCGGTGATGCGGCTGGTGTGGTCGCACCGGCATCCGGCGAGGGAATTTATTACGCCATGTTGGCCGGCCAGTTGTCGGCACAGGCGGCAGCGGAATTTTTGCGCACCGGTAACGTTAGAGCGCTGACACAAGCCCGCAAGCGCTTCATGCGCGAGCACGGTAAGGTGTTCTGGATTTTGGGGATGATGCAGAAATTCTGGTACACCACCGACAAGCGCCGTGAACGCTTCGTCAGCATCTGTGCCGACAAAGATGTGCAGCGCCTGACATGGGAATCCTATACGCAAAAGCGCTTAGTGAAGAAAAGCCCGATGGCGCACGTCAAGATTTTCTTGAAAGATATGGCGCACCTGTGCGGTTTGGTGGCGCCAGAGAAACACTGAGAAACACTGAGAAACACTGAAAAATATTCGGTTGTTGCACATAGATGCGCGTTTGCAGTGCGCCAAATTTATCCAGATCGGTGCCAGCTTCTTGCCACAGCTGACTCGTCCGGTATGGATGTGTGATTATTTGACTATCTTCACCAGATTCCCTAGACACGCGCAAGAAAACGCCAATAATCAAGCTCATCTGCACGCCGCGCCAGCGGTTTCCTACGCAGATTCGTCATCTGAAACTTCTTTTAAGGTATCAAAATGAACTTAAAAAATCTTGCAGTTGCTGCGTGTGCAGTGCTCGCGTTGTCCGCCTGTGCCACTGAGGAAACAACCGAAAAAGCGAGCAACACGCTCGATGCTAAAGCCGTTCAGGCTATCTTCAAAATGGGTGGTGGCACGTGCACCTGGAGTTCCGGCGGCGTCGAAGGTGAAGACTACTACTATTCGACAACGTCGAAATCGACGGGCGAAGCCGACCGCGTGATCGGTGGCGATACTGTCCAGGGTAGTTGGTCGCTCAAAGGCAATCAGCTTTGCACCAACTTTGGCACGGAGCTTTGCTCTCCTCTCGAAGAGGTCGGGAAAAAGAAATATAAGGCCGTCTACGGTGGTAAGGTTTACGATATAAGCTGCTAATTTCCGGTGTATTTCGGAAATCAAAGGGCGCGGTCAATGACTGCGCCCTTTTTCGTTTCGTTTAAGGGTTAGTTCAAGGGTACGATATCCTGCGGTTCGGGGCGCGTTGCGGCGAACGACGGTCGGCTTTCCAGTCTATTTGAGAATGCCACCAATCCAGGATGCTTGGTGCGCCACGCGACGTCGGGGATGCGGGTGTCGACGTAAGCCAGTGCACATGCCGCAGCGATGTCAGCGACGGTTATATGGTCACCGACGAACCATGTCCTGCCTTTCAACATATCCGACAGCGCCTTTAGGCCTGCATCGACCTTGGCACGTTGCCGGGTCAGCCAGTCTTGGCTGATCAGGTCGGCGCGGCGTTTGGATTCTAAAACGATCAGTACCACTGCGTCGGACACGCCGTCGGCTAAAGCTTCGATTTGCCGTACGTTCACCCGTTCGGTGGGCTCGCGCGGAATCAACTGCGGGTCTTGGCCCAAGGTTTCCAGGTATTCAATAATGACGCTGCTGTCGAACACCGTGTGGCCGTCTTCGCAGATCAGAATCGGAATCTTGCCAAGCGGATTGAGTGACGGTGCCTTGGTATCCGGATTCCATGGCACGTCCATCACCTCTTCGTACTCAATCCATTTTTCGCGCAGCGCGACCCTCACCTTGCGTGCAAATGGGCTAGGTTTGGCGATCACAAGTTTGAGTGTCATTGGGAGGAACCCTCTTTGTTGGCGATCAGGGACAATGCCTCGCTGCCGATGACGGTGATTTTCTGCCGACCGCTTTTGACCAACCCGTCATTCTCCCAACCGCTCATCAAGCGGGACACCGTATGTAGGGTGGTGCCGGTCATCTCGGAGATATCTTGGCGCGAGATCGGGAAATCGATCAAGATGCCGTCGTCGGTCTGGCGTCCGGACCGCTCAACCAAGTTCAAGATCGCGCTGGCGACACGCTGTTCAACGCGCTCGGTCGCCATTTCGACCAAACGGTCCTGTGCGTCTTGCAGCCGGCCACCGATGGTTTTGTAGGTGTTGGTGGCAAATGCGGGGTAGGCGGCGGCGGTGGCGTGCCATATGTCAGACGGCCAAGAAAGGGCAACGCAATCAACGGCTGCCACGGCGCTGGCTGGATATTGTTTCATGCCGAGTGCTTCGGCGATTCCGAACAACTCGCCGCTGGCAATATAGCGAGCGATCACTTGTTCGCCGTTGGGTGTTGTGCGGACGACGCGGATGTAGCCGTCCAACAACAAGAAAAACGATCGCGCTTCCGCACCCATGTCAAAAATATGGCTGCCTTTATCTGCCCGCAGTGGCGTCGCCTTGGCCAGCAGCGTGGTCATTTGATCCAGTGTCATGCCTGAAAACGGCGGCAGGTCTCTGATTAACGCGGGGTCGAGCTTGGTCAACAAATTGTCATCCTGGTTTGATGCAGCGCAAACGCGGGACACCGAAATACTGCTATGTACGCAACATTCGTTTAGCTCTGATCATAGAGCGTTTTAGAGGGATATACAGCAATGACGCGTCCACCTATTTATGCGGGACCGGCGGTGCTCAGTTACGGGTTTCGCCGATTCTTTTTCATGGGCACGCTTTATGCGGGGTTCGCCGTGTTGCTTTGGATGCCGCAATACTATGGTGAGGTGACCATACCGACGCTGATGGCGCCCGTAGACTGGCATATACATGAAATGCTGTTCGGTTTTTTAGGTGCGGTGGTCACGGGTTTTTTGTTTACGGCTGTGCCCAACTGGACCGGACGGATGCCGGTCACAGGCTGGCCGCTTTTGGTGTTGATACTGCTTTGGCTGGCCGGACGGGTGGCCATGGTTTTTTCTGCCTACATTGGTTGGGGCTGGACGCTGCTGATCGATGTTGCGTTCTTACTCGCCGTGCTGGGGGTAATCGCGGTTGAGATATGTGCCGGTAAAAACTGGCGCAATTTCCGTGTGCTAATTCCGCTTGCCTTGTTGGTCGCAGCCAACGTCGGCTTTCATATGGAAGCGCATACCCAAGGGATCACGGACCTCAGTCGTCGGGGGGCGCTGGCCGCAGCAATTATGTTGATCATGCTCATAGGCGGGCGGATCATTCCGTCTTTCACGCGTAATTGGCTCGCACGGGAAGCACCCGACGGGCGCATGCCGGCGACGTTTGGGCGCTTTGATGCGATGGCGCTCGGCATTTCCATTTTGGCGTTGGCATTTTGGGTTGCTGTGCCTTCGCATATATTGACGGGCGCCCTGACTGCGGGCGCGGCAATCCTGCAAGGCATCCGACTTGCACGCTGGGTCGGATGGCGTGCCGTCAGCGATTTGATGGTATTCATCTTGCACATTGGTTACGCGTTCGTGCCCATTGGCTTCGCGTTGATCGCGTTGGGCGTATTTTGGCCGGACCAAGTGCCACCCGCCGCATCGACCCATGCGCTTGGCGCTGGGGCCATCGGCATCATGACCTTGGCTGTGATGGTCCGCGCAACGCATGGGCATACGGGGCGCGAGCTGAAGGCGGGCGCCTTAATCAAGTTGATCTTTGCGTGCGTGTTGGTCTCGGCATTA
>JAFMCK010000227.1 GCA_017857825.1 Rhodospirillales bacterium
TCAATAATACCGGGCGTCGTCGCAACAGACCCACCCCCGTAATACCCTTGAATTAGGTATCTAAAGGGTGCGTCATCGACTTTCCGGAGCGCACAAATACAGTAATCATAGGCAATGCTCGGAAACGTCTTTCCGTATTGGTCGGCGGACGGACTTTGCAGGTTTTTGAGAAAAGTCTCGGACACGCGACGTTGCAATGTTTCGCGATCTTTTAGGACTTCCTGTGTGATAGGCAGGCCGTCAAAACAACCGTCGGGTGCCTGGGTTTCTTCAAGCACGCAGTTTCGCAAATCCCAACGATCCACGTACAGCAAATCTTCGATGACATACCCGTTCGCCTGCGCCAGATCAAAATATAAGGTTGGGTGGATGTTGAAAAACCCGTGATCGATATCGCCAAATGCCGGCAGCACATGCAACGCAACCCCGCCGGGCATTAACGCGTCGTGGATGGATGCGAATACATTGGCAATATTGAAGACGTGCTCTGCCGTGCCGAAATTCGTGACGATATCGAATCGCCGAGGCAGTTTGAAACGATGATTGAAGTCCTGTTTCCAATTGGCGCGATGGTCCAGGAGGTCGACCGACGCGTAGCGTGTTACCCCAAACATCTCGTATAATGATGCAACCGATGGTTTCAGTTTGCCGTCATCGGCATAAACTTTCTCGATCAGCGATGAAGCGTTTTTGCTTCGCGCTTTCGGCACGGCAATTTTTTCAACGACGCGTCTTGATGCCAGAACATCTTGCGGACTGAATTCCACTAGGGAGGCGCCATCGAAGAATACACCCAATTCGTTGAGGCGTGTCAGCCAAGCAACCTGAAGTGCATTGATTGCCATTGTTAGATTGCCTGTCTTTCGGGGTTCGGATCATCAATCAGATGCGCGTGGCGTCGCGCAAACCCATGCGCTATCTCACCGAGACCCAACGCCTTATTGTCATCGTATACGCGATTGGCACGCAGTCGACGGGCCTCATCCTTCGCACTCGCCGAAGACGCCCCCTCTAACGCGTCGAACATTTCGATGACGGCGTCCGTAATATCTTCTGGGTCGTTATCGTGGATCTCTACGGCATATTTTTGACGGAGGTACTGTAGAGAATTGCAGTACCCGAAAGGTTCTTGAAGTGTCTCTTCAAGGGTCAAAGCTCTATTTTCTTTGGTGTTCCAGTGGATCTTGGGAACAAAAATGTCCCCGGCATGCCACGGGCGCTGCGCCGGCGGCCACCAATTGGTGAGTACCGCTGGTTTTCCATAGAGCTGCGGTACATACGCCGGCCCAGACGAAGTGCCCAATAAGAAAAGGCACTCGGCGCATAGAAAAATGTCCATCCAGTCGGCGCGAATTGACGGGCTATGGCAATAATCGATGACATTTCGAATGTCGGGGAGATTGCTCATATTCGTATCACCTATGCGAACAACCCATCCACCGCGCGCGGTGATTTCTTTGATCGCGGGCAAGTAGCTGTCGATGCGCGCGTTTAAGGCATCATGAAGGCCGACATGATACGCCTTCGATGTGGGTTCGCGGACGTGCACGGCGACGAACCAGGCATCTTCCGGTATCCCGACGCTTTCTAACAACTCGCGGCCCTTTTGTCTCAAGTCCTCAGGGAAGGTGAGGATTGGCCCGCGGTTTTGCGCATACCAGTTCCGATAAACGTTCGCAGCAACATTCCAAAGGTGGGCGGTCGTGCCGTCAGGAAGGCGTGGGCCAACTAGGTCGTAGTGGTTGGGGTCATTTGTCTTGAAGCGGCCGAAAATGGGTTTTTTCGATGTTTTGAAGTTGATCGTATTTGACCACTGATGCAGGAAAAACTCATTCGCGACCTTGTTGCCTTCGTCGATAAAAAGGGTGATGTCATCGCTAGCGCCATTTTCCAATATAGTCATCTTTACGACATAATCGATAAGAGCAATATGACCGAAATTACCTGCCCACATATGGCTGAGGCTTCTCTGGTTGTTTTGTGATTTCAATGGATTTCGAAGGAGGTTCGCCTGATGGAATAGTTTATTCGCTTCTTCAATGCGCCCAAGGCCAGCAAGTTTGCAGGCGCCTGCGATGAAAAAATGATGCGGATCGGTGCTTGTCCCAACGCACTCTTCAAAGACGCTGTCAGCGGTTTCAACGTCGTTTTGATCCAGTAAAAATGCACCTTGATGATACAGCAATATCGCGCGTCTTTGACGAAAAAAATTAAATCTTTGCATCGTGTCGAAGCGATCGAAGACTGTTAAAGCACAGCGTACAACGCTAATGCTGCAACTGGCAAAATCTGAGGTAACGAGTTTTATCGGCCCGCTCAGCAATCGCCAAGGTCGTTGCATAGTTTGGTGCCATTGAAGCACGACCCACTTCAGTAGGTTTCCGGAAGGGAAAAGGGGCGGACGGTCTTCGTGCAATTTTCTAGTTCGCGCTTATTGACTGAACTGATCGGTTCATCACACGCAGGTTACTGTTATGGAACAGCTTACCGAAGCTATACATCGTTTGCCCGTCACTCGATAAGTCAACGGCGGCCAACTTTTCGAAATCGTCCAATAGTTCTTGTTTGGGCTTCACCCAGGTCTGCAGCGCATACTTGATCTCAGACCGAGCCAGGTCATTGAAATAAAAGCGCATTTTCTTACGGCCCATTTTTATTTCAGACGGCAGAACGCGATAACCGCTGGCTTTCGCGCTGGGGAAGTCGAAATCGAACTCGGAAACAATTTCGGTTGCGAAGTTGCGCGGGCTGAATTTTCGCGTCTGGCTGTAATGAACCGCCTGCTCCAGGTACCGCGCATATTCGTCGGTCAGTAAGTCGTTGCGAGCGAGAAGTTCTTTCGCAGCGTCATGAAGGGCACCATGAAGATCGTCTTGGTGGTTTAGGTACAACAGCGCGCGGTGAACAAGCAGTTCATTGCCGCCAAGTTCACCCGTGCGGAACTTTTCGACGGTCTCGGTATTAAGCACAAACTTCTGAATGTCCTCGAAGCGGTCATGAAGCGGTTCTTCGGTCTTCAGCAGGAACCTATCGATGACATCGGACATGCCGGCATATTTTTTTGTCATGTCGGACTTGATAATTTCAAGCAAATCGACAGCGGATAGGCCCAACCGTTTGATGAAGCCAAAAACCTCGATGAAATAGTCGCGATCGATGTATACCTTGACCAGCAAGCTCATAATTCGGCATTGCAACCACTCGTCGTACGACATGGTGCTGTTCGCAACGACAACTTCCTCAAACTCCGCGATCGGTATGAATTCGCTGCCGACTTCGTACGTGCCGATACAGCCGACGAAAACACGGTGGCGAACGTCGAGCTGATAGCGCTCACGCTGCTCAGGCAGTGCCATCGGCGAGCCTTGCAGCAACGTCAGTTGGTGCACGTTAACGATGTTCATGCCAAGTCGGTCAATGGTATCGCGCAGAGAGTTGTAGTGACGTTCTACCGAATCCAGCGGGAGGCCGAGTATGATCTCGGTAAAGTATTCGGTGTGATCGTCGAAATGATTAGCTGAGTCCATGATCGGCTGCAATTTATCCATTGGCAAATTCTTGCGACTGATCGCAGATAGAACATCGGTGTCCGTCGATTGAACCGAAGATGCAAATTTCATGATGCCGCGGTCTTCACCATTGATGATTTTCACGCACTTCATCACGCGATCAGCTTGACTTTTGCCCGGTGAACAACTGATGGAGCGCGGCCAACCATAGGTGTCGATGGTCTCGCGAATGATCTCCGAGACTTCGACGTCTTCCTTGTACTGACCGAAGTTAAGGTCTGCGAGCACCATGTCCGACGCAGATTGCATGTGTTTGGCAATATAGGTCATTTCGGCCCGCACGACGTCGGCTGGGCGTCGCATCACTTTGTTGCGGTGTTCGTGGGAGTCCGTGCAGAAAGTGCATGCATAAGGGCAACCGCGCACAAACTCGACCAAAGGACGCAGCCCTTGTTCAAAAAACTTGTCCATCATGCCATTCAAGTAGGGAGATGGTATCTGCGTAAGATCGAAAATCCGCTCCTGAGGGCCTTCAATCAGGTCGCCGTCCGCGAGATACAGCGTGTTCTCAATCTCAGGTTTCGCCGCGCGCAACGCCGAAAGATCGAAATGAAAAGCTTGCATCGTCTCCATGATCCGCGCAAAAGCGCGCTCGCCCTCAAATTTTACATAGAAATCGACGCATGGATTTTCCTGCAAGAAGCGGATTCGACCGTCCGTCGCGGTCGAAATATTTGGTCCGCCCATGATGATTGGCACGTCGGGCCATGTTTTGCGAATGTGCCGCGCGAATGCCAACGTTAAGAAATGGTTCCAGACATAATTGCTGAAACATATCACATTCGGTGGTCCGTCCTTAAGACGATCATTGAGATCGTGCGGCAGTTTGAAAATCTCGACGGATATATTGTCTTTAAACATAGACTTCGCATAAGCGGCCACGCAGGCGACACCCAATGGAAAGGTATCGGCGTTCGTGATCGTCCCGCAATGCGACAAGTCTACGAAAAATATTGTCTTCGCCATGATATGCCTACCGCTTCTATCTCTGTTGCTTATGTTTCTGACGCATTAACCTAAACATATCAAGTAGAGTGCCGTTTACGTTACCTTCAGCGGCGCTGAACCGTGACTATTGTCGCGTGCCGATCAGCTCAAAGAATGTCTCATCTTCGTGCGCGGGAACATCGCCATCGAAATATTTATCCAAAAACGAGTATACATCTTCCACTTGGTATACAGTTTTCGATTGCACGTCACCAAGGCCTTTGGACAAGGATTTCGATAGTGGGTTATCGCTTCGGAATTCTGGAATTCTATTTTCCGCATTGACGATCGAAATGTGCGATCCGCCGCTAGAGCCAAGCCTGAACGAGCGCGCTTTATTTAACAGCGCTGCGGCAAAAACGATGATTTTTACGAGAAAACGTTTCAGCGTAGGATATTTATTTAGATGACGTGCGATGCGTGTCCGTGTCGTTTGCTGAGGTGGCTCGCCTGGCATGCCAGGTTTCGGAGCGGCGAGCATTCTCGGTGTATTATATACTGCCCAGCCCTTGGTGTTTTGGGCGAGGGCCATCGCCGATACGGTATATTCGTTATGACAAAGAACAAATCCGTAATCGGCAAATTTGTCCATGACAGCTTTTTCGCCGTGCAATACATCGTAG